>NZ_JBHTND010000028.1:0-62310 GCF_042679825.1 Methylobacterium marchantiae | reverse complement strand
CGACCGCCGCCCGCAGGCCGTCCTCGCGGCCGTCGCCGACGAGCCGCTGCCGATCCCGGCGGTCGTGACCGTGGCCGAGCCCGCCCCCGCCCTCGCCCCCGCGGCATCGCCCGTGGACCGCGACTGGACCGACGTGCCGGACTGGGCCGCCATGCGGGCCTGGTTCGACGGCGAGGATTCGATCGCCCTCGATGCGTGGTCGGCCATCCATGCCGATGCCGCGTCCGCGCCTCCGGTTCCGGACATGGTCGCGGCGAAGGCGGTCGTCGAGGACATGGTCGCGCCGGTGCCCTTCATCGTCTCGCCGCCGGTGGACATCTCGCTGCTGCGCGCGCTTCCGCCGAACCCGGTCTACGTCCTCGACCGTCTGGTCCGTTTCGACCGTAGCGGCGCACCCCGCCCCGCCAATGGTCAGGACAACGGCCATGTCGACGCCCGCGCCGGCGAGCCGAGCCACGAGGACCGCGTCGCTTCGGTGGCCGAGGCGGCGACCCTCGCCCTCGTCATCGAGCCGACCGGATTGTCCGCTCAACGCTCCCCCCTCGTCTCGGCCATGGCCGCCCGCGCCGCGATCCGGCCGGCCCGCATGCCGGCCCCCGAGAGCCAAGCCGCTGTCATCCAGCCTCCGGTGATGGAGGCTCCGGCGCCGGCCTCCTTCGTCCAGGCCCCCTCCCCTGCCGCGGTCGCTCCGGTCATCGTGCCGCTGCCGCCGCGCCCGGTCCTGCTGCGCAACCCGAAGGCGGCTCCGGCCCCGATGCCCGAACCGGAAGCGGCGCCGGAGGAACTCGTCGCGCGCCCGACCGATGCGCGGGACGAGGTGGAGGAGGCGCCCGCACCCCTCCTCGCCCTGCCCGCTCCGCCGCCCGCCCCGTCTCCGTCCCGCGCGATCTTCCCCGAGCCCCGCGCCACGCTGATCCCGGCCGGCCGGCACACGCCGATGTCGCTCGTCGAGAACGAGGATTACGAGCACCCCTCCCTCGAACTGCTGGCCGAGCCGCCGCTCACCGGCACCGAGGAGGTCGATGCCGACGTGCTGGAGCAGAACGCCCTCAACCTCCAGCAGACGGTGCAGGATTTCGGCGTGCGCGGCGACATCCTCGCCGTGCGCCCCGGCCCGGTGGTCACGCTCTACGAACTCGAGCCGGCGCCGGGCACCAAGTCGAGCCGCGTCATCGGCCTGTCCGACGACATCGCCCGCTCGATGTCGGCCATCTCCGCCCGCGTCGCGGTCGTTCCCGGCCGCAACGTCATCGGCATCGAACTGCCGAACGAGACCCGCGAGACCGTGTATCTGCGCGAGCTCCTGTCCTCGGCCGATTTCTGCATCAGCAAGCACAAGCTCGCCCTGTGCCTCGGCAAGAACATCGGCGGCGAGCCGATCATCGCCGATCTCGCCAAGATGCCCCATCTGCTGGTGGCCGGCACCACCGGCTCGGGCAAGTCGGTGGCCATCAACACCATGATCCTGTCGCTGCTCTACCGGATGAAGCCGGAAGAGTGCCGCCTGATCATGGTCGACCCGAAGATGCTGGAACTCTCCGTCTACGACGGCATCCCGCACCTGCTCTCCCCCGTCGTCACGGACCCGAAGAAGGCGGTCATCGCCCTTAAATGGGCCGTGCGCGAGATGGAGGAGCGCTACAAAAAGATGTCCAAGATCGCGGTCCGCAACATCGACGGCTACAATGCCCGGATGGCGGAAGCGCGGGCCAAGGGCGAGATCATCACCCGCGAGGTCCATACCGGCTTCAACCGGGAAACCGGCCAGGCCGTGTTCGAGACGGAGGAGATGGACCTCTCGGCCCTCCCCTACATCGTGATCGTGGTCGACGAGATGGCCGACCTGATGATGGTGGCGGGCAAGGACATCGAGGGCGCGATCCAGCGTCTCGCCCAGATGGCGCGCGCGGCGGGCATCCACCTGATCATGGCGACGCAGCGTCCGTCGGTGGACGTCATCACCGGCACGATCAAGGCGAATTTCCCGACCCGGATCAGCTTCCAGGTGACCTCGAAGATCGATTCTCGCACGATCCTCGGCGAGATGGGCGCAGAGCAGCTGCTCGGCCAGGGCGACATGCTGTTCATGGCCGGCGGCGGCCGTACCACCCGCGTCCACGGCCCGTTCTGCTCGGATTCGGAAGTCGAGAGCGTGGTCGCCCATCTCAAGCGCCAGGGCCGACCCTCCTATCTCGAGGCGGTCACCATCGACGACAGCCCGCCCGAGGAGAAGCCGGCCAAGGCCTCCAAGGCCGAGAAGGCGGCCGCGGCCGAAGCGGAGGAGATCGATGCGCCGATCTTCGATGCGGGCGCCTATGCCGGCGGCGGCATCGATGCGGGGGCCGACCTCTACGACCAGGCGGTGCAGGTGGTGATGCGAGACCGCAAGGCCTCCACCAGCTACATCCAGCGCCGCCTGCAGATCGGCTACAACCGCGCCGCCTCGATCATGGAGCGGATGGAGGTCGAGGGCATCGTCGGCCAGGCCAACCACGCCGGCAAGCGCGAGATCCTGATGGAGACCGCGCCGTCCAGCATGGGGTCGATCTCGATGTCCTCGTCGATGATGGACGACGACGAGTGAGCTCCGCCTCCCTCCCCTCGCGGGGAGGGACCGGGGTGGGGGCGGCTCCGGACGAGGCGAACCGTCCCCTCGCCCCCTCACCGCCACCGCATCGACGTCCCATATTCGCCACAGGGTGGGGTTCTAAGCCGGAACCTCACCCGATTTCGGAGAACGCGCCACGATGACCGGCCGCCGCCACACCCTCGCCGCCGGCTCGCTCTTCGTGCTGGCCGCGAGCCTCCAGCCCGCGCCGGCCTCGGCCCAGGTCTCGTCCTTCCTCGACGGCCTGTTCGGCCGCAAGGAGCTGCCCGCCCCCGCCCCGGCGCCCGAGCCGGAAGCGGCTCCCGGCCCGGCCGCTCCCGCCGCGCCGAAGAAGCCGGTGGCGCAGTCGCCCAAACCCAAGGACGCCAAGGCGGCCTCCGACAAGGCGAGTCCTGACAAGGCGGCCACCGGTGCCAAGTCCGGCGCCAAGGCCGCCGCCGCCGAGACACCCGCCAAGGTCGCCGCCGTCGGCGCGCCCACCGCCGCGTCGTCCATGCTGGAGGCCGAGCCCGCCGCCGTGCTCGCCCAGGCCAATGCCTATTTCAACGGCATGACCACGCTCACCGGCAACTTCGTCCAGATCGCCGCCGACGGGCGCCGCATCGGCGGCAAGTTGACCCTCGCCAAGCCCGGCCGCCTGCGCTTCGACTACGACCAGCCCTCCCCCATGGAGGTGGTGGCCGACGGGACCTCGGTGGCGGTGAAGGACCGCAAGCTCAAGACCCAGGACCTCTATTTCATCTCGCAGACGCCGCTGAAATTCCTGCTCCGCGACAAGATCGATCTCGCCCGCGACCTGACCGTGAGCGACGTCTCCAACGATCCGGGCGGCATCCGCATCTCGCTGGAGGACCGCGCGACCCTGGGCGGCACCTCCAAGATCCAGCTGTACTTCGACGCCGAGATGAAGACCCTCAGCCAGTGGCGGATCACCGACCCGCAGGGCTACCAGACCACGGTGCAGCTCTCGAACCTGCAGAAGGGCCGGGCCGTCGACGGCAGCCAGTTCTTCATCAATTACGGGCGCACCGAGGACAAGGCGATGGAGAGGCAGATCAAGGCGCAGTGAGGGGGCGGAGCGCACTCCCGGTCCCCTTCCCCGGCCGCCCGAAGCGAAGCGGAACCCGATCCGGGGGCCAGCACGAGACGCCGCGCAGCGTCCCCATGATACCGAGCCGCTGGCGCGGCGCATTTTGCGCTGGGTCCCGGATCACCTTCCGCTGGCGCTTCAGGCGTCCGGGACAGGTGGCGGGAAATCAAAGGCTGTCGCGTGGATCGGATGACGGACGAGCCCCTCGTCGTCACAAACTCCCCTTCCCCGGCCACCCGAAGCGAAGCGGAGGGTGAGCCGGGGCCCAGCACGAGACGCCGCGCAGCGTCCCCATGATGTCGAGCCGCTGATGCGGCGCTTTGTGCGCTGGGTCCCGGATCACCTTCCGCTGGCGCTTCAGGCGTCCGGGAACGGTGGCGGGAAATCAAAGGCTGTCGCGTGGATCGGAGGACGGACGAGCCCCTCGTCGTCACATGCTCCCCTTCCCCGGCCGCCCGAAGCGAAGCGGAGGGTGAGCCGGGGCCCAGCACGAGACGCCGCGCAGCGTCCCCATGATACCGAGCCGCTGGCGCGGCGCTTTGTGCGCTGGGTCCCGGATCACCTTCCGCTGGCGCTTCAGGCGTCCGGGAAAGGTGGCGGGAAATCAAAGGCTGTCGCGTGGATCGGATGACGGACGAGCCCCTCGTCGTCACAAACTCCCCTTCCCCGGCCGCCCGAAGCGAGGCGGAGGGTGAGCCGGGGCCCAGCACGAGACGCCGCGCAGCGACCTTATGATATCGAGCCGCTGATGCGGCGCTTTGTGCGCTGGGTTCCGGATCACCTTCCGCTGGCGCTTCAGGCGTCCGGGAACGGTGGCGGGAAATCAAAGGCTGTCGGCTGAATCGGAGGACGGACGAGCCCCTCGTCGTCACATGCTCCCCTTCCCCGGCCGCCCGAAGCGAAGCGGAGGGTGAGCCGGGGCCCAGCACGAGACGCCGCGCAGCGTCCCTATGATGTCGAGCCGCTGGCGCGACGCATTTTGCGCTGGGTCCCGGATCACCTTCCGCTGGCGCTTCAGGCGTCCGGGAACGGTGGCGGGAAATCAAAGGCTGTCGCGTGGACCGGATGACGGACGAGCCCCTCGTCGTCACATGCTCCCCTTCCCCGGCCGCCCGAAGCGAAGCGGAGGGTGAGCCGGGGCCCAGCACGAGACGCCGCGCAGCGTCCCTATGATGTCGAGCCGCTGGCGCTCCAGGCGTCCGGGAACGGGGGCGTCAGGACGCCTGAAGCTCCATCGCCGCGCTACCCCGCCAGCGATCCAGCTCCGCGTCGATCGCATCCTGCGTGCCGCGCATGAACTCGCCCCCGCTCAATCCCGGCTTCAGGGTCGCGAGGTAGCTCACCACCACGGTTCCGGGGATGTGGCGCGAGCCGCCATGGGGCCAGTACAGGCCGGAATTCACCGCCACCGGCAGCACCGGCAGGCCGAGCTTGGCGTAGAGAAGCTCGACCCCGCGCTTGAACTGCACCGGCGCGTCGATGGTGCTGCGGGTCCCTTCCGGGAACATCAGGATCGAGCGCCCTTCCGCGATGGCGAGCCGGCTCTCGTCGATCATGGTGCGCAGGGCCTGGGTGCCGTTGGCCCGGTCGATGATGATCATCGGCGAGCGGCGCAGGAACCAGCCGACGATGGGGATCGCCACGAGTTCGCGCTTGGCGACGATGGCGACGTTGGGGATCAGGATGAGGAAGGCCAGGGTCTCCCAGGCCGATTGGTGGTTGGCCACGATCAGGCAGGGCTCCGCCGGGATATGCGCCCGCCCCTCCTCCACGTAGCTGAGGCCGACGATGTGGCGCAGCCCGAACAGGATGCCGCGCGACCACAGCCGCGTCGCCGCCCGGATCGGCCGGGTCGGGCAACCGAGGATCGCGAGCACTACGAGGGGGAACGCGAACAGGGCGGTCCAGCCGGCCCAGTAGACGTTGAAGAGCGCAGAGCGGGTGCGCGACACGACGGGCGATCCTTCCTGTATCTTCTACGGCGCGTTCCTTCCGATGGCGGAACGCGGCACTTCTGCGGCGACGGGCAGGCCGATCCGGTCTATCGAAGCGGCCGGTCCCGATCCTTATGACACATGTGAGCTAGACCCGTTGCGCCTCTCCGTCACCACCTGGAACATCAATTCGGTGCGGCTGCGCATCGATCTCGTCCTTCGTTTCCTCGCGCTGGCGAAGCCCGACGTGCTCTGCCTGCAGGAAACGAAATGCCCGGACGACGCCTTTCCGCTCAAGGCCTTGCGCGGTTCCGGCTACGACCACGTCGTGTTCGCCGGGCAGAAGGGCTATAACGGCGTCGCCATCCTCTCGCGCTTTCCGCTGCTGACCCGCGACGTCATGGCCTTCTGCGAGCGGCCGGACGCGCGCCACATCTCGGCGGTGCTCGGGCCGGAGGCCGGCGCGGCCGCCGGTCTCGTGATCCACAATTTCTATGTCCCCGCCGGCGGGGACATCCCGGATGTCGGCCTCAACCCGAAATTCGCGCACAAGCTCGATTTCCTGCGCGATCTGCGCGCCTGGGGCGGGCGGCGCGTGGCCGGCCCGGCGATCCTGGTGGGCGACCTCAACGTGGCGCCGCTGGAGCACGACGTCTGGTCGCACAAGCAGCTTCTCTCCGTGGTCAGCCATACGCCGGTGGAGACCGAGGCGCTGGAACTCCTGCGCGGCGAGGCCGGCTGGATCGATGCCGCCCGCCTCCTGACGCCGGAGCCGGAGAAGATCTACACGTGGTGGAGCTATCGCTCGCCCGACTGGTCCGCGGCCAACAAGGGGCGGCGCCTCGACCATGCCTGGATCTCGCCGGACCTCATCGGCACCGCGCGCTCCGTGGACGTCTTTCGCGAGGCGCGCGGCTGGGAGCGGCCCTCCGACCATGTCCCGGTGACGCTGACGCTGGACCTGTGAACGGCCCGCCCTGACCCCGCGTCATGCATCCGATCGAGGAACGCAACCGCGCGTCGATCATTGCTCTCCGGACAGGCGGCCTCTCCCGAGGCCCGCATTCCCCTCGCTCCGGAGTTCCTCCTTCATGCGCAAGCTGATCCTCGCCTTCATCCTCCCCAAGGTCGTGTCCTACCTCCGCCGCCGCTATGCCGGCCGCTCGGGCCGCCCCACGGCCTGAGGACCAACTCCCTCACCTGTCCGCGCGGAAGCGCCAGAGCAGGATCGGGGTCGAGTCCAGGGGGACGCGTTCGAGCCATGGCACGGAGGCTTCGCTCCTGGTGAGGCGTATCGCGAAGGGAACCGGTCCCGTCTCGGGATCGGCTTTGCGGCACAGGACGAGATAGGTCGCGCCGGAGTCCGCGAGGGCGTGCCTCAGCGCCGCCTCGTCGCCATCGAGGCCTTCGATGGAGGCGCGCAGCCCGGCGATGGCCCGATGATAGGGCGCGGCCACCACGCCGTGATGGGTGTGGACCAGGATCGGCGGTCCGTTGTTGATCGCCGCCAGGACGGTCCCGGCCTCGACCCGGTCCAGGGGAGCGAGGGACGCCTGGGCGGTGCAGCTCTGCCATGCGGCGACCGGCGAGCCGGTCTGCTGGTCGCTCGATCGGGCCAGCGCCAGGGGCACGGCCCAGACCTTCGAGACGAGAAGCAGCGCCCCGGCCAGCATCGCGGCCTTTTGGCGGACCGGCGCGTCCTCGCGCAGCAGCGTGATCGCACGGTCGAGCATCGGACCGGCGACGAGGGCGATGAAGCCCGAGGCCACATAGATCCCCCTGAACTGGAACTGCACCAGGACGGCTCCGGCGAGCAGGAACAGGGCAGTCAGCATCGCCGCCCGCCTGATCGCCAGCGGGCCGCGCCATGCCGCCCAGCCTGCGATGGCGGCTGCCAGGAACAGCGGCATCACGTTGGCCAGGGCCTCGGCGGTGTTCGTCGCCAGGAGCGTGCGGAACGGCAGCATCTCCATCACCTGGTTCAGCCACGCCGTGCGCACGATGGCCGGCATGCCGGTGAACGGCCCCGAGAGGCACGCCGTGAACAGGGCGGCGAAGGCGGCGATGGCGGCCAGACCGAGCGATCCGGCGAAGGCGGCCCGGCGGAGCGGCGTCGTGAGGCGGGGTGCGAGGACGCGTGCTCCGATGGCGATCCCGGCGCCGCAGCCGGCGATCCAGAGCCAGGGCGGCGAGAGGGCATCGCATTCCGTGGTCAGCCACAGAGCCGGGTCGGTCTGCGCGGAGAAGAGGACGAGGGCGCCGCCCGACAGGCACAGGGCGAAGGCGAGGAGCCTCGCCAGGGCCCGTTCGCCGGTGAGGATCCAGTCTCCGACGAGGAACAGGGCGCCAAGGGCGATGAAGGGCAGTGCTTCGAGGCCGACGGCGAGGGAGCAGGCCGCGAACAGACCGCCGAGGGAGGCCTGCCGCCACGACCTGTCGTTGCCGGCGAGCGCCATGCCCAGGCCGAGGATGAACAGGATCTGGATGTTGTGGTGGTCGATCCGGCCGAAGGCGAAGAGGCCCGCGAGTTCGCCGGCCTGGGTCGCCGCGAAGAGCGACAGCATGGCGGCGCGTCGATTGAAGCGCGCGGCGACCGCCCGGTAGACCAGACCGAGATAGAGGCAGAACAGCAGCGGCGGCCATAGGGCGACCACGAGGCCCTCCGCCAGCGGGCGCCCGACGAGGGGGCTCGCCGCCGCGATCAGGCCGGCGAGCGGCGCGTCGACGAAGCGCGACCAGTGCATGCCGGCCCCCGCCGGCGGCATCAGCCGGTGCTGCACCATCTCGAACCAGCCCTGGCCGGCGAGCAGGTCGCGCACCTGGACGAGGCGCATGTAATCGTCGGTATCCGGCAGGTTCAGATGCCGGACCACGTCCAGGAAGGAGCCGACCGGATAGAGGCCGTAGAGGCCGGCGGCGAGGAGCAGCCACAGCACCGCCGGATGATCGAAGGGCGAGCGCTCCGAGCCGGCGCGTGACGGGAGCCGGTCCGTCGTCGATGCTGAAGTCACCGGTTGCCGTCCTCGACCAAGCGTGCAGATCGGCGCCGATACCACGCCACCCCCTTCGGGATTCTGTCCGGAGACGGTTAACGAGGCTCTCGCATCGGCCCGACGCGCGAGCTTCGCCGCGACAGGGAAAGGGCGAAGCGCTCGCCGCCCGGCGTTGCGGCCCGGTGGTGCCGCTGATATGCATCGCCCGGCATCAAGAGTCGCGGCGACGCCCGACGCCAACCTGCTGATCCGAGCAAGGTGGAGCCCTCATCGACAGAGGGGATGTGGCCGAACCGGCAACCAAACGGGTTTCGCCACGCGTCGCTTCGCCCCTCGTGCGGGACCGACCGAAGGCGAGCGAGACGATGAATTCCGAACTCCAGCAATTCGCCAGCGACAATTACGCCGGCATCTGCCCCGAGGCGTGGAGCGCCACCGAAGCGGCCAATCGCGGCTCGGTGCCGGCCTATGGCGAGGATGCCTGGACGAAACGGGCCTCGGACGCGTTCCGCGACCTGTTCGACAAGCCGGATGCGGAGGTGTTCTTCGCCTTCAACGGCACGGCCGCCAATTCCCTGGCGCTGGCCTCGCTCTGCCAATCCTATCACAGCGTCATCTGCTCGGCCTCGGCGCATGTGGAGACCGACGAGTGCGGCGCGCCGGAATTCTTCTCGAATGGCTCGAAGCTGCTGGTGGCGGCGAGCGCGGACGGCAAGCTCACCCCCGCCCTCATCCGCGGCCTCGCCACCAGCCGCTCGGACATCCATTTCCCGAAACCGCGGGTGGTGACGATCACCCAGCCGACGGAGACCGGGCAGGTCTACAGCCTCGACGAGATCCGGGCGATCTCGGCCACCTGCCGCGACCTCGGCCTGCGCCTCCACATGGACGGGGCGCGCTTCGCCAATGCCTGCGCCGGCCTCGGCTGCGAGCCCGCCGAGATGACCTGGAAGGCGGGGGTCGATCTCCTCTGCTTCGGCGGCACCAAGAACGGCATGGCGGCGGGCGAAGCGATCCTGTTCTTCGATCCCGTCCTGGCCGAGGATTTCGGCTATCGCTGCAAGCAGGCGGGCCAGCTCGCCTCGAAGATGCGTTTCCTCACCGCGCCCTGGGTCGGGATGCTGGAGGACGGCGCCTGGCTCCGCAACGCGGCCCACGCCAATGCCTGCGCGCAGCGTCTCGCCGAGGCGGTGGCGGAGTGCCCCGGCTTTGCCGCCATGTTCCCGGTGGAGGCCAACGCGGTGTTCCTGAAGGCCGCCCCCGAGCGGCTGGAGGCCCTGCGGCAGCGGGGCTGGCGCTTCTACACCTTCATCGGCGGCGGCGCCCGCTTCATGTTCGCCTGGGATTCGGACCCGGCGCGCATCGATGCCCTGGTGCACGACATCCGGGCGGTGAGCGCGGCGGCGGACCCCCTCTCGGCCTGACCCGCCGGGCCGGTCCGCGAGGGAGAGGACCGCGTTCTAGATCAGGTCCTTGAACTCGCGGCTCGACCATTCCCGCGAGAAGGCCGGCTTTGGCAGATGGGCCTGGGGTGCCCCCTGCTCCGGTCGCCGCTTGGCCGGGCTCGGCGCCTGGCGCGACTGCCGCTGCGGCTTCTCCGGGCCGCCCACCGCGTCGAACTCGAAGAGCAGCCGGCGGCCGTCATCGGCGAAGATCCAGCCGTTCTCGACCCAGCCGATGAAGCGGCCGGAATAGGCATAGATCCGGCCGTCCTGAATGAAGGCCGCGGCGTTGCCGTTCCAGAGGTAGACCGTCCGCTCGTCGGGACTGACCGCGGTCGCCTGCCCGTCGTGGTCGAAGAACTCGATCATGATGCGTGTCGCCTTCCCACGCGCGGCGGATCGGCCGAAGCGTCCTCGATTGGTAGCGACCCGCAGGGGGAAGCGCGAGTTTAATCGGGCTTAGGGGCTCCCAAGGCTTCGGGCTCGACAGGGTCGCGACCCGGCGCGGGCGCCCTACTCTTTCGGCTTCTCCGGTTGCAGATCGTCCCGCGGCTTCTCCTGCGGCACCGGATCCCGCGGCGGCGCAGGCGGCATCTTCCCGGCCAGCTCGTTGGAGAGCATGTCGGCGTTCTGCCTGACGAACCGCTTCATCTCCCCGGGCGTCACGCTCCAGACGACCGCCGCGATGAAGATCAGGGCTGCGATCGTGTAGGAAAATCCCGCGAAGATGCCCAGCCACCCGAGCAGCAGCGGGACGAGGCTGATGACCCCCGCCACGAAGAACGACGTTGTAAGGTAATAGCACGATACAAAAGTAATAATTGCAACCGCTATCGGTTTTACAATCCTGATGATCGATGATTCCATGCTATCTCCAATGTAAAAGCGGCTATAGGTTTGTGAAGAGCGGCGAATTTGTGGTCTTTCGCCGGTATGAATGGTCCGGTCACGCAAGTCCAGATATTGGGATATTCCCGACCGGTCCGAATGCGCGCGATCGCCGGATGCGCATGCCGCGGCTTCGATGCGGGGCCGGTTCCGTCGTCCGGCCTCGTCCCGAGCCGCGACGGGCCATCGGCGCCGGGGGTGGCACCGCCCGCGGATTCGTGTATGTGTTCCCGCGCCTCGACCCGGAAACGGGCACGGGGCCGAACCTGCTTGTGGACGCGACCGTGCTGGACGACATCCCGGCACAGGCCACGCCTCAGGCCGAGGCCGACCCTCCCGAGGAGGGCCACCTCGCTCCGACAACCCCCGTTTGAAAGGGACAGCGATGTCGATTTCGGCAGAGCGCAAGACCGCGCTCATCAAGGAATACGCGACCGGCGGCAAGGATACCGGTTCTCCGGAGGTCCAGGTGGCGATCCTCACCGAGCGGATCACCAACCTCACCGGCCACTTCAAGACCCACGGCAAGGACAACCATTCCCGCCGCGGCCTCCTGAAGATGGTCTCGCAGCGCCGCTCGCTGCTCGACTACGTCAAGCGCAAGGACGAGGCCCGCTACCGCAGCCTCATCGAGCGTCTCGGCATTCGCCGCTAAGGCGACGTTCACGCGGTTCCGGGCCCGGCCCGGGGCCGCGTTTTGACAGTTCGGGCTGCCGGAATGGGTCCGGCCACCCGAAAACCGGGCGACTTGGAGGCGCGGAAGCGCCGGGGACAGGATCGCGCGGCGCTTTGGCTCCGTCTGCCGAGCGCCGCGCCATCTTGCCCCTGGCGGCGCCGGGTTCGCCCGACCGCAGGAAGGCAAGACATATGTTCGACGTACAACGTGAAGAGCTGATGTGGGGCGACCGCAAGCTCGTCCTCGAGACGGGCAAGGTCGCCCGCCAGGCCGACGGCGCCGTGATGGCGACGTATGGCGAGACTTCGGTGCTGGCCACCGTCGTGTCGGGCAAGGAGCCCAAGGCCGGAATCGACTTCCTGCCGCTCACCGTGAACTACCAGGAGCGTGCCTACGCCGCCGGCCGCATCCCCGGCGGCTACTTCAAGCGCGAGGGCCGTCCGTCCGAGAAGGAGACCCTGGTCTCCCGCCTCATCGACCGCCCGATCCGCCCCCTCTTCGTCGAGGGCTGGCGCAACGACACCCAGGTCGTCGTCACCGTCCTGACCCACGACCTCGAGAACGATCCCGACATCCTCGCCATGGTCGCGGCCTCCGCCGCCCTGACCCTGTCGGGCGTGCCCTTCATGGGCCCGATCGGCGCCGCGCGCGTCGGCTACGTCAACGGCCAGTACCTGCTGAACCCGCCGGTGCCCGAGCTCGAGAACTCGACCCTGGACCTCGTCGTCGCCGGCACGCAGGACGCCGTGCTGATGGTGGAATCCGAGGCCAAGGAGCTCGACGAAGAGGTCATGCTCGGCGCCGTGATGTTCGGCCACAAGCATTTCCAGCCGGTCATCGAGGCGATCATCCGCCTCGCCGAGAAGGCCGCCAAGGAGCCCCGCAACTTCCAGGCGCCCGAGAACGGCGACGTGGAGAAGGCCGTCCTCGACGTGTGCGAGGCCGAGCTGCGCGACGCCTACAAGAACACCGTCAAGCAGGAGCGCTACGCCGCCGTCGACGCCGTGAAGGCGAAGGTGATGGCCGCGCTCTGCCCCGCCGAGGGCGAGGCCAGGTTCCCGGCCGAGAAGGTCAAGGCCGCGTTCAAGGAAGCGCAGTCGAAGGTCGTGCGCTGGAACATCCTCGACACCGGCTCGCGCATCGACGGACGCGACGTCCGCACCGTGCGCCCGATCGTGTCCCAGGTCGGCGTTCTGCCGCGCGCCCACGGTTCGTCGCTGTTCACCCGCGGCGAGACCCAGGCCCTCGTGGTCGCCACCCTCGGCACCGGCGAGGACGAGCAGTTCATCGACGCGCTGGAAGGCACCTACAAGGAGACCTTCCTGCTGCACTACAACTTCCCTCCCTATTCGGTGGGTGAGACCGGCCGCATGGGCTCCCCGGGCCGTCGCGAGATCGGCCACGGCAAGCTCGCCTGGCGCGCCGTGCACCCGGTCCTGCCGCCGGCCCACGAGTTCCCGTACACGATCCGCGTCGTGTCCGAGATCACCGAGTCCAACGGCTCGTCCTCCATGGCCTCCGTCTGCGGCGCCTCGCTGTCGCTGATGGATGCGGGCGTGCCCCTGCGCCGTCCGGTGGCCGGCATCGCCATGGGCCTCATCCTCGAGGGTGAGCGCTACGCCGTGCTGTCCGACATCCTCGGCGACGAGGATCACCTGGGCGACATGGACTTCAAGGTGGCGGGCACGGAAGCAGGCATCACCTCGCTGCAGATGGACATCAAGATCGCCGGCATCACCGAGGAGATCATGAAGGTCGCCCTGCATCAGGCGCAGGAAGGCCGCGTCCACATCCTCGGCGAGATGGCGAAAGCCCTCACCGACGCCCGTCCCGAGCTCGGCGAATACGCGCCGCGCATCGAGACCATGCAGATCCCCACCGACAAGATCCGGGAAGTGATCGGCACCGGCGGCAAGGTGATCCGCGAGATCGTCGAGAAGACCGGCGCCAAGATCAACATCGACGACACCGGCACGGTGAAGATCGCCTCCAGCGACGGCAAGGCCATCAAGGCCGCCTATAACTGGATCCGCTCGATCGTGGCGGAAGCCGAGCCGGGCATGATCTACGACGGCACCGTCGTGAAGACGATGGAGTTCGGCGCCTTCGTGAACTTCTTCGGCGCCAAGGACGGCCTGGTCCACATCTCGGAACTCGCCGCCGCGCGCGTCGCCAAGGTCACCGACGTCGTCAAGGAAGGCGACAAGGTCAAGGTGAAGTTCCTCGGCCAGGACGACCGCGGCAAGATCCGCCTCTCCATGAAGGTCGTCGACCAGACCACGGGCGAGGACATCACCGAGAAGCTCAAGGCCGAGCGCAACGCCGACCAGGACCGCGCCCGCGGCCCGCGTCAGGACGCGTAAGCAGGCTGACATATGAAGAAGGGGCGGTTTTCACCGCCCCTTCTTTGCTTACAAGAACTACAAATTTCAGGCGAGTTGGGTGAGCACCCAAGTCACTGCCTGCCGATTGTAGGGCGGCATTGTGTTGTGCTTAGCGATAGGTGCCGTGGTGGAGGGCGTTCCCTCGACCCGCCAAATACCAGACTCAGGACATTTTTCCCCGGTCTTTGCCCGGGTCCCGATGGCTGCTGACATGTCTACGTTCCTTAACCGAAAAAAGGCGTAGACCTTGACGCAATCGATCAGATGACGCATCAGAGATGCGTCGCGTAAGCGACTGCCCCGGCGTCTACACCGGTGCCGGGCCAAACTACACAAGGCCGTCTGCTTGCTTTACGAGGGCTGGGCAGACGGCCGTTTTAATTTGAGCCAGAATTTCGGAGTAACCCGAGTCTGAAATCGGGTCAACAGCCGCTTTGCAGGGTTTTCGGTTTCTGCGGTTTGCAACGTTGCAAAGAGTCCGCGGCGCTGCTTTTCTAAGTGTCATGGCGAGGTTACCCCATGACGTTGGATCACCAATTTTTGAGTCAAGCGCGGCGAGACTTGGAGCGTGCTGAGATTGCACGTTCCAAGGCGGAGACTATGGTTATTGCTGCCGAGAAAGATATAGCACGACTGCAGGGTTTTATTGAGCAGTATGAGCTTTACGCTAGAGAGCTAGAGAAAACACAAAGTACAATTCGCAGCCGTCTTTCAACGCGCAGTTTAACCGACGTTGCTGTTTCGATTATTGAAAAAGCAGAAGGGCCTATAAGCATTCAGGCTATATTGAACGGACTTCAGGTTATGGGTATTGAAGTCGGTGGTGAGAATAAATCTGCGAATCTCGCTGCGTATTTATCTAAAGATAATCGTGTCCGGTATGAGAGGGGGTCGGGCTGGATGATCTCAGTCGATGCGTTGTTCCAGGATGCATCGACAAATTCTTCGAATCTGGCTCAGGGATCGAATTTTGATCAAAATTTATCACCTTCAACCTTTGGAGAGGTAAGGAGGAGATACAGAGAGAGTAACGCCCACTCCAACCCAACGCGATCAAATCACCCCCATGCATCTCTGAACCGAGATGAGGATATTCCAGTATAAGAATATAGTCTTATAATGGAGTTATGCACATGTCATTCGCGGCCTTAGGATTCCTGTGGAAAACTCAGCGTAGATTTTGTGGTTAAACCAATTTTCCAACGGCACCGATGTCCCTCATACTCGAAATTTGACGGAGTTGCCGTGTGCCTTACGGCTTTGCAAAAGCCGTTCACCAGAGGTCCTAGCCCTCAAGGGTAGAAATTTTGCTTTCGCCGTGCCGGCCGACTTTATTGATCGATTTAATCATATCCGCGCCACACTACTGTGATTTTGGAGCCTCGTGCGTTTGGGGAACAGCAACATCACGCAACAGACTGTTCGAATGCATGATGGCGGTTCTCAGCTTGCTGGTTGCGATGTCTAAACTCTTGCAGGCGCCTTCATTGCGGATGCCCTGACCCCGGATCAGTTCGAGACGGCCTCGGCGATGGCCCGGCCCAGCTCCTGGGTGGTGGCGGTGCCGCCGATGTCGGGCGTGCGCGGTCCCTCGGTCAGCACGGTCTCGATGGCCCGCACGATGGCGTCCGAGGCCTGGCTGTGCCCGAGATGGTCGAGCATCATCGCGCCGGACCAGATCTGGCCGATGGGGTTGGCGATGTTCCGGCCGTGGATGTCGGGGGCCGAACCGTGGACCGGCTCGAACATCGAGGGGAAGTCCCGCTCCGGGTTGAGGTTGGCGGAGGGCGCGATGGCGATGGTGCCGGTGCAGGCCGGGCCGAGATCGGAGAGGATGTCGCCGAACAGGTTGGAGGCCACCACCACGTCGAAGCGGTCCGGGTTGCGCACGAAATGCGCGGAGAGGATGTCGATGTGGAACTGGCTCGGCGTCACGTCCGGGTATCGCTCGGCCATGAGCTGGAAGCGCTTGTCCCAATAGGGCATCGAGATCGACATGCCGTTGGACTTCGTCGCCGACGTCACCTGCCGGGCCGGGCGGGACCGGGCCAGTTCGAAGGCGTAGCGCATGATCCGGTCGACGCCGCGGCGGCTGAAGACGCTGGTCTGCATCACGACCTCGTCGTCGGTATCCTCGAAGCTGATGCCGCCGATGGCGGAATATTCCCCCTCGCTGTTCTCGCGGACGACGATGAAGTCGATGTCGCCCGGCAGGCGGTCGCGCAGGGGCGAGGTGATGCCGGGCATCAGCCGCACCGGCCGGATGTTGGCGTATTGCTGGAAGCCCCGCCGGATGGCGATGAGCAGCCCCCACAGGGACACGTGATCCGGCACGGTCGGGTAGCCCACCGCGCCGAGGAAGATGCCGTCGTGATGGCGGATGGTGGCGAGCCCGTCCTCGGGCATCATGCGGCCGTGCTCGAGATAGTAGTCGCAGCTCCAGGGCAGCTCGTCCCAGCGGAAGTCGATGCCGAATTTCCGGCCGGCCGCTTCGAGGACCCGGATGCCCTCGGGGACGACCTCCTTGCCGATCCCGTCTCCAGCGATGACTGCGATGGTGTGGCTTGGCATGGCGGATCTCCCTGGGTGCCGCGATGGTCGGCGTCTTCCAGGGTGTACGTCCTCCGCGTTCGATGCAGAACGGCGAAAGATCGCAGGTCGAACGTGACGAAACGTGCACGATCGCCCTGCCGGCGGAGGCGCCGCTGCGGGAGCCGAATTGAGCCGGCTCGAGGCGGAACACCCATCCTCATGCCGCGTTCGCCCCGCGACGCAACACGAGGAGTCCTTCGACCATGGCAGACCCGATGATCCCGAGCATCTTCGAGGGTGAGAGCAACCTGTCGACCACCGAGCGGGCCGTGTCCGTGGTGCTCGGCCTCGGCATCGCCGCCGCTGCCGCCCAGCCCCGCCCGAACAAGTGGCTCAGCCTCGCCGCCCTCGTGGTCGGTGCCGGCCTCGCCATCCGGGGCGCCACCGGCCATTGCCCGATCAAGCAGGCCGGCTACATCTCCTGACCCCGGACCCGGACACGAAAAAGGGGCGCTCCCATGGGGCGCCCCTTTTTCGTCGTCTCGATGAAGCGCGGGCCGCGAGGCCCGCGCCGGTAGTGTCTCAGAGGGTGGTGGCACGACGATTCTGAATAAAGCCCCAAATTGCCAGCACGAGGCATGCCCCTATGATGGAGGCAATCCAGCGAGCTCCATCGTTTGGTCCATACCAACCCGTCAACTGACCTAGGAAAGTCATCAGCACGGCGCCAGCGATTCCAAGAAGGGTAGTCATAATGAAACCTGACGGCTCATTGCTGCTACCGGGCATGATAAACTTCGCAATGACACCGGCGACGAAGCCGATGATGATGGTCCAGATGATACCCATGGGATGGTCCTCGATACGCGGAGGCCGGGGGTGTCCCGTCCTGACTTGGCCGTATGTGCTCATGCAACGCCGCATCGCGGGATGGGTTGCGCGCCCGACGGCGATTGTGTCGCATTCGGGCCACGCAAGGTGCATCGCCCCTTTACGGCCGGGCGCCCCGCGCGGCACAACGGGCGCCGTCCCCTCCTCCTGGCGCCTCCTGTCGGCGCCACGCCACGAGTTCCCCCGCATGACCACGATCACCCGCTTCGAATCCGGCGCCCGCATGAGCCAGGCCGTCACCCATGGCGACATGGTCTACCTCGCGGGCCAGGTGGCCGGCACGGTGGTGGGGGCCGGCGTCACCGCGCAGACGCAGGAGATCCTGGCCGAGATCGACCGGCTGCTGGCGCTCGCCGGCAGCGACAAGACCCGGCTCCTCACCGCCACGATCTACCTCGCCGACATGGCGACCTTCGCCGAGATGAACGCGGCCTGGGATTCCTGGGTCTCGAAGGAGAACCCGCCCACCCGCGCCACGGTGGAGGCCAAGCTCGCGGGGCCGGAATACCTCGTCGAGATCGTCGTCACCGCCGCCAAGCTCGCCTGACGCCAAGCTCGCCTGAATCTGGAACACGCGAGGAGCCCGCCGATGCGCCGGATCGTTTTCGTCATCCTTCTGATCGCGCTGGCCCTCAGCCTCGCCGGGTCGCTGTTCCTGGCCTTCGCCTTCCTCAACTCGGCGCAGGCGCAGGAAACCAAGGAGCGGGTGGTCAACATCTACAACTGGTCGGATTACATCGACCCGAAATCGCTGGAGGCCTTCACGAAGGAGACCGGCATCAAGGTCGTCTACGACACCTACGACAACAACGAGATCCTGGAGACGAAGCTGCTCGCCGGCCAGTCCGGCTACGATCTCGTGGTGCCCACCGGGCCGTTCCTGCAGCGGCTGATCAAGGCCGGCGTGTTCCGGCCCCTCGACAAGGCCAAGATCCCCAACCTGAAACACGCCTGGCCCGAGATCGCCCAGCGCCTCGCGGTCTACGACCCCGGCAACGCCTATGCGGTGGACTACATGTGGGGCACCACCGGCATCGGCGTGAATCTCGGCCCCGTGCGCGAGCGCCTCGGCCCGAACCAGCCGCTCAACACCTGGACCCTGGTGCTCAACCCGTCGCTGATGGCCAAGCTGAAGGATTGCGGGGTGATGATGCTCGACAGCCCCGAGGACCTGATCCCGAGCATGCTGCCGGCCTACGGGCTCAAGCCCGACACCAAGCGCTGGGACGACATCTCCCAGGTCACCGACGCCCTGTTCAAGGTGCGCGGCTCGGTGCGAAAATTCCACTCCTCGGAATACATCAACGGCCTCGCCAACGGCGATCTCTGCCTCGCGGTGGGCTATTCCGGCGACGTGATGCAGGCCAAAAAGCGCGCCGAGGAATCGAAGAACGGCGTCGAGATCGCCTATTTCATCCCCAAGGAAGGCGCGCTGATGTGGTTCGACGCCCTCGCCATCCCGAAGGACGCGCCCCACCCGGAGGAGGCGCACATCTTCATCGACTACATGATGCGCCCCGAAGTGGCGGCGGCCAACACCAACTTCGTCGCTTATGCCAACGGCAACCTCGCCGCCAAACCCCTGGTGAAGCCGGAGATCCTGGGCAATCCCGGCATCTACCCGGACGAGGCGACGATGCAGCGCCTGTTCACCAATCAGGCCTGGGACGACCGGACTCAGCGGTTTGTCACGCGGAGTTGGACGCGGGTGCGGACGGGGCGGTAATAATAAAATCCACAAGATCTAAATAAAACGATTGCCATCGATGAGTAAAAATTGATGGCAATCGAAGCTTTGTATTTTTATTTACAAGTTTTAAGTCGTAAGTGCCACTAATTCGTCTATTTCTTTGTCCATTCTTTCCGAAAACTCTATCGGAAGTTTAAATATCTCTGTTGCATAAACTCCTATACGCTTGGTGAACTGTCGGGCTCTTGGCTTAGCGAAAAGGCGTCCCGCCCGCACATCTGATGCGTTATCTCGGTCACCCAAGTAGCGTAAGCTTAATTCACGTAAAGCTATTGAGCTATTGCGCACTTGCGTTGGTGCTTCAAGCATTCCGCGCAAAAGTTGAATCATTTGAGGCCAGGCGACTAATGTAGTCTCCGGTTCAATTTTCCTATCGTTTGTAGAAAGGAGTTCATACATTCGACGAAGCGTGGAAACTCCTTCTTGTCCTCCCCAAACGTAGTATCTCAATATCGAAGTGAACTCTCTTTCTTCGTCTGACAAATCAAGAATATTACGTATGTCGCCTATCATCATGCTAAGTAAAATAGAAACAGATAAGGTGGCTTCCGTAAATATTGCCATATGAGCTTGTTTTTTTGGGTTTAATTCCCCCTTGTGATCTAGGACTCGCGATATCAATCGGCGAAGCGATTTGGGGGCATCTGTCGTAAGAGGAACCTCCTGCTGGATTGCTTTTAGTATTCCCTTAATACAGAATTCCTTGGCCGATTCATCAAATAATCTATGCCAATTTTCCAATGATCCGGCATATGAGCGAGCAATTTTGTATTCTGCATTTGATGCCGCTGCATAATCATCAAACAAGCCCGATCCGAAGATTCTGACATTTAACTTCCGCGCGGCCAATCGATGGGCTCGCTCAGCGGGCTTCCCCATCAAAATTATGCCTTCATCGGCTCCAGCATATTTCATCAATCCCGACAGCCAAAGTGCTCTAGCAAATGCAGGGCCACCTGTTCCTTTGCAGTCAAATATTGTTCTTGTTACGCTTCCGTCTTCTCGGAGGAGTAGTCCGAGAACATCAATGTCGGTTAATAATTTTGGAGATTCTGAAAGGTCGACCCCCGTTCGTACATCGACTTCTAGGAATGGAATTAGTCCAGAAGTAATGCAGAATTTAAGCGCGCGCTCTTTCTCGCCGTTGTCCTTGTCGCTACGTGCCATTATTAAACAAGCCTCAGTGTTAGCTGTCCCCATTGCTCCATTGCGGCAGCGCTTGGACTTATCTTTTGTCTTTCACGAAGATTTTTACTTCCAAGAACTGAGCTAACATATTTATCATCCATTTGCATCAAAGCGCGGGCTTCGTTATCGATCCGCATCTCGGGCCGAGATTCTCCACCCTCAGCAAGGGAGATCGCAAGTCTCACGGCTTCCATATTTTCTTCGGTTTTCCGCAGATGAAATTGATGCCACCCTGGCTGTGTTTCAACAAAATATCCAATGTTAAACGTCGCTGCGACTTTTCCATATTGTTGCCGTGCCTCGGTATTTGCGCGGAGGTATCCATCTCTCAACAGAGCATTCAAAACTACTGCGGGCTTCCTTATCGGGTACGAGAAGGGAAGAAGCTGACCCTTCCGGACAGCGGCGAGCAACGCCATGGCGCGCTCATATATTTCTCGATTCCCTGGAGAAAGTCGCGCGGAACCAGGTCGTGGAGTAAATAGAAATGTCTCATTAAATGTGCCAATTTCGATTGTCGGAGGTTTCAGCATATTTTCAGAAGCTAGCATTCGTATTAGTTCGATCTGAACAGCGGTAAGACGTTTTCCTGAAATTTCCTGACGTGCAATAATCAAGCTCAGCGGCCACCCTTGATTTTCTTTAATAACCGATAAGACATAAGAAAAATCGGAACCGCCGACTTTGGCAAGCAGATCCGCAAGGCCGCTATTATTGTCTGAAAAATAAACTGGGCTTAATAATACTGTTTGTCCTCTGACTCTGTGGCCTGTGATAAGTCCACTTTGCTCGCCGATAGTAAGACATCGATCCGCAAGATTCTTTTCGATTCCAGTCTGTGCTAACAGGCGATCCCTGTTCTCCGGTCTGTTTTGTAGTTTAGCCATAATTGCTACCATGGCTTGTTCGGTTTCACTCAGTTTAAATTCGGCTGAGTAATCTCCTATTTTCTCGTAAACATCTTCAAAGTAGGGAACTTGCGGATCAACTCTGTCAATTGTGCGTCCAGTCTCATAAAGGCGGACCATTCCAACTTCGCTTAAGTTGCGAAGGACAGATTTTAGGGCAACTGTTGGAATGTTAAATAAGCTATCGGAAACCTTTGCTAAAACTGAGTAGCTCAGTTCTGGCAGTCCTCGTATCTGAATGGCCAGAGATGCCGCCATTCCGATTGTTCGAAGATCATCAAAATCCCCGACTTCGTAAGATCCAATGCCACTTTGGATATCGCTTGCGAACTCAGCCAAATTTTTGCCTTTAAGCGCGTCGCTCACTTTATAACATCTCCTAACCGTAATTATTTATACTCGAATTTCTTATTCTCACTAGAACATTCGAGGCGGAGACCAAAGATATTCGTTGTTTCTCCCTACAGACACGTTACGGGAAAATCATGATCGCATCAACCTTAGGCTGCGAAACTGCCGTGCCGGGAGCTAACTATGTTCAGGAGTATGGCCTAGCTTCATCGCTCTTGGTTGGATGGTCGTAAGAAGCCTACGTAAAAACATTGACAAAATTCCTATCCCATGCCTATATCCCCACACCTGCCGCCCATCGAAGGGGGCTCGCCCGGTGACCGACCGGGTGGGCTTGAAGGGCGGTGGGGCGGTGCCCGCGTCGGTGGTGTCGGTCACCATCGCCCCGGGCGGCGGCTCGATAGTCTGGGGCTCGGATGAGGGCATGGTAGGTCGGGAGTTAAATGCCCCGCCACTGACCCCGTCTGGGCTGCCGAGATGAGGTTTGCGGCCCCTCCAATACGAGAGGGCGTGCGGGGCAAAGTCCGTTCGGTCAGCCGGGTCGGGATGCACACGACCACCTGTGGCGCGACGCAACGCGAGGACCGCTGGAGACACCGCGACGCGAAACAGGCCCCGGCGGGAACGCCGGAGCCTGACGGGACGCCGGGGGACCGGCAAACAATTCTAGCGCTCAATGGGTTCCGCGGCGTCCCGCGTCCCCCTCTGGTGCTGCGACTTGGGTCGAGTTTCTCGGGTCGGGTTTCTTGGGCCATGCCCCCGGCGCTTTTTTGCGCGCGGGGGTGAAGGTGTTTGGGGAGGAGGTAAGGCTTCCTACGAATCGCCCCGTCTTCCCGGGGCCGCGAAGCGGAGCCCCGGAATGACGGCCGGTCGTTTCGCGTTGACGCGAGGCACCCTCCCCTATCCGAAGGTCGATCTCGGGCAAGCCCGAGATCGGGTGGGGAGGGGTCAGATCGGAATCAATCCTTCAGGTCGGCCGGCACCTTGCCGCCGTTCTCCTCGAGCTTCTTGATCACCTGCTTGTGCAGCCAGACGTTCATCGTGGCCGAGTCTTCCTTGTCGCCGGTGTAGTGCAGCTCGTCGGCGAGCGACTTGCGGGCGCTGAGGCTCGAATCGATGTCGAGGAGCTTCATCAGGTCGACGATGGAGGTCCGCCAGTTGAGGGTCTGCGGGTTCTTGGCGGCCATGCCGTTCAGCACGGCTTCCACGTCGACGGGCTCGCCCGAGGCGGCCGGGGCCGAGCCGGTGGAGGCCGGCGCGCCGGTGCCGGAGCTGCCGGACGTGTCCGCAGGGGCGGCGTCCGCACTGGTGCTCCCGCCACCGAACGGGTGGAGAATCTTGCTGACGATGCTGCCGAGGAAGCTCATGGCGTGGTGTCCTTGTCGTTGACCGGCCGCCGAGACGGGCGGCCGGGTTCCTGTCTTAACATGGCAGGGCCGAGCCCGTTCCGGTTTGACGCGGCCGGCCGGCGAAGAAAGCCGTCGCGGCGATGCCCGGACGGAGAAGACGCGTCCCGATCGACGGCGCGAGGCCGATCTTGTCCTCACGGGTGTTTGAAGATTCCGGCAGCTGTGGCATGGCCGGGCCTCGGCTCCTCGCGGGCCGGCCTCTCCCGCCCCGGAATCCGGACCACCCGATGCGCCCTTCCCTCCCCGTCCTCGCGACGATCCTGGCCACCCTGGCCGGATGGCTGATCGCCGCCCCCGCCTCGGCCCAGACGGCCCCGATCCCCATGCGGATCGGCGTCATCCCGGTCATCGGCGCCTCGCCGATCTTCGTGGCGAACGGCGAGGGCTGGCTCAAGGAGGCGGGGCTCGCCCCCTCCTTCACCACCTTCGAATCCGGCCCGAACATGATCCAGGCGCTCGCCTCGGGCACGATCGACGTCTACGTGGCCGGGGTCGCGCCCCTCGCCGTGGCGCGGACCAAGAACATCGACGTCCGCGTCGTCGCCGCCACGGCGGTGGAGGAGATGGTGTTCGTGGCCGGGCCGAAGCTCGCCCCCTACTTCGCCGACGGCGCCGACAAGGCGGAGGCCTTCGCGCAGTTCAAGGCCAAGGAGGGCCGCTCGGCGCGGCTGGCGACGCAGCCCCTCGGCTCGGTGCCCAACACCACCCTTCAGCATTGGCTGTGGCAGGTGGCGAAGGCCGACAAGGCCAATGCCGAGGTGGTGCCGATGGGCATCGACGCCACGCAGCAGGCGATGCTCGCCGGCGCCGTGGACGGCGCCTCCATCCGCGAGCCCGCCCTCACCATCGTCCAGGGCCGCAACCCGGGCATCAAGCTGATCGCCACCGGGGCCGAGATGTTCCCCGACCAGCCGGGCACGGTGGTGGCGGTCTACGGGGCCTATGCCGACCGGAACCCCGCCGCCGTCGAGGCGCTGGTGCGCTCGCTCATCCTCGCCAACGACATGCTGAAGACCGATCCGGCCCGGGCCGCGACGCATGTCCTCGCCGCCCTCGGCAAGGGCATCATCGACGCCGCCACCATGCAGAAGGCCATCACCTCGCCGGCGGCGAAGTTCACCGTCGATCCGCGCGCCATCGTCGCCGCCACCAGGGCGATGCAGGCCTATCAGGTCTCCATCGGCGCCCTGGAGAAGGACGTGCCCCTCGATGGGCTGTTCGATTCCCGCTACTACGAGAAGGCGATCGCGCGCTGACCGGATGACCGCCCTCCGCGCACCCGCCCTCGCCGCCCTCGGGCTCCTCGCCTTCCTCCTGTTCTGGGAGGCGATGCCCCGGCTCGGGCTGATCAACCCGGCCTTCCTGCCGCCGCCGAGCACGATCCCCGCAGCCTTCCTCAACGAGATCCGCCTCGGGGTCTGGGGCGAGGCGGTGTGGTCGAGCCTGAGCCACTACCTCGTCGGCCTCGTCACCGGCGCCGGGGCGGGCATCGCGCTCGGCGTCCTCGTCGGCATGTTCCGCGGCTTCGAGGCGCTGACCGCCTGGATCGTGCGCCTGCTGCGCCCCATCCCCGGCCTCGCCTGGGTGCCCTTCGCCATCATCTGGTTCGGGGTCCAGCCCTCGGCCGCCGTCTTCATCATCGCCATCGGCGTGTTCTGGATCGTGTTCTTCGCGACGCAGGGCGCGGTGCGCGGCGTCGACCGCGACCTCGTCGAGGTGGCCCAGGCCTTCGGCTTCCGCTCGCCCCTGTCGCGCCTCACCAAGATCCTGCTGCCGGCCGCCACGCCGGGCATCCTCGTCGGCCTGCGCACGGCCCTGGGCCAGGCCTGGATGGCGGTGGTCGCCGCCGAGATCTTCGGGGTGCCGGGCGTCGGCGCGCGCATGATGCAGGCCTCCAGCCTCCTCTCCACCGACATCGTGGTCGTCTACATGCTCACCATGGCCGGCCTCTACGGCCTGTTCGACACGGGCTTCGTCGCCCTCCAGGGCTGGCTCCTGCGGTGGCGCGCCTGATGGACCCGATCATCGCCATAAGTGGCCTCAGCCTCGCCTACGAGCGCGACGGGGTGCGCAACGTCATCCTGTCGGAACTCGACCTCTCCATCGCTCGCGGCGAGTTCGTGGTCATCGTCGGCGAATCCGGCGTCGGCAAATCCACCGTCCTGCGGGTCCTGATCGGGCTGGCCGAGCCCAGCGGGGGGACGGTGCGCCTCGCCACGCGCGAGGGCTGCCGCACGCCGATGGCGCTGGTGTTCCAGGACGCGCGCCTGCTGCCCTGGCGCCGGGTGATCGCCAACGTCGCCTTCGGTCTCGAAGGCAGCGGCCTGTCGAAGGCCCAGCGCTTGGCGAAGGCGCAGGAGATGCTCGACCTCGTCGGCCTCGGCGATCTCGGCCATCGCTGGCCGCACCAGCTCTCCGGCGGCCAGCGCCAGCGCGTCGCCATCGCGCGCGCGCTCGCGGTGGACCCGGACGTGCTCCTGATGGACGAACCCTTCTCGGCGCTCGACAGCTTCACCCGCGAAGGGCTTCAGGACGAATTGCAGCGCATCCAGGCGGCGACGGGCAAGACCATCCTCTTCGTCACCCACGACATCGACGAGGCTGTGACCCTCGCCGATCGTGTCGTGGTCCTCGCCGGCAGTCCCGGACGGGTCGCGGCCGACATGGCGATCGACGTTCCCCGCCCGCGCCTGCGCAGGGATACGGCCCTCACGGCCGCCGCACGACAACTGCGCGCCGAATTGTCCGGGCGGTCGGCGGAACTGTGAGCGTCGGCGACGGCGAGGCTTCGCTCAGGAGGTATCAAGGCGACGCGCCATTGCATCCCACGGGCAAAGCCTGCATCGCTCCGCACCCGAGGCCGCTCCGACGGTCGATCGGTATGGAGACCCTGCCATGACGTCCGACGAGATTTCCGACCTCAACCGCGCCCGCGCCAGCCTCTCGCGCCAACGCAATGCGCTCGCCAAGCGGATCGGTTCGAGCGAGCTCGCCGCCGCCTCCGCCGCCGAGGATTTCATGCGCATCCTGCTGGCCATCGAGGCGGTCGACCGGACGTTGGCCAATGCCGGCCAGCCCTACATGCCTCCGGCCGTCGACGCGGAAGCCTGAGCCATGGCCGACACCAAGGATGCCAACGGCACCAAACTCGTCGACGGGGATTCCGTGACGTTGGTGAAGGATCTCAAGGTGAAGGGCACATCCACCACCTTGAAGCGCGGCACGCTCATCAAGAGCATCCGCATCACCGACGATCCGGAAGAGATCGAGTGCAATGCCGAAAAGGTGAAGGGTCTCGTCCTGAAGACGCAATTCCTCAAGAAGGCCTGAGGATCAATCGCCCGAGACGGTACTCGGCACGCGGATCGGCGAGCGGCTGAGGCTCCGGATGGCGCGGGAGGGACGACCTGACTTCTCGGCGATGGCGCGATCCTGCTCTTCGATCAGCTGACGGGCCGGCTCGTCGCCGTCGAGGCCTCCGAGGATTTCCATGGGAACCCGGCGGTTCGAGGCACGGGACTCGTCTTCGTAGAGGACGTCGAACAGGACGGAGCCCCGCTCCTGCGGTTTCGACTTGGTGCGCTTGGCCATGACGGATGCTCGATCGAGAAAATGGAAGACGTCTACGGTTGAAGGTCCTGGAGGCTGAATGTCCGGCGTTCGACCAGCGGTCTCGTCGGCACCCCGACATCACGGCTGCCTCCGATCGATTGGAGCGGCTGCGACGGGACTCGAGGCGCTACATGGTCCCGGCGGAATGGGTTGGCAACCCGCTTCGCGCCCCGGCATGCTGTCGCGCGGGATCACGATCACTCGTGAGGCGAGTTCGTCTTCGAGGCGATCCGTCCCCCAGGCGAGCCGGACGGTGGCACGCTGCGTGCCACCGTCTGAAGGAACCGGGCCGCCATAGGCGGTGCCGACGGACGCGACGAGGAGCCGACCGACGATGACCGATCCGATGCCGCTGACACGCTTTTCCGTCGCGCCCCTGAGCCGGATGACTCGCCTTCTCGCCGCTGTCGCCGGCGGACGGGCGGAGCCGGATCTCGTCATCACCGGCGCGCGCATCCTGTCCACCTATTCTGAGCGCGTGCGGCCCGGCTGCGAGGTCTGGATTGCCGGCGGCCGCATCGCCGCCGTGAAACCGGCCGGCACCTATAAGGGGTCCGCTCCGCGCTACGATGCCGGGGGCGCCATCCTCGCGCCGGGCCTCGTAGATCCGCATCTGCATATCGAGAGCAGCATGGTGACGGCCTGCGCCTACGCCGAAGCCGCCCTGCTGAATGGCACCACGACCATCGTCTGCGACAGCCACGAGATCGGGAACGTCCTCGACGCCGACGGGATCGCCTGGATGCTGGAAGATGCTCGCGCGGCACCGCTCAACATCTACCTCACGGTTCCGAGCACGGTCCCCGCCACGTCGCCGGAATTGGAGACCGCCGGCGGCGACCTCACTGCGGCAAAGATCGGAGCCCTGTTCGATGCGTGGCCGGAGGCGATCGGACTCGGCGAGAAGATGGATTTCGTCGCGGTCGCCGAGGGAGACGAGCGGGCGCATGCCATCATCGAAGCGGCTCTCGAACGCGGGCGGCCGGTCTCCGGTCACATCTACGGCCGCGGCTTCGTCGGTGCCTATGCTGCCAGCGGCGTCACCGACACCCATGAGGCCATCGACCAGAACATCGCAGACGACCTTCTGGAGGCCGGGTTGTGGATCTATCTACGCGGCGGGCCGCCGACCACGCCGTGGCACAGTCTGCCCAAGGCCATCGGTACGATCATCGAGCTCGGGGCCGCGGCCAAGCGCGTCTGCGTCTGTACCGACGACCGGGACGCGCAGGACCTCCTCGCCTACGGGCTCGATTGGGTGGTGCGCGAAGCCATCCGCATGGGCATCCCGCGTGAGCAGGCCTGGTCGATGGGCTCCCTGCACCCCGCAACCCGTTACGGACTCGACGGCGAGATCGGCGGATTCGGCGGAGGGCGACGGGCCGATCTCGTTCTCCTCGACGACGATTTCATCCCGCGGACCACGTGGTACGGCGGCCAATGCGTCGTCGAGGACCGCACGATCACGCCCCTCCTCGACGCTGCTCTCTCGCGGCCCTACCGCTACCCGGCACCGGCCTATGCGACGATGCATCTGCCACGACCGGTGCCGCCCCTGGTCCCCGCACTTCCCGCGCGCGCCTGTGTCGTCAATGCTATCCGCACCACATTGCCGGGTATCGAACTGACGCACGAGCGATACGCCCTGACGCCGGGGGCAGACTGGCCGACGACGCTGCGCGACAACGACCTGTGTTTCGTCACCGTGATCGAACGCCATGGTGGAGTCGGCAATGTCGCGCATGGATTGCTGCGCGCTTTCGGCCTCAAGCGCGGCGCGGTGGCGAGCAGCGTCGGCCATGATTCCCACAACGTCATCGTTGCCGGACTGAACGAGGACGACATGCGTGTCGCCCTCAATGCCCTGTCGGCGACCCAAGGCGGCGTCTGCGTCGTCGAGGAAGGCAGGGTCATGGCCATGGTTCCGTTGCCCGTGGCAGGGCTCATCTCCGATAAACGGGTCGGGGTCGTCGCAGAGGAGGTCCGTCTGTTGAAGGAAGCCTGGGCGCGGGCCGGATGCACGATTCCCTATATGGGATTCAACCTGATCCCCCTCTCGGTCATTCCCGAGATCCGGATCACCGATAAGGGACTCGTGCTGGTGCCGGGCATGAGAATCGTTCCGCTGTTCGAAACGCACGACGCATAAGAGCAGCGGCAGGGAACCCGGTCGCGACTCGCCCCGTTAAGTTTACAGGTCTCAACAGCCTTTCCCATGCCGGCTTGCCCAAGCCGGGCAATGCCATATCGGTCAGCCATATTGTCCGTTGAGGCGATTGGCTGGCCGTTTTTGCGTTGACGTCAGTAGGACCTTTCAGGTCCGCTGGATGGAACGCCGTTCTTGGAGTGAGTTTATGCGGAATCTTCTGACGCTCATCGTTCTCGGTTTCGTCGGCTTCGTCCTTGTGGCGATGTTTGTCGCGCCGACCCAGCCGGAATTACGCGCTTGGTACCTGAAGAATGCCTGCGAGCATCTCGACAAGGTCTCCGCTAAGATCTGCGATCCCCTGCGTGAGGGAAGCGGCCAAGCGCTCTGATCAGACAGGCATTCGAGATTTGTCGTTTTTGGCGGGAGAGCAACCAAGTGTTCCAAAAGCTGACGGAGTCCAGCGTTTTGTCCCTCATCTTGCTGATGGCTGCTAGATCTCTGGATGCTGCACTCGCTCAGGCTCGCTTCAAACGGCTCGATCGAGGCTGGTATCAGGATCGCATGGCGGGCGCGGTGACAGTCTCGGAGCGGCTTCGCCGCGTGAGAATATGAAGCGAGGTGATCGCAAACCCCACATTTGCTATCGCCCCGATACCGGCCGTCATTCGCGGTTGATCCCGTACGAATGTTAATCGAGGGCATAAGTAAAAGCCGGTTTTTATCCGTCTTTTCGTCCATCGTCTGTGGGCGTACGGGATCAACGATATGACGACCTGACGCACCAAGCAAAAAAAACCGGGCTTCCATCCTGCTGGAGCCGGGCTCTCTTGTATCGAATGGACTGGGTATGAACAGGGCGCCCCGATCAGCGGTAGGCTTCCCGAGACGATCGTATCCTTTGTCTGGAATGAACGTGTAGACGCAATTCTTTTCAGCGAGCCCTTGTCCGGCTCACCGACTTCTCAGATCAAATAGAGCGTTACCGTTGCGCGGAATACCTTCGGACAATGGGCGGCGCTCACCATTCGCATGGCTTCGTCGACTGTGATCCGGCGGTCGAGTGCCAGTTCTTCGATCGTAATCCAGGTCGATGTCATGTGGCTCCTCACGCATTGTATCTAAACACAACTGGGGTAGCCCGAATTTGTTCAACATCACCGTTTCGGTGGAATCGGGCCAGTACACCATCGGTGGGTATGGCGAGAGTGTTCGCAATCCCGTCGATCCGGCCGAGGTTCGTCCAGGTTTCGGCCTCGGCGAGGTTACCGGCTTTTGCATCAGGAGGGTAGGGTCGCGCCTGCCGAAGCGAGTTCATCTGCATACGGCGACAAACCGGAGAAATGCCGCAAGGCCATCGCGCCGAACAGTGAACGTCGTTCGACCCTTACGATGTAGGGTGAAAAGCCCGCTTTCCTGCAGCCGCGAAGCGACGGGACGTTGTTGCTATCGACGAAAGTGATGACACTGCGGCAACCGATATCGAGCCCGCGCTCGGAGATCAGCGCCATTGCCGCCGACATGATACCTTTTCCACGATAGGCCGCCAGCGTGTAGGCGTTTTCGAGGAGCGCCTCGTCCTGCTGGAGCACAGGAAACCACGATTTGGGGAAGAAGGCCTGGATCCGCGTGTTCTGGTCAGATCCCATCAACCATTGGCAATAGCAAGGCATGCCATTTCGAAGGTCCACGGCCACGTAGCATTGCGGGATATCGGCCGAGAAATGGGCTCGTCGGGTCGCCAGCTCCACCCGCTCCCTCCGGCTCAGACTGTCCTGATTTTCAGGGAAGAGCAGCGGAACGTCCTCTGCCGTGAGCTTGCGCACCGAGATCGGAATTTTGGCGGAGGGCGCCGAGAGGGCGACCTGAAGGTCCCGGCGGAGCCCGAGCGTCAGCCGTCTCTCGTAGACCAAACCGAGAGATCGCTTCCCGAATTCGGAGAACCGCCGCTGCGATGCCAGCTCACTGGCGACCGCCAGAGCATTCTGGAACGTGCCCATGTCGATCTCCCTGAGATTGCTTGAGGATTCGAGGAACACCGCCGCCTGTGATGTCGGTCATGGAGACGGCGGAAAACCGAGACGGTCTCTTCTGCTCATCTCCTTATGGAAACGAAAGACTTCGTCAGGGGACCGAACCTTTCCCGGTGCAATTCCCCATCGGGGAACAGTTCGGTCATCTGGCGAGCATCCAGCATGTTGGTCCCGTCTATCAGGGCCATCGCGGCATCGAAACCGTCCGGCTTCTTGTAGAAGCCCCGGGATTTCGACGAATAGATCGACCGCTGTACGGGGCCGGGCAGCCAATGCGCGCAGAGTAGATTGCTATGGGGATCAATCGGGAACCAGAAATTCGGCGTCTGAACGTAATAGGCCGACGAGAGGCGGCGGATCTCGCTCGCTGCCCGCTTCATGTCGCTCCAGCGGCCCACATGCTCGATGAGTGAATTGGAGTGCACCAGATCGAAGGCATCGTCGGGGAGTTCCGGAGCGTTGCGCGCATCGCCCTGGATTACCTCGAAGCGTGAATCGGACGGCCTCTCGCGCGCCTCGATGTTCAGGAGACAGATCTTGATGTTCCGGTTCGGGATGCTGCCCGCCCAGTAACCGATATCGCCCCCCATATCGAGGATAAGGCAGGTCCCATTACGCTCGATGATCGAATCGATGAGGGGAGTTATGTGGGCTCGGAACCGCGCCTCGCGAAACTTGGACCGGCCCTCGACACGTCGGTCTGCGTCGAAACCCGGGACCGTGCTCTTGTCGCTGCGGCCGAAGGCATGCCAGGTACTCAGTGAGGGTATCATCGTCTCATGTCCTCGCGGCAGGATACAAACAACTTCAAAGTCTAGATAAGATTTGGTTCGCGCCGGCGGACTTTTTGGATCAGTGCTGGTGAGATTCAGGATTAGGGCGTCTGAGTGTCAGCGCGCCCCGGATCCGCTGAAGACGGCCGGGACGGTCGCTAGAAGGATGTAGAGATCGAGCCAGATCGACCAATTGCGGATGTAGAAACTGTCTTGGCTCTTCTGCACGGAGAGATCTCCGTCGCTGCGCGACGAGACTTGCCAAAGTCCCGTGAGGCCGGGCGAGACACTGGATCGAAGGGCCTGAAAGTCGGGGTCGAACCTGTCCGTATGGTATGACGGAAACGGACGGGGACCGACGAGGCTGATGTCCCCGCGAACGACGTTCCATAGTTGCGGTAATTCATCGAGGCTGCTGCGACGGATCAGGGTGCCGATTCCGGGCAGGATGCGGGGATCGTTGGCGAGTTTGAAGAAGCGATGCCATTCCGCATGGGCCTCCGGCTTGGCGGCCAGGTGATCGTCGAGGCGTTTCTCGGCGTCGCGGTACATGCTGCGCAGCTTGAGCACGCGGATCGGCCGGCCGTTCCGGCCAACGCGCATCTGTCCGTAGAAGGCCGGTCCCGGATCGATCAGCTTGATGGCCAGAGCGAGGATGCCGATGACCGGCGCCGCGAGGAGGAGCGCAGGCATTGCCAGCAAGGCATCCATCATGCGTTTCAGGCGAAGGTTGCCCGTCCGATAGAGGTCGCGACGGATCTCGATGCCGACGACTCCGCCGAGCGTCCGGGTCTGCAGCCAGAGGCTTTGGAGATCCTGGATCTGCTGAGCGACGACCACCTTGGGGAACGGCAACGGTCCCGGATGGGCGAGGTCGTTCACCGTAAAGTCGACGCAGGAACAGAAGACGGCCACTTCGATGCCGGGACGCAACCGAGCTGCGTCTTCGAGACTGCCCAAGACCGGCAAAGGCGTATCGTCCCCCGTTCCGCTCCTCCCCGCTCCTTCGGCGACGTTGATGAAGCCGACGGGATTGAAGCCGAGCTCAGGCTGGGCGAGAAGCGCGTTCGCGAGCGCAATACCGCAGGCATCCGTGCCGACGATGGCGGTGGTGGCACCCCAGAGACGGCGGCGTATCAAAATCCGTCGCACCACGACTTCGGCGTAGAAGCCGAGGATCAGCAGGAGCAGGGCGGTCATTCCGCTGCAGGCGATCTCGGCCATCGTCAGCCCGTCTCCCGCCTGAAACACGCAGCAGCCGAATATCAGGATGGCGATGCTCCCGGTTCTGAGGCGGAGCCGCTCAGCGGGGCTCGGGCCATACCCGCCATAGAGACCGGCGGCGGCGTAGATCGCGCAGGCTAGGGCCGGTATCAGAATGAAGTCCGGAACTTGTCCCTTCAAACCCACCGACTGGTCGCCGATCAGGATCGACCCTCCCTGAACGGCAATGGCCGAGACCGCCGCATCGACAGCGGCGAGGCTGAGGACCGTGGTGAGGCGGCGCCCAGACCCGGTCTTCGAGACTTGGCTCAGGCTCTTCTTCTCGACGCCGTGCAATGTGGGCGCGAAAGTCGGCGCCAGGATGTTGGAACTCATCGGACGGTCTCTCTCGGCGGCAGAAGAGCTGAGCGGCAAGCGTTCCCGATCCGGGCCTCAGCACGGAGGCAGGCCTTCGGTTGGACCCGGTCGGGAACGATCACGCGCAGCGGTGGCGAAGGAGGCGGTTCGGCGCCGAGGCACCGAAGACCCGAGGCGAGAGCGGAAGCGCCCTATTCCGCTGCGACAGCCCGGATCGGTAGCGGCTGATGGGCCTCAAGTTCCCCTGCGATCCAGTGGAAGGTCGGAACGAGCCCCTCCGCCAGCAAGATACTGGGTTCCCAGCCCAAGATCTCCCGAAGCCGGCTGTTGTCGCTGTTGCGACCGCGAACGCCCTGGGGCCGGGAGAGATCGTGGCGTTTCGTCAGGCGCTTGCCGGCGATTTCGGAGACCAGATCGACGAGGCCGTCCACGGAGATCAATTCGTCGGTTCCGAGGTTGAGCGGCTTGTCGTAGCCGGATTCCATGATGCGGCTGATGCCTTCGACGCAATCGTCCACATGCATGAAGGAGCGGGTCTGCTGGCCGTCACCCCAGATCTCGATCTCGCCCCCATCCTGGCTCAGCGCGACCTTCCTGCAGATCGCGGCCGGCGCCTTTTCGCGACCGCCATCATAGGTCCCGAGGGGACCATAGACGTTGTGGAAGCGTACGACGCGGGTCTCGAATCCGTAATCCTCGGTCACGTACTGGCAGATCTTTTCCATGTAGAGTTTCTCGAGACCGTAGCCGGCCTCCGGATCGGCCGGAAAGGCATCGTCCTCCTTTAGCGGTGTCACGTCCGGCTGAAGCTGGAGATATTGCGGATAGATGCAGGCCGAAGACGAGAACAGGAACCGTTCCACGCCCTGGTCGCGCGAGGCGTCCATCATGTGGATATTGATCTTCGTATTGTTGAGCACGATGCCGGCATGCGAGGCGGTGATGTATCCGATCCCGCCCATATCCGCGGCCAGATGATAGACGTCTTGGACGCCGCTGGCGGCGATGCGGCAGGCCCGGGCATCGCGAAGGTCGAGGAGCTGAAACTCATCAGCCTCGGATGCCTCGTATTCCGGGCTCTTGATGTCGACGCCCCGGACCCAATGGCCTTTGGCTTTCAAGAATTTCACCAGATGATGGCCGATAAAGCCGCCTGCACCGGTTACGAGAACTCGTCGATTGTCCATGCCCAACCTCCTCGGATCGCTCCGGGGAGAAATGTTGTTTAATAAATAATTAAAATCGATATCTAACCCGTAGTAATCCCTTCGCTCCCAGACGATCATTCCAAATCGTCCATGCCGATCCGGATGAAAGGTTTGTCATCTTCAAGTTGTCATTCGCGGCGCGCCGCCGAGACATATTGCGGGCTCGTGAACAGGCTGTGCGATTCGGTGTCCAGCTCGATCGATGCAAGTACGAGCGCCTGCCCGACCTATCCGGCGAGCGGCGGACAGGTGGAGAATACCCTGGCACCCGGCCCCCAGTTCGGCTCGACGGGGAGTGCTACCGCCCGCATGGGGTTGGCGAAGGCCATACCGAGAACCTGAGGACGGTGTGGCTCCGTGACGTCGGTCATGCATACGACAAGGGCCCCACGCGGGGGCCCAAGCGCAAATCGCCGTCGTCTCACAGTCTCGTAGGGCCGTCTCAGCCGGCGCGTCCGCGCAGGGTTCCTCGCTGGCGAACGAGCTGCATGCCCGCAAGGAGGAGAAACCGGGGGACGATGGCGGCGTAGCGACGCCACAGACGCCTTGGCTCGGAGCCGAGTCGGAACGCCCATTCGAGCCCGTTCCGCTGCATCCAGACCGGTGCCTGGCGCTTGGTGCCGGCGAGGAAATCGAATGCGGCGCCGACACCAATCATCACTGGGGCATCGATCCGATCCCGGTGTGCCGACATCCAGCGCTCCTGCTTCGGCGTGCTCAGGCCGACCCAGAGGATGTCCGGCCGCGCGGCATTGATCGTGGCCACCATGGCCTCGTCCTCGAATTCGGTGACGGTGCGGAAGGGAGGCGAGAGCGTTCCAGCCACGTCGAGTCCGGGATGCGCTGTCGTCAGCTTCGTCGCCAATGCCTCTGCGAGGCCAGGACCGCCGCCGAAATAGAAGTGGCGATAGCCTCGCTCGGGCGAGAGCCGAGTGATCTCGCGCATCAGGTCCGGCCCGTAGACCCGGCGGACCCGGCCGAAGCCGAGTCGGCGCGCCATCCAGACCAAAGGCATGCCGTCCGGCGTGACCATTCCGGCCTCGTCGTGGATGGTCCTGAGAGCCGCGTCGTGCCGGCATTCCATGACGCCGTGGACGCCTGTGATGCAGACATAGTGGCGGCTGCGGGAACGGACCCATTCATGGATCGTAGCGACCGCATCCGTCATGTCGATAGCACTGACCTTGACGCCGAGGATGTCGGCCCGCGGGAAGAGAGATTGCGCGCTCATGACGCCACCTTCTCGAAGGCGTGGATTTCGGCAGAGGACCGCGTCAGCAGGGCGTCGAAATAGGCGATCGTCCGGCGTAACCCGTCTTCCAGATCCACCTTCGGCTTCCAATGCAGAAGGTCACGCGCCCGCGAGATGTCCGGGCAGCGCTGGGTCGGGTCGTCCTGCGGCAGGGGGCGATAGGAGATGACGGAGCGCGAGTGGCACATCGCGACGATCCGATGCGCCAGTTCCGCGATCGTGATCTCGGTGGGATTGCCGATATTGACGGGAACGGGGATGTCCTGGTCCACACCCATTAGCCTCACCAGGCCATCGACCTGGTCGTCCACGTAGCAGAAGGATCGCGTCTGCTGCCCATCGCCGTAGAGAGTGATCGGCTCTCCGGTAAGGGCCTGGATGATGAAGTTCGAGACCACACGCCCGTCATTCGGATGCATTCGGGGGCCGTAGGTATTGAAGATTCGTGCGACCCGGATCGGCAGGCGGTGTTGACGCTGGTAGTCGAAGAACAGCGTCTCGGCGCAGCGCTTGCCCTCATCGTAGCAGGCGCGCGGTCCCGTGATGTTCACGCGGCCGCGATAGTCCTCCGGCTGCGGATGGACGTCGGGATCGCCATAGACCTCGCTGGTGGAGGTTTGGAGAATGCGCACGCGCAACCTCTTGGCGAGGCCCAGCATGTTGATCGCTCCGACGACGCTGGTCTTCGTCGTCTGGACCGGATCGCGCTGATAGTGGATCGGCGAGGCTGGGCAGGCGAGATTGTATATCTCGTCGACCTCGACATAGAGCGGAAATGTCACGTCATGACGGAGCAGTTCGAAAGAAGGGTTCCCGACGAGGTCGCTGACGTTACTGCGTGACCCTGTGAAGAAGTTGTCGACGCAGAGGACGTCGTTTTTCTCCTTCAGGAGCCGCGCACAGAGATGAGACCCAATAAAACCCGCTCCGCCTGTAACGAGGACACGTTTGTTCATGTCGCCTCTCCTGCGCGCCGTTGTAGCTGAATGAGATGCTGTTTAGCGACGTCGGACGTCATCGTCATGGACGGCCCCGGCCGACATCCCGAAGTCGCGGAAAGCTTGCCCGTTCACCGTATCGCTACAAGTGAGGCATTGGAGGAAGGCCCGGAATAGCCATCCTCCCGAAGATGTACCCCTTCTGGATCGACGACGGTCCAACGACCTGCGCTAAACTTGTCTGAAGAAGCATTCGCCGCGGACGCACGTCCATGAGGAGGCATCCATGAAGGGCAGGCCCGTGGACCTCGCTGTCCTGGCACTCGCCAGGGATTGCGCAAAGACGCTCCCGAATTTCCTTCGCATGATCGAGTCTCTCGAGGCCGGCGGCGTATCGACCTTTGCCATCGTCGGTGAGAACGGCTCGCGCGATGCGACCCGAGCCCTGCTGGTGGAAGCGGCCTCGCGCGGACTTCTGCGTATCGAGGACACCGGGTTCATGAGTGGCCTTCCCCGGCTGGAACGGATGGCGCGGGGACGGGAGGCGCTGGCCATGCGGTTGCGCCGTACCCCCGTGGTGAGCCCGCTCGTCTGCATCCTCGACCTCGACGAGCCGATGAGTGCCGCTCCGGACGTCGCTTCTCTGCGGCGTGTGATGGCGCGGCTCCTCGACGATCATGATCGGTTCGCCTCCGCTGCCACCTCGCGGCCGACCTATTACGACCTCCTCGCCTTTGATGACGGCAGCCTCTCCTTCGACCGGCTCGACGAGGAAATTCACGCCCGCGAGACCAACCCCTTCCGCTACTGGTCGTTCTTTCAAAAGACGATCTATCCGGCCCAAAGGCAGCTCACGTCGGATCGCACCATTCCGTGCGTCTCGGCCTTCAATGGCCTCTGCCTCTACAAGGGCGAGGACTTCGCCCTGGGTTCGTATTGTGACGGCAGTGATTTCCGTCTGTGCGAACATCTTACTTTCAATCGATCCGTCGCGGCGGCCACCGGGCGCGCGATGGCGATCGATCCGGACTTGGTCGTCACCATGCCGGTCGAGCACGGATCCCGCAGCTTCGGGGCATTTTGGGCCCAACGGGTGCAGAAGCTCGCGCTCCGTCTGAAGAGCCGCGTCCCGGCGGCTTCCTGACTACCTGCCTGTCAAGCATCGGCCGCCGGCGAGTCGGGCAATCGGACTAATCCCAAGGAGCGCGGCGCTCGTCCGGAAGAACGTCGGTGTGACAGGCAAGTATTCTCTAGAATGAGCACATGCCGGCCTCGGCGGAAGCAAATTGTTCCGATCGAAAAGATGGTGGGACGACCATCTGCCGGAGCCATCCATGCACCAGAGCATCTTTAGGAATCCCAGCCCATCCCCGACCCAGGTCGCATCAGGAGCACGTCCGATGACGCCATTCCTATGCGACCGCAGCCGAAATGCCCGCACCATGTTCGAGCGAGCCAGCCCTCCTTCGATTCTCCCAAACTGGAAGCGCGGTCGATTCCCTGGCCTTGCGCTGGTACTTCTTCTGACGCTCGCACTTATCACGGTCTCCACACCGTCCGAGGCACAGGACAGGAGCTACCGGATCGCTCCGGGTGACCGTCTCGTCCTCTCTGTCTTCGGTCAACCCGAATTCGCCGGTGAGTTCCTGGTCGGGAGCGAGGGCAGCGTCTTCCTGCCCATCCTCGGCGAGGTGCAACTCGTGGATCTGACGGTGCAGGAAGGCCAGAAGCGGGTGACCGAGAGGTTGGCCGATGGCTACCTCCAGCAGCCGGTGGTCAATTTGCGGATCGGCGAGATGCGGCCGATCTACGTGATCGGCGACGTGAAGACGCCCGGCAGCTACCCGTTCCGCTACGGCGTATCGGTCCTCAGCGCGATCGCGCTGGCCGGGGGATTTGCAGTACCGGAGCAGGCGCAGATCGGCCTGCGCACCGAATTTCTCCTTGCCGAGGAGCGGGTCCGCTCTCTCGAATCGACGCGCCGCACCCTGGTGGTGCGGCTGGCGCGGCTCCAGGCGCAGCGGGACGACACCGCGGATCTCACGATGCCCGCCGACCTTCCCGACGACGCCGGGATGCGCGCCCTGATCGCTGCCGAACGCGAAATCCTCGACACTCAGCGCAAGGCGCTCCTCGCCGAACTGACGCTCCTTCAGCAGCAGAGGCCGCGTCTCGAGGCGGAGATCGCGGGCAACCGGGCTCAGCGGGAGGCGGAACAGACGCAGCTCACGCTGATCCAGGATCACCTGGCGGATTACAACCAGCTCGTGACCAACGGTCTTGCCCGGCGCTATACCGGGATCGAGCTGAAACGGGAGGAGGCCCGGAACAAGGGCAACCTTGCCCGTCTGTCCTCCGAACTCGCGCGTCTCGACCTCAGCATCGGCGACCTGATGGTGCGGGTCCAGGACGTGCGCAACGGCTACCAGCGTCGGGTCATCACCGAACTCCAAGAGGTCCGCTCGCGCCTCGCCGAAGTGGAGACGACGCTGCCGACGGCGCGCGAGGTGCGCGAGGCCCGGATCCAGCAGGGTGGCACCCTCGGCCTTGCGAACAAGAATGAACTGCGTCGTACCGCCCTGATCACACGGCGGCGCGACGGTAAGGCCGAGACGATCCGAGCGGATTCGGCCACGGAACTTGCCCCTGGCGACATCGTCGAGATCCGAAGGGACGGCAGGCCGGACGACGCTCTCGCCGCCTCGACACCCCTCACCGGGACGAAGGCCGCCGAGCTTGCCGGGATCGGGCGTCCCGTCACCTGGGACGCGGCGGGAGCGGTCGATGGTGGGTTCGAACGCGGACTGCCCGCTCCCACGGTTCGGCGGTGACGCGCCTGGCGGCCCCGTTTTGCGCCGGCCGCGCCGAGGCTCCCGTCGAGGGACGGCTCTGCATCACGACGACCAATCTGCCAGCAGCGAGGACACGATGAATCAGGTTCCGCGGTTCGATTCCCTGCTGCGTGAGAACGTCGTCCGACACCATTACGAGGGCGTCGCTTTCGGTGCCGCGAAAGTCGTGTGGCGCCGTCGGCTCCTGATCCTCTCCATGATGGCCGCCGGCCTCCTCGGCGGCCTCGTCGCCCTGGCGCTGCTCCCACGGACCTACACGGCCGATGCAATCGTCCAGCTCGATTTCGGCCGGGACGAACAGGGTCGCGGGACCTCGTCGTTCCAGTCCACCGGGCCGACCCTCGACGCGGCCGCGATCGTGGAGAGCGAGGCCCGGCTGCTGCGGTCCCGCGCCATTGCCCGCCGCGTGGTGGAACACCTCAATCTCGCCGAGAATCCCGCATTCACGCCGGTGATCCCGACCTTCACCCGTCTGATGACTTGGCTATCGACCAAGACGCCGGAGGCAGAAATCTCGGAAAATGGGGAGACGTCGATCGCGCAGGCAAGGGCACTTCGCGGCGATCTGGTCGCCCTCGACCTTCTGCGCAACCTGACGGTGACAAACGATACGAGAGCCTATCTCATAACGGTCGCCTACACCTCCCCCGATGCGGCGCGCTCTGCCATCATCGCCAACGCTTTCACCGACGAGTACCTGCGAAACCGGATGGAAGCCGGGCTTGCCACCGCGCAACGCACCAGCGAGTGGATCGGCGTGCAGATTCAGGGCACGCGGGCCGCGCTCGAATCCGCGGAGGCCGGGGTCAATGCCTATCGGCGCCAGTCCGGCTTCCTCGAAGTCGGCGCGGAAGGGACGGACCTGCGCCAGCAGCAACTACAGGACCTGACCGCTCGCCTCGACGCTGCGACCGCGAATCGACTTGCCGAAGAGGGGCGGCTCTCCCGCAGCCGGGAAGTCTTCGCGGCCGGCAACGTCCCGTCCGCTCAGGATCTCGCCGGTGCGCCGCTCATCCAGAGATTGCTCGAGGCTCGTGAGACGGCTCAGCGCGATTTCTCCGACTTGAGCCGCAACGGCCCTAAACATCCTGGACTTGCCCGCGCTCGCGCCACTCTCGACGAGACCCAGGCTCGCCTGCGCACGGAGGTCGACCGGGCAATCGCCAACCTGGAAGGCGATGCCAAGACCGCCGCCGAGGCAGAATCGGCGCTCGCCACGCGGATCCAGCAGATCAAGGATGCGGTGATCGACTCGAAGAAGCGTGAGAGCCAGTTGCGGAGCCTCCAGCGCGACGCCTCTTCCCTGCGTGACCGGCTCAAGTTGCTGACCGATAGCCACGCCCAGGCCATTGCCGCAGCGGGCCTGAAATCCGCGAGTGCCCAGGTGGTGATGCAGGCTGAGGCACCACCGGTGCCGACAGGGCCCAATCCCGTCTTCGTCCTCGGTCTCGCCCTGTTCGGCTCCGCGGGAGCCGGGCTCGGCCTGTCGTTCCTCATCGAGAGCCGCAAGACGGGCTTTACGTCGGACCTTGATCTCGCTGCCGAGACGCAACTGGCCTGTCTCGGCATGCTGCCGGTGCGGAACGCCAGGCCTCGCCTCGGAGAAACCCGGATGTCCGACGAGGCCGTCGGTCTCATCGGCGCCGGGATCGAGGCCAGGGGCATGACGGCCGTCTCTCGCGTGGTTCTGGTGACGTCCTCGGTTCCTGGAGAAGGCAAGACCGAGTTCATTGATGCCCTCGCCGCCGCAGCCGGCAAGAAGGGCCGGCGCACGCTGATCATCGACGCGTCGTCGGGCCGGACGAGCAAGGATCCAAACGTAAGCGCATCTCGAAGCCGTTGCCTCGCCGACATCCTGGCCGGCGGTGAGCCGGCCGCCTTCCTCGCCGGGATCGCCGCAGAACCGGTCGTTCGCGTCTCGGCTCCAACCGGCGTCACGGCGGCAGAACTCGATGCCGAGGGACGGTTGACCGCCCTCGTCGCCGCGGCGCGTACGACGCACGACCTCGTCCTCCTCGAATGTCCACCCGTCCTGCTCGCCCTGGACGTCGTGCCGCTCGCCCGCTGCGCCGACACGGTGGTGCATGTCGTGGGCTGGAATCGGACGCCGCGCCGGACGGTGATGGCCGCGCTTCATCGGCTCGACACCCTGTCGATCACGCCCTCCGGAACCGTCCTCACGCGGGTCGATATGCACGCGCATCGCCAGTACTTCCTGGCGGATCAATGCTCGCATTACGCCGCATATCGTCAGTATTTCGCGCGCGAGGAGAGTGCCGCCGTCAGGACCACGCCGCTGGCGGCGACCGATGCAACCGGACCGTCGCCGGAGCGGAACAAGGTCGTGCCGCTTCGACCGGTCGAGGAAGATCATTCCGTTCCCGCTCGATCTCTGCGCACGGCGTCCACGGCACAATCGTGAGCGCCTTCGCGCTGGCCTGTCGATCCGCCCGGGGCGGTCGCGGCACGGCTTCCCTCGCCTCTTCTAGATTCCCGCGGCAATGATGAGGACCTGACATGGGCTCAGGCAGTGATCGACCGGCAGCGACCTGGAGCGGAAGGCTCCGCCTCGCGTCGACTTGGCCGATGGGGCTCAGCTATTTTCCTCTTCGGCGTCGACGGATCGATTTGATTCTTTTGCGGGTTCGCGAGTCCCAGGCCGTCTCCCCGCTCGTCGATCAGGCCATCGTCAGCCTGGGGACCTTCATCCTCGGAATCATGCTGGCGCGGGTTCTCGTTCCCGCCGAGTACGGCGCTTTCGCTCTCCTGTTCGGCACGTTGTTCGTGCTTCAGATCGTAAACGCGACTCTCGTCTTCTACCCGATGGCGGTGCGATGCAGCGTGGCGGAGCCCGCGCGAACCGAGATACTCGTGCGCGCGAGCCTCGTGATCGTCGCGGCCCTCTGCGGGCCGCTCTGTGCGATCCTCGCCCTCGTCAATGTCGCCACCGGACGGCTCGACCTCATCCTGCCTTCGATCCTGTACTTTCTCAGTTGGCAAGCCCAGGAGCATTGTCGGCGGGCGTTGTTCGCCGACATGCGCCATGGTGGCGCCATCATCGGCGATGCCATCAGCTATGGCGGCCAGACCTTCCTCGTCGCGATGATGATCTGGTCGCAGCAGGCCATCACGATCGAGACGATCCTCTACACTATGGCGCTCACTTCGGCGGCGGCGGCGATTCTTCAGGCGAGGCAGCTCGGGCTCCGGCTCGGGCCCGTCGGCAACCTGCGCGAGATCGCCGCCGATTACTGGCGGATCGGTCGGTGTTCGCTGGCCAACAACGTGCTGTGGGTCACGCGCGTACAATTGTTGATCTGGATCCTGGCCTATCTCTACGGTGCGCTGGCGACGGCTTCGTTCCAGGCCGTGCTCAATACCTTGAACCTCGCCAATCCGGTGATCCTGGGCCTGTGCAACATCATCCCGCAACTGGCCGCACGGGCGGTGCGCTCGCCCCATCCCCACGGCTGGCGCGCCGTCTGGACCTGTGCCCTCCTCGGCGCCCCGGTCGCCCTTATCCTCTACGGAATCGCCCTGTTCGCGCCGAGCCTGCTGCTCCAGACCTTCTACGGAGCGGGATCGCCCTATCTCGCCCTCGAACTGCCGGTCCGGATCCTCGCCCTGGCGTTCATCATCGGCTATCCGACCGAGATGATCTGCTCGTTCCTGCATGGGATCGACGCCCCGCAATGGGCTCTGGCGATCAATGCGGCCGGGATGGCGATGTCCGCCTCCCTCGCCCTGCCGCTGACCCTAGCCTACGGGGTCGACGGCGCGTGCTCGGCACTTCTCATCTCCGCGATCCTGCGACTGGCGCTGGGCGGTATGGTGATGATGCGTCTCGGCAGGGTCGGCAACGAGGTCGGTGAGATCGGCCGCTGATGTAACGGGTCTCGCGCACGATGCTCGGGCAAGCCTCGATGAGTCACACTCATCGAGGCTTGGTATTACTCCGGCCCGGTGCGCGATTCCACGTCACGCGTGACCAGGGACGGTGCCGAAGACGTCTCCGGAGATCGGGTGATGTCCGAGCGCAATGTGCCGGAGGCGTCCTGGCCGAGGGCCTGAAAAGCGGCGAAATCCATGTCCCTGCGCCCCCAGGTAAAGCTCGGGGGAGAGCCCGGAAGAGAGAGGTAGCGATTGCGCTCGAAGCGATTGTTGCCGGTCTCGATGATCCGCGCGTTCGGGGCCTCCGCTGGCGCATCGGATGCGCCGCCGGCCCGGCCGCGGCCTTCGAAGACAAGGGTATTGTCGTGGATATGATTGTTCTCCGTCCGGTAGATCCCACCCGTATCGGTCCGGCGGCTCTGGTCGATCAGCATGATCCCGGCGCCGCCTCGCCTGACCGTGATCCTGTTGCCCACGACCTCGACGTCGCGTGAGGCCGCGACCTGGATGTCGGCTCCCCAGACCCAGCCGGCCGGAACGCGTCCGTTTCGGTGCAGGACATTGTTGCGGATCACCGCATTCCCGGAAATCTCGTGGAAGATGCCGGCGCCATCGTTCTCCTCCACGATGTTAGCGTCGATGGTGACGTTGCGACACTCCATGTCGCACCAGAGGCCGGGGCCATGATTGTCGTAGACCTCGTTACCGCGCATGACGACTCCGTCGGCCGAGGCGATCTTGACGCCGCCCGCCTCCCAGCCGGGGTCGAAGCCGGACAGGTTGTTGGCGTAGATCGCGTTGGCCTCGACGACGAGCCCGGTACCGGCGCCGGTCACTCCGAGCTGCCCGTTATGGTGAATGCGGGAGGCGACGACCGAGCCGCCGCTGCCGATGGAGATGCCTGCTCCGCTGTTGAGGCGGACATCCGAATGCCGGACGCGCCAGCCATGGGCGCTGCGCCCCTGGATCGCGCCTTCCTGAGCCGGAGAATAGTATTTTTCGATCCGTAGGTTGTCGATCCGCACGTTCGGCGCGGCACTGCGGAAGGCGTAGCGCGCGACGCTCGCTTCGACCACGTGCCCTGTCGGGTCGTCGGCGAATACGATCCGCTCGCCGGAATGGTCGAAGACGAAGGTCCCTTCGGTAAGGTCGGCAAGGCTCGCCACTTGGCGCAAGGGCTTGTCGTCGATGAAGAATCCCGCGGCCAGTACGCAGGTTTCACGTCCCGCCAGGCATGTCCCGTGCCTGACCCCCATCTGCCTCTGGCCTGGAGCGACCCAGTAGGGTCCCTGGCGCTCGAACACGGTGACACGGCGTGCTCCGCTGAGGGTCGCCCCGGCCTCGCCATGGAAGCGCTGATCGGCCTTCGGCGAGATCACCTGGAGGCGATGGGTTCCGGACTTGATGCAGAATGCGGAGCCCGGCTTTGCCTGCTCAACGATGGCCTGGATGGTTTGGCCCACCTCGATCTGAATGGCGCCATCGGGACATCGGGCCGCCGAAGGGCCGGCGCGGGAACCGGTGTTCGGATTGTCCGACGAGGCGGGTCCGGACAGCAAGCAGGCCACGGAGAGCACGACAGCCCGGGGGCCCGTTCTCCGGGCCTGGTGGCATGGGAGACGCCTTCCGGACATACGAGGCCGCGACGCGCCGCCGGCTCCTGCTCCATCTGCCTTCATGACACCCCTCCCGGCGCGTGCGGGCTCATGGCCGGGGAAGGAGACTGGCTGACCGGCCCGCGGGACGGGAACGCCGGGCGGTGCTCCTGAGCGGCCGGGAAGGGGAACGGGCAAGGGGCGCGGGGTGAAACCCGGTAGATCATCGAGGCGCCGAGGCCGAAACCGAACAGACACCAGAACCAGATGCCCAGCATCGGTCCCTCGAGCGCCACGTCGAAGGACGCGTCGATCACGATGGCGGAGGCATAGCTGACGATCCAGAGAAGGAGATTCGACCAAGCGACATCGCCATCCCGCCGAGCTTGAAGGACGTCGCGCATCAACCTCGCGAACCACGTCGCTCCGATCGTCGCCCACAGCACGAGACCGGGCACGCCGGACCGCGCCAATATCGTCATATTGGCGTTGTGCGGACTTCGCAGGGCCGGTCCGTTGCCATCGCCGACGACCGAATCGTCATCGACGGCCAGATTGATCCCGAAGCCCTTGCCGGTCCAAAAATAGGGGCCATGCACGGTATAGTCCTGGATCTTCTGCCACCAGCGCAGACGCCAAGTCTTGGTATCATCGAGGTTGTAGGCCTTGCTGGTTCCAAGGATGCTCTCGATGTTATCGATGATCTGGGCGGGCCCGGCGGAACGTTCGACCCCCGGCGGTGTGAAATCGACGCCGATGGCGGTCAGGCTGCCGAAGATCGCCACGGCGAGGGCCACGGCAGGGATGATGCGCGAGAGCTTCCGCCCGATGATGGCGGCAAAGAGCAGCGGCACCAGGCAGGCCAGCATACCGCCGCGGCTCGGTGTGACGAGACCGATGCCGAGCAGCAATCCCGCCACCCAGGGAAGGCCGACCCGGCGCATCCCGAGCAGGACGAAGATCGCCGCTCCTGCGACATGAACGGCGGCCTCGCCGGGGCGGATCTGCAGGATCTGCGTTCCCAAGCCGGGCCAGACCGGCATGCCGTCGCCTGCCATTCTGGTCAGCACGAAGAGCGGGCCGCCGAGCAGACCGTAGAGCCAGGCGAGGCGCGAATAGCGACTCACCACGAGGGAAAGCCGGTGCGGCCGTTCCACCAGAAGAGCGGCGACAATGAAGGCGAACAGGCCGTAGAGCACGATCATGCTGTCGCGAACGGCATCGAGGCCGAGTTCGGACAGATACGGAACCGTCCGCACCACCACCCAAAGCATCAGGATTGCAAGGAGCTGAGACTGCAACGGGACCAGAATCGCGACCCAGCAGCCCGATCGCATCAGCGCGACGATTCCGAGACTCAGCAGAATCTCGCCGACGAAGAGGGGCGGCACGCCGAGATAGGCGAAGCCCTTGCCGAGGATCGCGTAGCCGAAAAGTCCGAGACAGAGAGCGTACAGGTAGCGGTCGTTGAAACCGATGGATGCGTCCGCATCGGCGTGGGATCGTCGGGCCGCGAGACTCATCCGAATTCATCCCCGTTCAAGCCCGTGCGGACCGAAGCACGGCCGCCCGCGCAAGATTTGCACGGCCCGTGGTGACGCCGGCGGGCTCAAAAGGAGAGGCACGGATACTCCCGACGGATGAGGCGGTTGCGGGGATTGCCGGTCCAAACGGACGACGACGGGGCACGTCGCTGCGTTTGTAGACGGCACTGCGGGAGCGATGCCGCCTCTGGCCCATCTCGACGAAGAGATGAGGCCACACAAGGACACACGATGATCATTGACGAAAGAGGCGGCGGAATTCTTCCTAATCCATAAGGAGTGCTCACCAAAAGAACCGACTTCGATCGTATTCGCTGATTTAAAGTGCAGCTTATTGCCGTGCCTTGCCGAAAGGACAGACGATGGGTGCCCGATTGAAAACCGTCCGAGGGTCCGCCTTGAAGGCTCGGGGGGCGCGGAACAGGCGTCCCGGACCTTCCGTCGCCACTGCTCTGATCGAGCCCAACATCCTGTTCCGCGAAGGTCTCGAACGCATCCTCGCGCCGACCCGTTTTCAGGTGGTGATGAGGACGGACAACGTCTCCAGCCTTGGGGTCGCGACCGACAGGGGAAAAACCCCGGCCATCTTCGTCCTGTGGACGGAGGGGAGTTCCGACCTGTCCAGATCCGACGTGACGAAACTGAAATGCAAATATGCCGGGAGCCAGGTCGTCTGCATCGGCGAAAGCTACCGCACGGACGAAGTCGTCGATCTCCTTCGAGCGGGTGCGGACGGCATCCTGCTGCGGAGCATCAACGCCGACGCTTTCATAAAGTCGCTGGAACTGGTGCTGCTGGGAGAGCGTGTCATTCCGCCAGCTTCCCTGACGCCGACGTTGCCGCAGCGGATCGACGCGGTGATTTCCCTGACGACCTCACGACCGATCGAGCAGGTCCGGCCCGCCGTCACGCACGGAAACTGCGGGCCGCAGCTGTCCGTGCAAGAACTCGCCATCCTCAAATGCCTGGTGCAGGGCGAGGCCAACAAGATCATCGCGTTCCGGCTGCACATCGCCGAGGCCACAGTGAAGGTCCACGTCAAGACGATCCTGCGCAAGATTCACGTCAAGAACCGCACCCAGGCGGCGATCTGGGCCCTGGGTCATCTGGCCGACGGGCAGGACACGGCCAACGCGCCGATGAAGACCAACGGGCACGCCAACGATGCGATGATCCGGCGAAATCCCGTCGGCGACGTGCTCGATTTCGGTTTCCAGTCCACGATCCTCGCCTGAAGCGCAGGCACTCGGAGAAGTGCCGATGCTCCGGGCTCGCGACATCACTGCTCGCGCCAGGCTTTTGCGATCTGGTCGGTGAGCGGCTTCGTGAGATAGGAGAAGACCGTGCGCTCGGTCGTCTTGATGAAGGTCTCCACTGGCATCCCGGGAAGCAGGGCGACGCCGCCGAGGCGTGTCCGCTCGCTCTCCGAGATCGCGATCCTGGCCCGGTAGAAGGCGAACCCGGTCTTCTGATCCTGGGTCACGTCGGGCGACACGCGGACGACGACGCCGTCGATCTCCGGTGTGGTGCGCTGGTTGAAGGCCGAGAAGCGCAGGCCCGTCGCTTGGCCAGGATGGACGTGGTCGATGTCCTGCGGCTGAATCCTGACCTCGACGGCGAGCTGGTCCGCCTCGGGCACGATCAGCATCGCTGGTTCGCTCGGGGTGATGAGGCCTCCCACGGTGTGCACGCTCATCTGGTGTACGGTACCGTTTTGGGGCGAGCGCAGATCGATACGACGGAGCTGGTCCTCCGCCACGATCCGCTTCTCCACCATCTCCGATGTCCTGGCGCGGACCTCGGCCAGGTCCTTTGCGACCTCGGAACGCATGTCCTGATCGATCTGGATGATCTGCAGTTCGGTCTCGCTTATCTTTCCCCGCCCCTGAGCCGTGGAGGCCAGCAACTGCCCACGCTCGCCTTCCAGCCGTGCAGCCTCCCGCTCCAGAGCCGTGACCCGCGAGACCGGTACGAGGTTCTTCTGACGCAGTTCGCGCAAGCCCTGCAATTCCGTCTCGATCAACGCCATCTCGCGGTCTTTCGCAGTGGCCTGATTGATCAGGCCGACGATCTCCTGGCGAAGCTGGGCGATCCGCTCGGCCAGTTGGGCTTTCTGTCCGTTGCGCGCGGCGAGGCGGATCCTGAAGTAGGCGGTCTCTCCCTCCACCAAGTGACGGACGTTACGGTCGGTCACGGCCCTTGCCAGGAAGTCGGCCGGGAATTCGAGATGCTCGGAACCGCGGCGCTCGGCCTCGTCCCGCACCCCGCGGGCGGTCAGTTCGTCGAGGGCCTTGACGACGATGTCGAAATTGGCGCGAATCTGGGTGTCGTCGAGGCGCACCAGGACTTGTCCGGCCTTCACCCGGTCGCCCTCCTTGACTAGGAGAGCGCCGACGACGCCGCCGACGGGATGCTGGATCTTCTTCAGTTCCGATTCCACGACGAGCTGCCCTGGTGCGATCACCGCACCGGAAAGCAAGGTCATGCCGGCCCATCCGCCGACGCCGAAGACGAGCAGGGCGCTCAACGCGAGTGCCGCCCTGATCTGACGGTGCAGTGAGGCCGTGGCCGGGCTCGCGGAATCCGCATCCGAGGCGAGGTCGGCGGGATTGCCGGCCTTCAGAAACCAGATCGCGGCCCGTCGCCAGTGGGCGAGACGCTCCCACTGGTCGTTCCACGCCCAGCTCCGGGGATCAAAACCCGCGATCATGCGCTGGCCCTCCGCAGAAGGATCGGCGATGCGCCGGCGGGCGGCTGATTGCCGGCGACCGCGGCCGGCCGCAGCATGCGCTTCAAGACTTCGTCCTTGGGACCGAAATCGATGCACCGCCCCTCCGAGAGCGTGAGGATCAGGTCGACCGTCGCCAGCACGTTGGGCCGGTGCGCCACGACGATCACGATGCCGCCACGCTGGCGCACTCCGAGCATCGCTTCGGCCAAGGCGGTCTCGCCATCGGCGTCGAGATTGGCATTGGGCTCGTCGAGGACGATGAGGAAGGGGTTGCGATACAGGGCTCGCGCGAGTCCGACGCGCTGGCGCTGGCCGGACGACAATCCGGCTCCGCCTTCGCCGATGACGGTGTCGTAGCCGTCCGGCAGGCGCAGGATGGCCTCGTGATAGCCGGCGGCCTTCGCCGCTTCGATCACCGCCTCGGGGGAGGCATCGGCCTCGAAACGCGCGATGTTCCTGGCGATGGGACCGGGAAACAACTCAACTTCCTGAGGCAGGTAGCCGATATGGCGGCCGAGGGCAGTCTTCGCCCATTGGTCGAGGGACGCACCGTCGAGACGGACGGTACCCTTGATCGGGCTCCAAACGCCCACGATCGCCTTGACCAGGGACGACTTGCCGGAGGCGCTGGCGCCGACGACCCCCAGGGCCTCGCCCGCCATCAGGGTGAAACCGACCTCATGGACCACGACGCGCCCCGAGGCCGGCGGGGTGAGGCACAGGGCGTCGAGGCTCAAGCTGAGATGCGGGGCCGGCAGGGGATGGGGGCTCGGGACGGGAGGCAGGGCGGAAAAGAGGATGTCGAGCCGGTGCCAGCTCTGCCGGGCGGCGACGAAGCCGCGCCAGTTGGCGATCGCGAGCTCCGCCGGTGCCAGCGCTCGCGAGACCAGGATGGAGCTGGCGATGATGACGCCGGAAGAGGCCTGACCGTTGATGACGAGATAGGCACCGAGCGCTAGCACACCCGATTGGAGCGCCAGCCGAAACACCTTGGAGGCGGCGCCGAACCCGACCGCCACATCGGCCACGCGCGCCTGCGTTCGCAGGTAGCTGGCGCTCGCCTCGGCCCACCGCACGGTAAAGGCCTCCTGCATGCCCATCGAGGCCAGGACGGCCGCATTGCGGCGGCCGGATTCGGCAAGCCCGTTGCGGGACAGGGCAAATCCCGTCGCTGCCTGGGAATGCGATCGGGTCAACCGATCGTTCAGCACGGTCAGCGTCAGGAGCACGACCCCGCCGAACAGCGCCGCCACGCCGATCAGAGGGTGAAACAAGAAACAGATCGCCAGGTAGAACGGCATCCACGGAAGGTCGAACAGGGCACCGGGGGCCGGCCCGCTGAGGAAGGCGCGCAGGGCATCGAGGTCGCGCACCGGAAGAAGCCCGTCGCCCGGCATCGTGCCCTTCAACGGCGCCCGCACCACGGTATCGAAGACACGGGGGCCGATCGCCTCTTCGAGGGCGGAACCGATTCGGCCGAGAGCGCGGGAACGCAGGATCTCCAGGCCGCCCTGAAAGACATAGAGCGCGAGGGCGATCAGGCAGAGACCGACCAGGGTCGGGATGCTGCGGCTCGGGATCACTCGGTCGTAGACTTCGAGCATGAAGAACGAGCCAGTGAGGTAGAGGAGGTTCACGAGACCGCTGACGACCCCGAGGCTAATCAGAGCCCAGCGACAGGGAGCGAGGGCGGCGGTGAGTTCGGAGGCTTCGGTCTTGGAAGGCGATGGATCTGTCTTGATCTGCAACGAGGCGGACTCCCGGAGACGGTCGACGCAGTCGTGAGGCGCCCCGTCGGCGAATCGAGAGGCAAGCGCGGGGACGCGAACAACGACCGGACGTGATGGGATGGGAGCGACGGCGATCCCGCGCTGATGGGATCGCCGTCGAAGTAGGCATGGCGGGTGCCGTGAAGATGTCCTTCGGCCGGACGCGAAGCCGTGCCCCATCCCTCTTGGGCGGGCACGGCTTCGGACTATCGGTCGTGCGGTCCTCGATGCTGCGCCGGCATCAACCGGGACGGAAGCGACCTAGCTCAGCAGACCGGACATCTCGGCCCAATGGCCGCACGGGACCTTTCCGAGATCGTGGAGAGCGGCTGCGTCGATCGTGGGGTGCTTCTCGTTGCCAAAGCCCTTATCTGCGAGGTCGGCATAGGATTCGAACAGGTTCTTGAGGTGGTGGCCGACCTCGTCCGGGTTCCAATGATGTCCCGCCCATGAGCCCGAATGCCCGCCCCCCATGGGATCGGGCCCGGTGGACGGGTCTGGAGCGGTCGCCACGGGCACTGGTGTTACTGGAGTTGGCGTCTCCGGAACGACGGGGGCCGTCGGAGCGATGGGGGTTTCGACGACAGGTGTCGACGGTTCCGGCGCCGGCGGCTTGGCGGTCACGGGTCCGGGGACGACCGGTTCGGGAGTGGCCGGCTCCGTGGGCGCGGGCTGGCTGACCGGATCCGGTACGACCGGGCTCTCGGGTGTCACCGGACTTTCGGGCACGACTGGCGCGGCGCCGACCGGCAATGCCAGAGAATCGGGAATCGTGGTCGAGACGGTGCTGTGGGCATCCTGCCCCGAAGCCTGACGATAAGCGTCCCAATCCAGCGTGTTGTTCCAGGCCCAATGCGCGTCCGACGTATTCGTCACGTGGTACTCGTTGTTGTCGAACGTGTTATTGCCGTTGAGGAGCCCTGAGGGATTGAAATCGGCCACTGCGCCGGAAGCACCCTCCTTGGGCGTTCCCGTGACGATGACATTGTCGGTCACGCTGTTGTCGGTCGTGCTGTGCTCGCCATAGGCGCCCGAGCCGCGATCCTGCTGGATCAGGCTGATGGCATTGCCGCCGTTCGATGATTCGACGTGGTTGTTGTAGACCTTGACGCCGCTCGAGTTCTGGATCTGGATGCCGGCGCCCCAGAGCCAGCCGTCCGAATCATTCCCGTTGTTCGTGATCAGGTTGTTGCGGATGATGGCGTCGTAGCTGATCTCGTGGCTGATCCCGCCGCCCGAATTGTTCGCGACGGTGTTGCCGTCATAGACGGTGTTGATGTTGTCGATATCCGTCCAGAGACCATATCCCTTGTTGTCGTGGGAGTAGTTTCTCTCGACGACCAAGTTGTCCGTCACGGAGAATTTGGTTCCGCCGCCTTCCCAGTTGGGATTGATGCCGGAAAAATAGCCGTTATGGGCGATCTCGTTGTCGGCGACGCGGATATTGTCGCCGCTGCCGCCTAGGCCGAGTTCCCCGTTGTCGTGGACGTAATTGTTCTTGATCTGACTGTTGTCGCCCACGAACACGCCGGCGCCGTAGTTCAGTCGGACCTCGTTGTGCTGCACGGTCCAGCCCTCTGCCTCGGAGTGGCCGCCGATGGCGCCGTACTGGGTCGGGCTGTTGTATTTCTCGACGACGAGGTTCTCGATCGTGACGTTCTTGGCTGAACCGCTGAAGGCGAACGGGCTGACGCCGGCTTCCACCTTATGGCCTGACGGGTCGTTGTCGAAGTAGATCTTGTCCTGAGCATAGTCGAAGTAGAACTTGCCGGGAGCTAGTTTCGACAGGGCATCGACGGGGGTCAGCGGCTTGTCGTCGATGAAGAAGGTCTCCGGGTAGCCGGCGCGCTCAGCTCCGGGAAGGCCTTGATCCGTGGCGCGTCGCTCGCCCTCCTGGCTCTGGCCGCTGGCGACCCAGTGGCCGCCTTCCCGCGTGAACTGGGTGATCTGGGTCGCGCCGCTCAGCACCGCACCTTTCTCACCGATGAAATGATCGCCGTCCTTCGGGATGATCGACTGCATACGATGTGTGCCGGCCTCGATCCAGAAGGTCGATCCTGCGGGAGAGGAATCGACGAGAGCCTGGAGATCGTCACCGGGGGCGACGCTGATCGCGTCGGCGGGTCTGACGGTCGTGGTAATACCGAATTTCGATGATGCCACTATTTCGCTCCTCGCGAGAGTATCGTTTCCATTGACGTCGGAGCCGCCTGTATTTAGATTTTATTTAAGTTGCATTCAATATTCTGTTAGTTGTCATCTAGATCGATGAAACGCGGTGGCGGCTTGGCCATTGACTACTATCGATTGACCGCCGCCGTCTTGTCATAGCTCGCCAGACACTCGGCGCGACTCGCCGCGTCTACGCAGTTTTGAACGAGGCAATTGCGGTCGGTCGCCGCCGCCTTGGCCTGGGGCGCCAATCCGTCATCCCGCCGATCCAAAGGGGAAACATGGTTCCCTCCGGCTCCCCTTCCGAATCACCTTCCGGCGGGTCGAGCCCGATGGTTGCATTGACGGTCGAGCGGCTGGTCCGGGCCGGCCTCGATCCGGAGCCGCTTCTGCAGCAGGCGGCCCTTCCGGTTGAGCCTCCCTTGAAAGCCGTCCGGGAGAGCGACCGGCAGGTCGCGTTCCTGAGCGCCGCGGCGGAGGCACTCCACGACGTTGCCCTCGGCTTCCATGTCGCCCGTGATTACGACCTGCGCCGTCTGGGGCTGTTCTTCTACCTGTTGGCTTCATCCGAAACCGCCGGAGAAGCACTCGCCTGTTTCGAGCGTTTCGTGCCCGCGGAAGATCCGTCCCTTCGTGGCTCGTGCCGGCTTTCCGACGTGGCCCTGACGGTGGCCGTGGATACCGGAGGCGCCTCGGAACAGGCCCGGAAGACGCTTTCCGAATTCTGGCTCGTGACCCTGCTGCGGCTCGTCCGGTCGCTTGTTGCCCCGGAGACCATGCCGATCGGTGCCAGCCTCTCTCGGCCTGCACTGGATCCCACCGCGGAATCGGAGATGGAGACCGAATTCCGCGTAGAAATCGCGTTCGGGGCACCGGAAGACAAGATCGATTTCGAGCCGCAGCTCGCCGATGTCAGGCTGGCGAGCTTCGATCCCTACTTGCATGCCTATCTTGTCGAGCATTTCGAGCGGGTGGTGGCGGAGAATGGTGGCGATACGAGTTCCCTGCGGGCGCGGGTCATCAAGGCGATGACACCGCGGCTGCCCCACGGGACCGTGACGACGGAGGCCATCGCCAAGGATCTCGGGATGAGCACGCGCACGCTTTCGCGCCGGTTGAGCGAGGAGGACAAGACCTTCAGCCGCATCCTCGACGAACTCAGAGCCGATCTGGCACTGCACTACATTAAGGTGCGGACGCTGCCGATCTCCGAGATCTCCTGGCTTCTCGGCTACCGCGAGCCGAGTGCCATCGTGGTGGCGTTCCGGCGCTGGACCGGAATGTCGCCGACGGAATGGCGGCGCATGCACCTCGCCAAGCCCACGCACCTCGCCAAGCCCACGCATTTCGCCAAGGCGCCGCAGTAAGCGGGACATCACCTGCGGGCACCGCTCGGAGATGCTGTCCGACGTCCGTGGCGGCCCCTCGATCAGCGGCCTGAAGGAAGCGCTTTTCGAGAAATGGCCGATGCCGCGGGAGGGCCGAGACCCGCGTCGCGACCGGGAGGCGCCGGCGGCCTCACCCTACGAGGGCGAGAATCGGGGCACCCTCTTGAACCGGCGGGACCTGACGCCCCCTGCCGACGGAGACATAGGCGAAGCCGGCCTTCGTCGCTTCGGCGGCACCGTAGATGTTGCGCAGGTCAACGAGGACCGGCCGCCTCATCAGGCCGCGGATCTTGTCGAGATCGAGGGCCCGGAACATGTCCCATTCCGTGACGATCACGAGGGCGTCAGCATCCTCCACGCAGGTATAGGCATCGCCGCAATAGGCGACGTCGTCCAGCACCGTCCGAGCCTGGTCCATACCCTCGGGATCGTATGCCCGTATCCGCGCTCCGGCATCCTGCAGGCCGGTGATGATCGCGATCGCGGGCGAATCGCGCATGTCGTCGGTATTGGGCTTGAAGGTCAGGCCGAGGACGGCGATCGTCCGGTGGCGTACGCTGCCGCCACAGGCGCGAATGATCTTGCGGGCCATCACCCGCTTGCGCTGATCGTTGACCGCAGCCGCGGTTTCCACGATCCGCAGCGGGGTTCCGTGATCCTGGGCCATCTTGATCATGGCCTGCATGTCCTTCGGGAAGCACGACCCTCCGAAGCCCGGGCCGGCATGGAGGAACTTGCCGCCGATCCGCTTGTCGAGGCCGATCCCGTGCGCGACCTCCTGGACATCGGCACCGGCCTGCTCGCACAGGTCCGCCACTTCGTTGATGAAAGCGATCTTGGTGGCGAGGAAGGCATTGGCCGCGTATTTCGTCACCTCGGCGCTGCGACGGGACATGACGACGATGGGCGACGTGTTCAGGAACAGCGGCCGGTACACCTCGGACATGACCTGCCTGGCCCGATCGTCCTCGACGCCGATGACGATGCGGTCTGGCCTCTTGAAATCACCGATGGCAGCGCCTTCACGCAGGAACTCGGGGTTCGACGCCACCGAGACATCGGCCTGCGGGCGCACCTCGCGGATCAGTCGCTCGATCCCGTCGCCCGTCCCCACCGGGACGGTGGATTTGACCACCACCACCGTGTAGCCGGACATCGACATGGCGATATCGCGCACGGCCGCATGGACGTAGCTGAGATCGGCTTGGCCATCCCGTTGCCGCGCCGGCGTCCCCACGGCGATGAAGACCACCTCCGCCTCCGCCACGGCCGGGCCGAGATCGGTGGAGAAGGACAGCCTGTCCTCTCGCTGGTTCTTGATGACCAGATCGGCCAGTAGCGGCTCGAAGATGGGGATCTCGCCTTGCTGGAGGGCGCGGATCTTGGCGTCGTCGCGGTCGATGCAGACCACGTTATGCCCGAAATCGGCGAGGCAGGCTCCAGACACGAGGCCGACATACCCGGATCCGATGATGGCGATGCGCATCGCGAAGCTCTCCCGACAGGACTTGGCGAGGTCGACGGGATTATCGAGCGCCGCTCCGTCACGTCCTGAAATGTGAGGCGTCGCCCCTGCTCGACTCAAGAAATACGATGGCTGATGAGCGACTTAATCGAGTGAGCCGATCATCTTTATGAGTAGCTCTTTGGCTCTAGGAGCGGGTTGAAGACATCGTGCGACGGCGCCCCTGATGCTTGGCGGGTTAGACGAGATTTCATCGAGAGAGCGTCCGTCTGTCCACCGACAGGTGGTCGCCGATACTCCTTAATCGACCGGAATGAATGGCGATTCCCGTGTCATCGTCTTCGTCTCATCGACATGGCCGGTGACCGCGGCGTTCTCCGATCCTGCGCGATCGAGGCGTTTGGCGGCTCAGGCAGAGGATGGAGAATCGATCATGGATTTGGGCATCGCAGCCGGTCTCGACGCCGAGGCCGTCGATGACAGGATCGCTTCCGGGAGCCGGTCTCCGGGATCGATCGCATCGTCCGTTTCCGCGATTCAACATCGCCTGCTCGACCTGCATCGGGACCGGCCGGAGATGCCCGTACAGAACGTTTCGATCGGCTGGCGCCTCGAAGGCCGCGTGGAATCCGGCCGATTGGAGGAGGCGTTCGGGATCATCCTGCACCGGCATCCGGTTCTGAGCAGCCGATTTGCGATGGCTCCGCCGAACGATGCCGTCGCGCCTGCGGCCCCGTTCCACATCTCCATCATCGATCTCACCGCCCTGCCCGAGTGCGAGCGCATGACGGAAGCCGAAGAGATCGCTCGCCAGCAGGCCGACGCTCCGCTCCGGATCGACACGCCGCCGCTGCTGCAGGCGACTCTCCTCAGAATCGGTGCCGTCACGTCGATCCTGCTCGTCACGGCTCACCGGCTCGTCTGCGACCATACCTCGCTCGGCCTGATCGCCGGGGATCTCGCTCTGATCTATGACGCGCTCGGGCAAAGCACGGTACGAGACGATGCGACGCTCTTTCCGCCGCCTCCGCTTGGATATGCCGATGTCATCGCCCGATGGGAGTCCGCCTCCGATCCGGACGTCGCCGTCGGGGACGCGCGATACTGGCGCGACGTCACGGCCGGATCGGTGGCCTGCGATCTCCTGGCGGATCGTCCGCACCCGCCCGCTCCTACCCTGCAGTCAGAGCGGATCGAGTTGGACCTCGGGAAGGATCTGACGACCAGCCTTCAGGGGCTCTGCACCCGGCTCGGGACGACGCCGTTCGTTCTCGGCCTCGCCGCGCTCAAGCTGGTCCTGCATCGGCGAAGCAACGCGACCGACATCGCCGTGATGACCCATTGGGCGAATCGCGACGAAGCGGCGTTCGCGTCCGTCGTCGGGCCGTTCGAGACGGATTTGTTCCTGCGCAACGACCTCTCCGATGATCCGAGCTTCACCGAACTGCTCCTGCGCATCGGGAAGAATGTGGCCAAGGCCGCCGCTCATGCCGCCGCCGGCTCCGTACTTCCGCTCGAGCCGCTGTCGCCGGTGAGCTTCACCTATCGGCCTCCCACTCTCGCGGAGGAGAGCTTCGGCGGGATCACCATCAGCGAATGGCTCGTCCCGTCGGGCGGCACGCGTTTCGAACTCGAATTCGTCATGAGCGACGGCGGCGCGGGATGGTGCATCGCTTGCGACTATCGGACCGACCTGTTCGAGCGCCAGAGCGTGGCCGATCTGCTCGCACGCCTGCACCTCGCCTTCGAACGGGTTCTCGACGATCCGGATCTACGCCTGTCTCAGGTCGACCTCCTGACCGAGGTCGAGCGTCGCAGCTTGTGCGGCGACTGGTGCGCCAGCGTGGTGCCGTATCCCGCCGAGAAAGGCGCTCACGGTCTGTTCACCGACCAGGCACGCCAGCGTCCCGACGCGATCGCGGTGACGTATGAGGGGCAGTCCCTCACCTATTGGGAACTCGATGCCGCGTCCAATCGGCTCGCGCATTGTCTGCGCGACCGCGGCATCGGTCCCGGAGAGCGGGTGGCGATCTTTCTCGACCGCTCCCTCGACATGGTCGTCGCGGTGATGGCGGTGCTGAAGTCCGGGGCCGCCTACGTGCCCCTCGATCCTTCGTTTCCATCGGCCCGCATCGCCTTCATGATCGCCGATTGCGGTGCGGCGCTGATCCTGACCAAGCAAGGATTGCAGGCTGCCCTGCCGGCCTGCGCCGTACCCATGCTCGCCCTCGATTCATCCCGCGACGCGATCGCCGCACAACCCTCGACGTCCCTCGAAATCGATGGCCCCCTCCCCAACGCGGCCGCCTATGTCATCTACACGTCGGGTTCCACCGGGCAGCCCAAGGGCGTGGTGGTCGGGCATGGTTCCCTCGTCAATCTGCTCTGGGCCATGCGCGAGCGGCCGGGCCTCACCGAAAACGACGTCCTCGTCAGCGTGACGACATTGTCCTTCGACATCAGCGTCCTCGAGCTCCTGCTGCCGCTCGTAGTCGGCGCCCGGCTCGTGGTGGCATCGCAGGCCACGAGCCGCGACGGCGACGCGTTGCTCGCCCTTCTGAAGCGCAGCGCGGCGACGGTCCTTCAGGCGACCCCCATCACCTGGCAGATCCTGCTGGCGGTGGGCTGGACCGGAACCCTGCGTCTGACCATGCTCTGCGGCGGGGAACCGATGCCGCGGGAACTCGCCACCCGGCTGATCGCCACGGGAGGGGACCTGTGGAACATGTACGGTCCGACCGAGACGACGATCTGGTCGTCCGCCGACCGCGTCGTCGCGAGCGAGGGGCCGATTCCCGTCGGTACCCCGATCGCCAATACCCACTTCTACGTCCTCGATGCGCGAGGCGACCTGTCATTGCCGGGGAGCATCGGTGAACTCGCCATCGGCGGTGACGGCGTGGCCCTGGGATATCACGGCCGACCGGACCTCACGGCGGAGCGTTTCCTCAGGGACCCCTTCCGCCAACAGCCTGGCGCACGGCTCTACCGCACCGGCGACCTCGCCCGCTGGAGGACCGATGGAACGCTCGAGCTTCTCGGGCGAGCCGATCAGCAGGTGAAGATCCGCGGATACCGCGTCGAAATCGGCGAGATCGAGACGGCGCTCGAGCGGATACCGGGTATCGCGGAAGCGGCCGTCGTCGCCCTCTCCGATTCGGCGGTGGAGGCTCGCCTCGTGGCGTATCTGGTGGTCGAGCCGGACTGTCCGGTTCCGTGCTTCTCGGCCGCCGAGTTCAGGAGCCGCCTTTCCGGCTTCCTGCCCAGCTACATGATCCCCGCCAACTTCGTCCGTCTCGAATCGTTTCCGCGAACGCCTAACGGCAAGCTCGACCGCAAGGCGCTTCCGTTCGTCGGTCCGATCGATCCCGTCATCGGCATGAGCGACCTCTCCGAATTCGAGAGCCGGGTGGCCCGGATCTGGGCCGAGACGCTGCACGTCGAGGACATCGGGCCTTCGGCCCATTTCTTCGAGCTCGGCGGACATTCGCTCCTGGCCGCCAGGATGTTCTCGCGGCTCAAGGTCGAACTCGGGCTGCGGGTGAGTTTCGGTGCCCTGTTCGATGCGCCGAGCCTGCGCGAGTTCTGCCGGCATCTCACCGCCCGTTCCGAGCCCACGGGCGCCAGGATCGTCGCCGTCCAGCCGAAGGGCGGCCGTCCGCCGATCATCGCGTTCCACCACACCAGCATCTACAACGTGCTGTCGCGCGAGCTCGGCGACGACCAGCCCTTCTACGCCATCCGGATCGCGACCTCCCCAGACGGGAAACGGCGCTCCATCGACGAGATGGCCGAACTCTATCTCGATCTCGTCCGCCACGTCTGCCCGGAGGGCCCCTGCACGTTCCTCGGGTTCTGCGAGGCGGGGAGCCTGGCCTTCGAGACGGCACGGCGACTGGGATGGGAGGGGCGCCAGGTCGAGAGGCTGATCCTGATCGATTCCTGGGAACCGGGCTATCTCGGGCGACTGGGCCGGACGAAGCGGCTTCTGGCCCGGTCGTCGATCACGACCATGCGGAGCTTCACTCGCCTCCGCTTCCTCCTCACCGAGAGCCCGGCTTCGCTGATGGTCCGACTCGGCACGAGCCGGCTCGCCCGGCATGCGCGTCGGATGGCCGGACGTGTGCTGGATTCCGAGGCCATCGCCCATCCGGGAGACGACGGCGATTTCTGGCGGCTTTCGGACGAGCTCGAAGTCTCGGTCCGCGCCTATCAGCCGAAGCCTCTCCAGCGGCCGGCGATGGTTTTCCGCAACCAGTACGAGCCGTCCGGCCGCTTCCTCGACGGTGCGCTCGGGTGGAGCCCGTGGTTACAGGCCGGAACGCCGGTCCATGAGATCCCGAGCGATCATCTCGGCACGTTCCGCGAGCGCGGGGCCTGCATCATGGCCCGGCACCTCGCGGCAGCGCTCTGACGCGATAGGGTGTGCCGCCGGGTCCCGGTTCGGATGCCCTCCCTCGGGCCGAACCGGCATCCCCGTTGCGGGCCGATGCTCTAGCTCGGATCGATCGTCAGTTTAGGGCTCGCCGACGCCATCCTTGCGCCTCTCACCCGTTGCCCGATCGAGCGGAGAGCCCAGCGCAGCCTGCGGGTCAGGAAGCGCAGCCAATGGACCGTCTTGGAGCGCATCCCGGTCTTCATCGTCGTGGCACGCAAAGCGTGGGCTCGCGCCGCCGAGTTCGTGTCGCACGCGACCTTCGCGGGGTCCCGGTAGAAGTCCGCGATCGTGTCGGCATCGATCTCGGGGAGGGTCAGCCATGCCGGGACATGGACGTTGCAGAGCCGTTCGATATCGGTGAACACCCGCAGGGTTCCGGTTCCGGTCGCGGGACACGGCGTCGCGAACGCGTCGCCCACCGCCACGATACCGGGGACGGACGTCCGGTGCAGGATGTGCAGATGCGTCGGACGAATCTTGATCGGTCCGGCGACCGTATAGGGGCCGATGAGGCGGGCGAGACTGGGGAGGAGCGCCTGCAGGGCGGTATCCGGCTCGCTCTGGAAGGCCTTGAGCCACGCCATCTTGGACGGCCTTTCCGCCTCCAGATGCAGGAACAGATTGGCCCTCATGGCGGATCCGATCCTGAACAGGCTCAGGTAGGCCATCCCGTCGCCGAGCCGCTCGGGATTGTACTGCAGCGCCGGAAAAGCGAAGTCGCTTCGGCCGACGGGCACGACGTCGAAGCCGACCGCGGTGGAATGGTGCGGGCTGACGAGTTGCGGAGCCATCCCCAAGGTTTCATGCAGGGACCAGTTCGTACCGCTGGCCAGGATCGTCAGCCTGGCTTCGATGGCCTCGCCGCCGGCGAGCACGATACGCTGACGATCGGCCCCCTGTGTGACCTTCGAGACCATCGACCGGACCACCTGGACGGAGGGCGGAATCTCGCCCCTCACGGTGTTCACGAGATGCTCGTATCGCATGCCGAACTGGTCGAAAGGAGCCTTGTCGACGATCCGCCCCGACCGGGCGATCCAGAGCTCTTCGGTACGGGTCGAGGCCGCGATGATCGCCTCGCTCATGCCCGTCCTGGCGAGAATCCGGATATGTCCCTGTTCCAGTTTCTCGCAGCGAAACGCGGGGGGGAAGACGGCGTTTGGGTCGACGAGGATCACCTCTCTTCCCTGACGCCCGAGCATCGCCGCAGCCATCGAGCCGGCCAGACCTCCCCCGACAACGACGATATCCGTTCGCATCGCCCTCTCCCGCCCGCTGGGTTCCCCGACACGAACACGTCGCATCAAAAATCCCGGCAAGGGCAGTGTGCATGAGAACTAGTCCGATCGGGCCGAGGTCACGGGTTGCGGCGCTTCGACGAAACAGAGGGGAGCCCCCCCCCGCGCGAATTCGCTATCAGAGGCCGCCATATCGCCGGCAGGGAGCCTCACGGACCGGGCTGCCGGGGGAGCGGAAACGAGTGGGCTCATCGTCGATCCAAGCCAAGCCCTTGAGCGATCTGGAATTTTTTCCTCGGGGAGCCCACCCCTGCACTTTCGCGGAGATTCCATCACTTCGGAATTCTCATGCCTTCGGAAGCCGGGCCCTTCGCGAAACCTCGGTGCGCATCGGTCTCGGACATCGCCCGACCGCAGGATCATCTCATAACCGGCTCGCGCCGAAGCGAAAGCCTATGACGACATCCGGAGTATCGGCCCGAGGAACGGCCACCGACGTTTGAAGAAGCCGGTCCGAGCCAGAACTCCGGATGATCGTCTAGTTGTGGAGCATCAACAGGTTGTCCTCGGAGAGGCGGAGTCGGCTGATGGGTGTTTGTCGGTTGATGCCCATGTGAGGGCGCTGCCAGTTGTAGCGGAA
>NZ_JBHTND010000027.1:0-64353 GCF_042679825.1 Methylobacterium marchantiae | reverse complement strand
AGGCCCGCCCCGGCCTGTCCATTCGGCGCAAAAGAAACAGGGCCGGATGGTCCGACGCCTTCGCCAGGACCATCATCGCTCAAATGCGATAGCCCTGAAGCGCGTGCCTCACTGATTGACCTCTGTGCGGGCGGCAGACCACCCTCGCCTTACGCGGCTCAGTTCAGTCCGGCTTCAGAGCGGTCTGGATCAGCCGTTTGGCATCCTCGCTGGCCCAATCAGCAGGCCCCTTCATGATTCCGAGGATGCAGCCCTTGGCATTCACGAGCATTGTTGTGGGAAGCCCTAGCGATCCGGTCGCCTTCTGGATCGCCGGCAGTACCCGCCCGCCGGGATCGGCATAATAGGAAAGGCTCGCGATGCCATTATCCTTCAACCATTGCGGCGGCTTATCGAGGTTGCGTGTATCGACATTGATCGCGGCGACGGTGAAGTCCTTGCCCCCAAAAATCGCTTCGAGCCTGTCGAGCGCGGGCATTTCCGCTTTGCATGGCGCACACCACGTCGCCCATAGGTTCACCAGCACGAGGCGCCCTCGCAACTGAGCCAGGGTATGGTCGATGCCGTCCGGCCCCTTGAATACAAGATCCGGCGCCGGTCGTGGCGCTCGGACGACCTCCATGGCCGCTACCTCGCCACGAGCGAGGGGTTCGATGCGGGTGATCGTCTCCACCGCATCGCGGCACAGTTCTGCGATCTTCTCGCTGTTGCCGCCTGTCGGACGCGTCCCGTATACGGCGAGACCGCCCGCGATCAGGGCTACGACGGCTCCGGCAGCCAGGGTCGCCTTGGCTCCGGGCATCATCGTTGCGTCGCCCGACGAGTGGATGGGGCGACCGAGAGGAACAGTGTCGACATGAGCAACCGGATGTGGGGCGGGCGCTTCGCGAGCGGCCCCGCCGAGATCATGGAGGAGATCAACGCCTCTATCGGATTCGACAAACGCCTCGCACCCCAGGACATCCGCGGCTCGCTGGCGCATGTGGCAATGCTCGGCAAGGCCGGCATCTTGCCATCGGCCGATGTGGCCACGATCGAGGATGGCCTCAAGGCCGTGCGCGAAGAAATCGAGGGCGGCGGGTTCGTGTTCAAGCGCGAACTCGAAGACATCCACATGTCCGTTGAGAGCCGTCTCACCGAAATCGTCGGGACCGCCGCCGGGCGTCTGCATACGGCACGTTCGCGCAACGATCAGGTCGCCACTGACATGAAGCTCTGGGTGCGCGACACCCTGGACAGCCTCGACGCCCAGGCTGCCGACCTGCAGCAGGCGCTCGCCGAAAAGGCGCTGCAGCACGCAGCCACGGTGATGCCGGGCTTCACTCACCTTCAATCCGCGCAGCCCGTCACGTTCGGGCACCATTGTCTCGCCTACGTGGAGATGCTTGCCCGCGACAGGGGGCGTTTCCGCGATGCCCGCGCACGGCTCAACGAATGCCCGCTCGGTGCCGCGGCGCTCGCCGGTACCTCCTTCCCCATCGACCGTCACGCCACGGCCGAAGCCCTCGGCTTCGACCGGCCGACCGCGAACTCCCTCGATTCCGTGGCCGATCGCGACTTCGCCCTGGAAGCCTTGGCCGCCGCCTCGATCTGCGCCGTCCATCTCTCGCGGTTTGCCGAGGAACTGGTGGTCTGGACCTCCGCTCAGTTCAACTTCGTCAAGCTGTCCGACGGCTACACGACGGGCTCGTCGATCATGCCGCAGAAGCGCAACCCGGATGCCGCCGAACTCGTGCGCGCCAAGTCCGGCCGCGTCATCGGCGCGCTGACCGGCCTGCTCATCGTGATGAAGGGCCTGCCGCTCGCCTATTCGAAGGACATGCAGGAGGACAAGGAGGGCACGTTCGACGCGCTCCAGGCACTCTCCTTGTGCCTCGCGGCGATGACCGGCATGGTCCGCGATCTAGAGCCCAATGCCGACGTGCTCGCCCGCGCCGCCGGCTCGGGCTACGCCACCGCCACGGACCTCGCCGATTGGCTGGTGCGCGAACTGGGCCTGCCGTTCCGCGAGGCGCACCACGTCACCGGCCGCCTCGTAGGCGCCGCCTCCGCCAAGGGGATCGGACTGGAGGAACTGTCGCTATTGGAGATGCAAGAGGCGGAGCCGCGGATCACCGATACGGTCTATGCGGTGCTGGGCGTGGAGAACTCGGTCTCCAGTCGCACCAGCTATGGCGGCACCGCGCCGGACAACGTCCGGACGCAGGCCACGCGCTGGTTGGCGCTGCTCAAGGCGCCTTCCGCGTCGGCGTGATTCACAGGGCGACAAAAAAGCTCGGCCGGAGCGGGTGCGTTCACGGCCTAGCTATGTGATCCTTCGTAAAGCTCGGACCAAGCACTCCGGAGATGCCGATGCCCGTCGAGAGTTGGATGAAACCCGAAGACACGGCTGCCTTTGCGGCACAAGCCATGACCCAGATCGATTCCGTCCTTTCCCGCCTGCCGGAAACGGACAGGATGGCGTTCTGGGCGTCGATCCGCAAATGCTACAACACGCCATATAACGACCCGAAGCCCCGAGTTCTGTCCGTCCCCGACGTGATGGAAGCTTCGGCCACCACGGCGCATTCAGCGACCTCCATCACCGATCTACCGGTGACCGACATCGCTGCCGCCGAGCGTCCCCAGTTCGATATGACGATGGGCGCCATCCTTGGCAGATCGCCCCTCTGGCTTGAAGCGCACCCACCCTGATCTGGGTCGAGCACATGGCCGCACGAAAGGGTTGCCGACGCTCGACATCCCACGCCTAGGATGCCCCCAGGACACAATGCCGATCTGTCGATTCAATACAGAGGTCTCGGATGCCTGGATATCCCGCCGCAATTCCGGACAATTTGGCAGCATTTGTCGAGACCATGGCGAACGCTGCCGATCCGCTCGTCGTAGAGGCGGTCTGCTGCGATCGCCTAGCGGCGGCCATTCCGTATTCGAGAACCTCAACACGATGCTGAATCCTATCCGCCGCTGCCTCTTCCTTGCCGCCACGGCCGCTTTCCTGTCGATCTTCGGTCCGGCACCGGGTACCGGAATCTCGCTGGCCCAAGCGCAGCAGGATCTAGGCGCCGAGCAGGATTCCACGGCCAAGGCCAAGGGACGCGGACGAGAGAAGAAGAAGGCGCTCAGCGCGCCGGGTATGCAGCAAGCGACGCCGGTGGCGATCTTCGGAGATTGGAACGTCTTCGCCAATGGTCAGGGCAAGGCTCGCACCTGCTATGCCATCGCCCAGCCTCAGGCCCGCTCACCCAAGACGCTGAAGCGCGACACCGCCTACCTGTTCGTGACAATCCGCAAGAGCGACAACGTACAAAACGAAGTAGCCGTGATGTTCGGCTTTCCGCCCAAACCGGCGGCCAGCCAAGGCAAGGCCGCTGCAAGCGCAGCGGCATCCGATCCGAGCCTGAACCTTGGAACTTCGCAATACGGCTTAGTGGTAAAGGACGAGAACGCTTGGCTGCAGAACCCGTCAGAGGAAGCCCGCCTCGTCGGCGAGATGGCGAAGGTCGCCAAGCTGCAGGTCAAGACAACGTCCATGCGTGGAAACCCCACCAACGACGAATACGCGCTGGCGGGGTTCGGTGAGGCGATGAAGCGCGCGCGCGAGGAATGCAAGTAAAGCCCTCCAGTCGATGGGACTGAGCCGGCCTTAGCGACAAGCTTTTCAAAGGCTGCCGAGTGCCGCCCGCGTGAAAGCGTCGGCTCCGATATCATCGGTGCCGTTCATACCCAACGTCTCGATCAGTCGGCCACGAGCACGGCTCACACGGCTCTTCATAGTGCCGACAGCAACGCCGCATATCTCGGCGGCCTCCTCGTAAGTGAAGCTTTGCGCTCCCACTAGGACGAGGGCCTCACGCTGGCTCAAGGGCAAGAGGTCGAGAGCGGCTTGGAACTCCCGCATCTCCACGCGGATCTCCTGTTCGGGCAGACTGGTCAGCCGTTCGGCATGGACTCCGTCGGCATCCTCCACCTCGCGCTTACGCTTGCGCTGCTCGGAATAGAACAGATTCCGCAGGATGGTGAACAGCCAGGCGGTGAGGTTCGTGCCGCGCGCGAAACTATCCGCCTTGGTCCAAGCCCGGACAAGCGTGTCCTGAACGAGGTCGTCGCTGCGGTCGAGATCGTAAGTCAGCGAGTACGCAAAGGCCCTGAGGGCTGGGATCGCGCCGAGCAGCAGGTCGCGCATCTCGGCATCGGCGCCCGAAGGCGTTCCGACGGGACGAAGGACTGCAGTCATCATGAGGTCTCCAGCGAGGCAGGCTGATCCGAAAGTTCGGCGAGGAGAGCCTCGAACCGGTCCGGCAGTGGCAAATCCAAGACGTTGCCGTAGAGGATGCGGAGGTTCCGTCCGATCCGGCGCCGGGTCTCCCTGTCCATGCCGCTTCGCGTGCCGCCCGTGGATAAGCCGGCATCAGACCTCGGTCCGGCGCGCGACGCTTGAATCCCGGAAGCCGGGTTTGCCGCATTCTCGGCTTCGGAAGGACTGTGGGTATCGCTGGCGTCGATCGTCATGGCTCTCCACCGCTATGTCGGCGTCGGTGCTAGCGGCGAGCGATTTAACGCGTTCTGAAAGACGTATTCAGGAACCCTTAATCCGATAAATGCAGTGCCTTCCAAGAAATCAGAAATATCGATTCTCGCTCGCCATGATCCCGGTGAGATCAAGCTGAGCCATTGAACATGCCTACATCTCAGAAGATGGACGGCACCTGAACGATGACGCATGTCTTGGAGCGACGGCGAAGCCGCTGAAGAATGCTAAGGCGACGAGATGACTGCGGTCTGCAGAACGCGGCGAATGAGGGCAAGACCTCGCCGAGCCGCCTGAGGCCCTGGAAGGTCAGATCCGACGCCACTCGAGTTCTCTCTAAAAGCCCGTGTTCAGGCCGCCCGCACCGTGTTGAGGAAGCGGGTTACCTCGGCGCCGATATACGCGGACTGGCACGAGAGCTCGGATGCGGAAGACAGGACCTGAAAGGCTGCGAAGCCGGTCTCTTCGGCAGCGTCGGCGATATCGAGACAACGAAAACTTGGCCGCCACCGATCGGTCGTGGAGAAGCCACACGCCCCGTTCAACCGCCCGCCGGCCCGAAGCTTCGATGGTTAAGACAGCCAGCATGGACGATACTGGTACGGATCGGTCGTATGGACTGTCGCATCCTGGAGAACGGCCCGGGCCAGCTCTTCCACATCACGGCCACGCTTTCTGGCTACCCAGACCAGCGACGATGCTCTAATTTGCTACCGTTCGACTGGGGAATGCAAGCGAGACGAGCGTCGGCATTATGAGGTCGCACACTCGACGGGTGTCACGACACTCGGCAGCGACGGTTATTCCCATCCTGCGAGGAAACTCATGATTCAGGCTCCCGCCAGCTCGCATTGGCAGACGGAACCGCTGCGCGCCCTCATTGCCGCTCTCGTTGTTGCCAGCGCTGCCATGATCTGCATGATCACCCGCGTCGCCGCACAAGGGCCGGGGATCACGTCACCTGAGTTTCGCGAGCCGGTGACGCTGGCAACGAAGGACGGTGTGCTCGAAGTCCGGCTCACGGCGCGTCAGGGGCGGGTCGCCCTCGATACGGCTGCGAAGCCGGTCGAGAACTTTCTGTTGTTCGACTACGAACTCATCAGGGGTACCGGCTCGAACGGCGCGAAAGACGGCAAAGGGCTGTTTCCGGCGCCGACCCTGCAAGTATATCCGGGCGAGCGCCTCATCGTCCATCTCGACAATGCGCTGAGCGGCCTGACCATCGCCGACTATTTCAGCCCGCAATACACGGCCAAGGGCGGTGATGTCCCGCTCTACCCGATGCAGCTTAGGGACTCGCCGCTAAACCTACACGTCCACGGCGTCCACATCAGTCCGAAGGGCAATTCCGACAACGTCATGCTGTACATACCGGCAGGCATGTCGAATACTTACACCTACGATGTGCCGCGGGACATGCCGCAGGGCGCCTACTGGTACCACAGTCACCTGCACAGCCTGACGTCGCCTCAAGCCTATATGGGCCTTGCCGGCCTCCTCGCGATCGGACGCACCGACGGCAATCTGCCCGCGGTGACGCAGAACCGGATTCCGATCCGAAATATGCTGCTGCAATACAATTTCGTCTTCGACCGAGGGGGGCCCGCGCCGCAACTCAACAACGCCAACTGGCCGCAATACGTGAGTACCATCGTGCCACCCAAGGCCGATGAACTTGCCAAGGGCACCTATCGCCCGATCCTGGCGCCCGTGAACTTCGCCGCCGCTCCGGCCGGCTCGAAATTTCCTACCGGATGGTATTCCGGCCCTCTCTCGATCCGTAACGACCGTGGCCTGCTGCAGGCCATCCCGAGCAACCTGCAGCGCTTCACCGCCAGCGACGGGCGCACCGCTCTCGACCTGCCGGCGAATCCCGCACTGCCGGACCGCGAGCGCGACGTCCAGTTCACGGTCAACGGACAGTTCCAGCCGATGATCCGCAGCAAGGCCGGTCAGACCGAGATCTGGGTTCTCGCGAATATCAGCGACTTCGCCTACATCAACGTCCAGCTGACCGAGACTGCGACCGGCCGGCATCCGCAGATCGCGATCGTCGGCCATGACGGAAATCCGGCGGGAGAAGTACACTACCCACCCACCGAGAACGGCACACAGCTGCTGATCCCACCGGCGAGCCGCTTCGCCATCGCGGTGACGCTGCCTACCGAAGGCGATCTTGTGCTCGAGATGCCCCCGCGCGGCGGCGGTGCCAGGACCATCTCACAGCCCGGCATCCTCTACACCAGTAATGGCACCTCGAACCCGACGGCGGTGCTCGGCAGCCTCAGCGTGCAGCCCTCTGCAGTGAGCTATGTCGACGGCTTCTTCGCTTTCCCGACCCAGAAGCTGGCGACCGCGAGCCCTGCCAGCACCGGCGGCACCACGATCGCCTTCGCAGAGGGACAGAAGCTAGGCGCCTACACCTCCTTCGTGGACCTCACCGACGCCACGCCAGACGTGACGCGCAAGATCCTGATCTCCGGAGGATTTCTCAACGACAAAGCGACGGTCAGCGACCCCAAATCCTTCGTCTACGCCTTCGACGCCGCGGCCTTTCCCAACATGCCGCTGATCCAGCCCCGGCTCGGCTCCGTGGAGGAATGGCGCTTCGTCAATCACAACAACGACGAGCATCCGATCCACGTCCACGTGAACGATTTCCAGGTCATCGACTATTACGACCCCACCACCGGACTGCGCACCGGACCCGACCGTTTCGGCGTCGACAACGCCAATGCGCCGGCTCCGACCATGCAGATCGACGAGAGTGTCATCGAGCCGGGCATCCTCACCATCCGCTCACGGTTCGACACCTATGACGGCCTGTTCGTCATGCATTGCCACCGCCTCAATCATGAGGACAACGGGCTGATGGCGCTGATCAACGTCATCCCGGCAATCTCAAGCTACGCTGTCGTCGTGCCCGGCACTAGCGGCAGACCAACCGAGGTCCGTGTGCTCGACGGCGCGGACAACCGACTCATGGCAACACTCACGCCCTTCCCCGGCTACGAGGGGAGCCTGAGCGTCGCCATGGGCGATATCGACGGAAACGGCGTGCTCGACCTCCTCGTCGGCTCGGGTCAGGGGCTAGCCCCGGAGGTGATCGTCTATTCGGGGGAGGCGAGGCCCGGCAAGACCGCCTTCGCAACGGAATTGACGCGTTTCCCGGTCTTCGAGCCAGCGGCGCGCGGCGGCATCAGCGTGGCGGCAACGCAGGTGGACGGGACGACCGCCGATAATATCGTCGTCGGCTCCGGTCCCGGGGCGCAGAGCGCCGTGCGCGTCTACGGCACGGCACTGCCAACGCCGGGTACCGCTCCCAAACTGTTCGCGAGCTTTAGCCCTTATCCAAGCGACACCGCGGGCGTCAGCCTCGCCACCGGCTTCGTCGACTTCTCCACCGGGCGCAACAGCATCGTCACCGCACCTGGCCCTGGCACACCGACCGAAGTCAAGGTGTTCGCCTTCCCGCTCCTCAAACCGATCGCCGGAGCCACGCCGGCAGGCCATGCAGATATGCATGGCGCCAGCATCGACACGCCAGTGAACACCGCGCGATTCAGCCCATTCGGGCCTGCCTACAAAGGCGGCGTCTCGCTCGCGACCGGGTGGCTCGCCGGTGCCCTCGGCGGAGCGAAGCGCATCGTCGTCGGCCAACTCGCTGGGGACGGCACCGTAAAGGTATTCTCCAGCGGCTCGGCCTTGGATGGCGGTCCGGACATGTACCTTCATAGCCCGACCGAACACGGACACGGTGCTCACTTCCGCGAGATCGCCAGCCTCAGCCCGTTTGGCACGTCCGGCGCCGTCCATGTCGCGGCGACGAGCACAACCATGGGAGCGAACCTGCTGGTGGGCGGTGCAGGCACTTCGGGGACCGACGCACGCGTGCTCAAATTCGAGTTCGTCCGCTCGGGCACCGATGCATCGCGTCTGGAAGCGCGCGCCTTGGGAGAAGCCGTATCACTGTCTGGAGCACCCGCCGTGATCCTGGGTGGCGACTGAGTGCATGCTCCGGCATCAAGTCCCGGATACTGCATCGGGGACGATGCTCCATGCTTTCGCTCCTTACGGCGTCTTTCGGACCAGCGGCAGGCCTATTCCGAAGCGACGGCTCAGCTTCGATCATTCCACGCGTCGAGATGGGCGCGCACCGCCGATCGCGTATCGTCTGCCCTCATCACCCCTCCCATCACGGCGACCCCGGCAAATCCGGCCTCGCGGCAGGCGGCAGTGTTTAGAGGGGTGATACCGCCGAGAGCGAGAACCGGGATTTTCTGATCCCGGCAGGATCGCAGGACCTGCGGGCCAAGGGCGGGACCGTATCCCGGTTTGCTCAGCGTCGGGAAGATCGGGCTCAGAGTGGCGTAATTTACGCCAGCCGCCTCCGCCCGATGGATATCGTGCGGCGAATGGGCCGAAATCCCGAGAGTGCATCCGGCTGGAAGATCCCTCCGTGCCGCGTCGATATCCCGAGCCGTGGCACCCCCGCCGAGATGGATGCCGTCGGCACCGATGGCACAAGCCAGCGCCACGTCCCCGCCAATGACGAGCCGAGCACCGGCTTCGCGCACTGGTCCCAATATGTCTTCAGCGAGAGATCGCCGCTCGACCGTTGCAAGGTCACGATCCCTGAACCAGATCCAACGCGCGCCGCCGAAGAGAGCCGCCTCGATCCGTTCGACCAGCGGGCGAGGACTGCCCGTCCTATCCGTCACCACGAGGAGCTGCGACGGAGCGGGCGTCACGAACCGACGAGGCCGAGTTGAGGACTCGATGGCTCGGCGCGGCTACGTTTGGGGATGCGGCCGGCGAGATGAGCGAGACGGCCGGCCTCGACGGCATGGCGCATGGCGCGGGCCATGCGGACGGGATTGTCGGCCTTGGCGACGGCGGTGTTGAGAAGGCAGCCGGCCGCGCCGAGTTCCATCGCCACGACGGCGTCGGAAGCGGTTCCGATTCCGGCATCGACGATGACCGGTACGCCGGCGCGTCGACAGATCAGTTCCAGATTGGCGGGATTGGCGACCCCCATCCCCGAGCCGATGAGCGAGCCCATCGGCATCACTGCCGCACAACCGATATCGGCGAGGCGTTGGCAGATGACGGGATCATCGTTGCAATAGGGCAGCACAGTGAAACCGTCATCGACGAGGTGACGGCAGGCTTCCAGCAACTCGGAAACGTCCGGATAGAGCGTTTCCCGATCACCGATCACCTCGACCTTGATCCAGGTCGTATCGAGCGCCTCCCGTGCCAGTTCCGCCGTCATGATCGCGTCTCGGGCGGTCTCGCATCCCGCGGTATTGGGCAGGAAGCGGTAGCCCTTCAGGCGCCGCACGGTGTCGGAGCCATGGCCCTGAAGCGAGACCCGGCGGATCGAAGCGGTGACGATCTCGGCGCCGGACGCCTCCACGGCATCGACCATGATGCTCTGCGTCGGATACCCGGCCGTGCCGATGAAGAGGCGTGAACTCAACGTGACGCCGGCGATGACCAAAGCATCCTCGGCGGTGGCTTCGATCTTGTGACCGTTCATGATCTCGATTCCTCGATGATTCTAGCCGCCCTGCATGGCGCGCACGATCTCGATCCTGTCGCCCTCGGCGACAGGCGTGGTGTCCCAGTCGCGGCGACGGATGACCGTGCCGTTCAGCGCGATGGCGATGCCCTGCGGGCTTTCGATTCCTGCTTCCCCCGCCTCGATCCGGAAGAGCGCGGACAGATCGGCTGCCTCGATCTCCCGCGGCTTTCCGTTGATGGTGAGCCTCATGCGAAGGCCCTCCTCTCGGTCCGAGCCGGCCGCTGAAACCGACCGAAGCCGAAACCGCCCGCGAAATACGGTAGTGCACCGATGGTGACGAGGGCGACAACGGCATCCGCGGTGGCGGGGGCCAGGAGGTAGCCGTTGCGATGGTGGCCGGTAGCGGCAACGAGGCCCGGGGCTAGCGTATCGATAATCGGCGCATCGTCGTCGGAGGTTGGCCGAAAGCCGCTCCAGACCGCTTCGACCTCCATTTCTTCGATACCTGGCAGGATGCGGCGCGCACCTTCCAGGAGGGCGTAGAGGCCGCCCGCGGTGACCCCTGGAACGAAGCCACAATCCTCCACCGTCGCGCCGACAATGATATGACCATCGGCTTTCGGTGCCATATGGACCTGCTCGGTCCAGACCATATGCGAGAGACTGCCCGTTCGGACCGTGGTCTTCAGTGCCAGTGATTGACCGCGAAGAGGTCGGACAGGCAGAGCAAGCTCGTCCGGGAGAAGCCCCGCTTCGCCGCTCCACGCACCGGCGGCCAGGATCACGGTTCCGGCAGCCACAAGCCCGCGAGGCGTGATGACACCGCGGACGCCGCCGCTCTCCCAATCGAGGGCCTCGACCGGACAATGCTCGACGATGATCACACCGGCAGCCTGTGCTGCACGGGCGAGCGCTGCCATGACCAGGCGCGGATCGACCTGATGATCTCCGGCGCAGAACACCCCAGCGGTAACCGAGGGACGCAGGGCGGGCTCCCGGGCGCGCACCTCCGCCCCCGAAAGCCAGCGCGCGGATAGGCCCGACTTGATCTGCAGGTCGTGCCGGAAGCGCAGGCGATCCACTTCGTCGCGGCCGATCGCCAGGACCAGGGTCCCGTCTTCGCGATAATCGATACCGATGCCGGAGGCCGCTTCGAGTTCGTCGCGAAAGCGCGGCCACCGCGCCAGGCTCTCGAGCGCAAGTGGCAGCAGAGGATCGGAGCCCGGCTCGTGTTCGGCGGCGGGCGCCAGCATACCTGTAGCAGCGAGACTCGCCCCGGCACCGACGGTATCGCGCTCGATCACCGTAACGGAAAACCCGGCCTCGGCCAGACGCCAAGCCGAGGACAGCCCGATCAATCCGGCGCCGACCACGATGACGTCGCTGCGCGCGGGAATCGCACCATGTTCGATAACGATGCCGGCGGTTCGGCGCGAGCCGATCGTTGATATGGCTGAGACGTCCAAGAGGAACCTCCGCGTGATCCGCAGAGATTGGTGTCCTTCAGCTTCTGATCCGAAGCATGTCGGGCTTCTTTGATGAAAAACCCGCGGTCCAATCCCTACGCCGGTATGAGCCGGTTCAGGTTCAAAGGATTTCCGCGCCGCCCGGCCTCTCGGTCCAAGCTCATCGGTTTCTCAGCCCCTTGACGGGGATCTCCCTGGAACAGGCCTGATGTGGGCAAGGATGCGACCGCGGTCAATCCCCTACACGTCGCAAGAAGTCCGGACCGGTATCAAAGCGCTGCAGGTGTCCGACCGGGCCGATAGACGCCCATCGGTTCGGCGAACCCATCCAGGGCATGCTCACCAAGCGATTCCGACTCGTCCCAAAGAAAATCGACGAAAGGCTTCGACATGAGGAGAGGCTCGCCGAGCGTCTTGTTGAGGCGGGCGAGGCGGCTCGCGAGATTCACGTCGCGGCCGATGACGGTGAAATCGAGCCGCGCGCCGGAACCGACATTGCCGTAAGCCGCCTCGCCGTGATGAAGGGCGATGCCCGCCACGACCGGCTTTGCGAAACGGCCGATGGCATTCGCTTCGTCGAGTGCGGCCAGAGCGGTGCGAGCGGCGATGAGAGCGCCCTTCGCAGCGCCACCCAGGTCGTCGCCGCGCTCGCGAAAGATCGCAAGGAGCCCATCACCGAGATATTTGAGCACCTCGCCGCCTTCGCGCTCCACTGCTGGTACGAGACAATCGAAGAAGATGTTGAGAAGATCGACGGCCTCTTCCGGCGTCATGTTCGCGGAAATCTGGGTGTAGTCGCGCATGTCGGCGAATAGGATCGCTGACCGGATCCGTTTGACCTGACCACGGCGGATATCGCCGGACAGAATCGCCCTGTGCGGCTCATCGCCGACATAGATACGCAGGACCTGATCCAGCGTCTTATTGACGATCCGCATCTCCATCACCGCCGCCAGAGTCGGCATGACGAAGCGCAAAATAGCGATGTCCTCGTCCCGAAATCCATTGGACGCGCGGGTCGCGAAGGTGATGCCGTTGCGCGTGCCGTTGGTGAAGAACAGCGGTGCGACGATGTAGTGGGTGTAGCCCTCGGCCTTCAGTTCCGGAATGATCGAGTAATGCAGATCCATCGGCTCCGTTAGGTCGACGATGAGCCACTCGCCGGTCTCGTGAACGGTGAAGAAGGGGCTCTCCTGATAAGCCTTGTCGGAGGCGTCGCCATGCGGGAACAGGCGGACCGTCGATCCTGTCTCACGCGTCCAGAAACGGCCGACGCCGGAATACTCAGAATGCAACGTATCGATGGCGGTCGATGCCCGATCGACGGGTACGCCGAGACCGTTCAGTCGTTCAGACATTCCCGCGAGCAGGCCGTCCGCTTGCGGAAGGCGGGCGCCTTCGCTCAGGAGCCAGTCCCGCAGAGCCACGCAGTCCTGCAATGCGCCGAACGGAACGTCGTTGGCCTCCGACCCGTCTGCATCGGCAGTGGGCGGAGGGTGAGGCGGACCGAGTTCGAGCATAACGCCAAGGTGGGTCGGAGAGAGACGGGCGGCAACGGGCGCCGCCAAAATCGTGACGATTTCTGAAGCGAAACGCAGCTGAAAGCGTGCCATGCTGAATTAAAATTTTCCAGTATGGGCCTTCTACGAAGCTAAAGTCCCTCCGAGACATAGAGTATCCCCATCGTGTCCGTCACCACGCTGATCGGTCTGGCCATCCCTGCGACAGCACAATCCCGGCGCGAGCGTCCGCCGGCCGCGCATACGAACCTGCAGGCTTTGGCCGATCCGGAAATATCCAGCCTGCCGCCGACCACATCCGGCCACGCCGAATCGAACGAGGCTCATATCCGGCGACAAGCATCCTTCGACAAACGCATCGATCAGCGTGGCGAGAGGGCGAATCGCGTCTCTGTGCAACGGCTGTTCGATAGATGCTCCTTGATCGGCAGGGGAGATGTCGCGGAATAATAGTCGGAAAAGCGGACGGGTCCTGCCTGATGCTGAGAGCATCTATTTTGGCTCTCGTGGATTCGACCCTTCGAGAGCGGGCGACGAATAGGATTTCGATACGAAGCACAGCAGTCCGTTTCGAGCCCGTGCAAACCCGGATTCGGTGAAAATGTCCCAAACGACAATGGCGCACCTCTGGGTGCGCCATTGTCGTCTTCGATGGAATGTCGGCCGTCCCTAACTGCGGACCACACGGTGCTCAGTTGTCGAGGAAACTCCGGAGCTTCCGCGATCGGCTCGGATGCTTCAGCTTTCTCAGTGCCTTCGCCTCGATCTGACGGATACGCTCACGGGTCACCGAGAACTGCTGTCCGACCTCTTCGAGCGTGTGATCGGTGTTCATGCCGATGCCGAAGCGCATGCGAAGCACGCGCTCTTCGCGTGGCGTGAGCGAGGCCAGCACGCGAGTCGTGGTCTCGCGCAGGTTCGACTGGATCGCCGCATCGATTGGCAAAACGACGTTCTTGTCCTCAATGAAGTCGCCGAGATGCGAATCCTCCTCGTCACCGATGGGCGTCTCCAGGGAAATCGGCTCCTTGGCGATCTTCAGGACTTTACGGACTTTCTCCAGCGGCATCGCTAGTTTCTCGGCCAATTCCTCCGGGGTCGGCTCACGACCTATCTCGTGCAGCATCTGGCGCGAGGTGCGGACGATCTTGTTGATCGTCTCGATCATATGCACTGGGATACGGATCGTCCGGGCCTGATCGGCGATCGACCGGGTGATCGCCTGTCTGATCCACCACGTGGCGTAGGTCGAGAACTTGTAACCGCGACGATACTCGAACTTATCGACGGCCTTCATCAGGCCGATATTGCCTTCCTGGATCAGGTCAAGGAACTGCAGGCCGCGGTTGGTATATTTCTTGGCGATCGAGATCACGAGGCGGAGATTGGCCTCGATCATCTCCTTCTTGGCCTGACGGGCTTCGCGCTCGCCCTTCTGGACCATGTTGACGATCTTGCGGTACTCGCCGATCTCGAGACCGGTCTCGGAGGCGAGCGTCAAGATCTGCTCGCGGAGGTCGGCGACCTGCTTGGCACCCTTCTCGACGAGATTCTTCCAACCCTTGCCGCCAAGCGTACCGACGCGCTCCATCCAGTTCGGATCGAGCTCCCATCCCTGATAATGCCGAAGGAAGTCGTCGCGGGCGACGCCATGGCTCTCGGCATAGCGCATCAGGCGGCCTTCATGGCTGATCAGGCGCTTGTTGATGTCGTAGAGTTGCTCGACCAGTGCCTCAATGCGGTTCGAGTTCAGCGACAGCGACTTGACGTCGGCGACGACGGTGTCCTTCAGGTCGGACTGCTTCTGGCTCTGAGCCGAGCTCTGCTTACCGCCCCCAGCCTTCAGGTCCGCGTGCTCGTTCTGGAGCTTGCGCAACTTCTTGTAGTTATTGGCGATATTGTCGAACGTCTCGAGAACGCGCGGCTTGATCTCGGCTTCCATCGCCGCGAGCGAGACGTTGTTCTCCATGTCGTCTTCGTCGTCGCCACCCTCGGCCGGGATCGGCGCTTCGGCCTCAGAGTCGTCGCCCTCCTCACCCTCGGTGAGCTGGGGGGCGTTCTTCGCGTCCGGCCCGGCATAGGTCGCTTCGAGATCGATGATGTCGCGCAGGAGCACACGCCCGTCCACGAGCTCATCTCGCCAGATGATGATGGCCTGGAAGGTCAGTGGACTCTCACAGAGCCCCGCGATCATCGCCTCACGACCGGCCTCGATGCGTTTGGCGATCGCGATCTCGCCCTCGCGGGATAGAAGCTCAACCGAGCCCATCTCACGCAGATACATGCGCACCGGATCGTCGGTGCGATCGGTCGGCTCCTTGGCGGTCGTCTCGCGCACGGCCAACGGCTTGGCGGGAGCGATCTCGGCGACTTCCGTACCCTCGGCAGCATCATCGTCGTCGGAGGCTTCGCCATTGGCGGGTTTGTCGCCGCCAGCATCCTCGGTCTCTTCCGCCTCGACGACGTTGATGCCCATCTCGGAGAGTTGCGACAGCACATCCTCGAGCTGGTCCGGATCGGACTGGCCCTCTGGCAGCACCTCGTTGATTTCCTCGTAGGTGATGTAGCCACGCTTCTTGGCGAGCTTCACCATCCGCTTGACCGAGGCATCCGTCAGATCGAGGAGCGGTCCGTCGGTCTGTTGCTCCGGAGCAGCATCCGTGTCGTCCCGTTCCGTTGCCTTCGTCGCCATGTTCCGCCTATTGATGTCCTGGTCGCGTTGAGCGGGAGCGTTCGGCTCACTCCGCGTCGTCCACGCTTCCATTCTAAGTGATGTGCGGCGCGCACGAAGCGACCGCGTCGATATCTCATATGTCGGTCTACAAGCCAGACGCTTGACCAACTGTTAACCATGCGCCGCGAAAGGCGCTCCAAATCTCAGTTCGTCGCGGACTACGAAGCCGCCGTATCGTCTGATTCCGGCACGTCGGCGTCAGCCTCTGCCCCTGCGATCACGGCCATACGTTCCTTGACGTCACATAGCCAAGCAAAGTTGGCCTCGGACTCATCCTCGACCAATGCTCTCTCGGCAGAGCGAAGCTCGCTATTTAGCGCTCCAGATTTCCGGTGCAAGATCACGGCCTGACGCAATGCGTCTTCCAGACGCATCCGATCGGCATGCGGATCGAGCGTCCAGCGATCTCCTGGCCTGACATGGGATGCCAGTCGCGCTGCTGCATCTTTGAGCCCTGCCCTGCTCAAGCGGCTCTCCAGAACCTCGACATCGGGCTGATCTGCATCGGCGGCCTGATCCAGCAACAGAGAGCGCAGCGCCTGCGCATCGGGATCGTCGAGTTTCAGCGCCGCCAGGTCCTCGGCTTCTATCCCCAACAATTCCGGGTGGGCCAGCAAACTCGAGACGATCATCGCCTCGCGATCCCGGAACATGGCGGTCCCGCCCGAATTCGTCGATCCCGCAAATAGCGGATTGAACTTCGTCGTGATTCGCGGCGATGGAGGCGGGTCGCCTAGCCTGGGGCGCCGCTGAAACGTCGAGGCGCTCCCGTTGCGTGGCTCGTAGTTGTTGCGCCGTGAACCGCCACCTCCGGGCGACAAGGCCCGCAGGCGCCCCTCTATTTCGTCCTTGTAGAAGCGACGCACCGTCTCGTCGCGGATCGAGGCGACCATCTCTCGCAGGCTCTTGGCGAGGCCGGCCTTGCGCTCCGGCGTGTCGATGGGCGTCGTCTCGGTGGCACGCGACCAGAGCACCTCGACGAGGGGTCGTGCCCCTTCGAGCACGCGGTCGATGGCAGAGGCGCCGGCGGAACGGAGAAGATCGTCGGGGTCCTGCCCTTCCGGCAGGATCGCGAAGCGAAGCGACTTGCCGGGCGTCAGTCCCGGCAGAGCCACGTCGAGCGCCTTGAAGGCCGCACGTTGGCCGGCCCCGTCCCCGTCGAAACACAGGATCGGCTCGTCGGCGTTGCGCCAGAGCAGAGCCAATTGTTCCTCTGTCAGCGCGGTGCCGAGACCGGCCACCGCATTCGGGTGCCCGGCCATGGTCATGGCGATGACGTCGACATAGCCCTCCACCGCGATGATCGTCCCGCGATCATGGGCGGCCTTGCGGGCGCCGTGCAGGTTGTAGAGCACGTGCCCTTTGTGAAAGAGCGGCGTCTCCGGCGAGTTCATATACTTCGCCTTGGCATCGGCCTGCATCGCGCGACCGCCGAACGCGATCACCCGGCCCCGGCTGTCGGTGATGGGAAACATCACGCGGTCGCGAAATTTATCGAACGGCACGGCGATGTCGTCGCCGCTGACCAACAGGCCGAGTTCGGCCATCAGCTCCTTGTCTACGTCCTTCGCGGCGAGATGGTCGCGCAGGCCGTAACGCTCGGACGTGGCGTAGCCGAGCCGGAACCGCGCGCGAATCTCGGGACCTAGGCTGCGCCGGTCGAGATAGGCGCGGGCGCTTGTGCCGAGGCGGCCCTTGAGCTGGTCTTCGTAGTAGGCGGCGGCAAGTTCCATTACCTCGAAGGCACCGGTGCGCTTTGTCTCCATCTCGCGCGTATCGGCACTGGGCGTGGGCAGGGTCACACCTGCTTCGCCCGCCAGTCGCTCGACCGCCTCAGGGAAGCTCAGCCCCTCGGTCTCCATCAGGAACGTGAAGACGTCGCCATTCTTGCCGGAGGAGAAGCAGAAATAGGCCTGCTTCTGATCGTTGACATAGAAGGACGGCGTCTTCTCAGAATTGAACGGCGACAGGCCGCGCCATTCGCGGCCAGCCTTTTTCAGCCGAACCCGCCGCCCGACCACGTCGGAGGCGGGAAGCCGCGCCCTGATCTCTTCGAGGATGTGGGGTGGGTAACGCACGGGACGACCAGACCTTTGCAGGCCAGCATTCTAGCCGACCGCGTTTAAGGAGTCCCGAACGCTTCGACGCACCGCGCCTTCACGCCTTTGAGGTCAAGACTTGGCGTTCAGCACGTCCTTCACCAGTCCGCTCGCCTTGCCGAAATCCATCCGGCCGGCGAATTTGCCCTTCAGGGCGGCGATGACCTTGCCCATATCCTTCGGGCCGGCCGCACCGGTTTCCTCGACGGCCGCTTCGATCGCGGCCCTGGTCTCGGCCTCATCCATCTGCTGTGGCAGATAGCTTGCGATGATGGCGGCCTCGGCCCGCTCGTTCTCGGCGAGTTCGGGCCGGCCGCCCTGGTCGTAGACGCCGGCCGATTCGTTGCGCTGCTTGATCATCTTCTGCAGCAGCGCGAGGATTTCCTCTTCGGAGGCCGGCTCCTTGCCGAGGCCGCGCGCCTCGATGTCCTTGTCCTTCAGTGCAGCCTGGATCATCCGCACGGTGGCGAGCTTGGCCTTGTCGCCGGCCTTCATAGCTTCCTTCATTTCGGTGGTGAGGCGGGCGCGTAACATTTGGTCGTCTCCTGAAAATCGTCTCGGTGGCTGGACTTGGCGCCCGGATGGTCTGCGAATTGCTGCTAGCAGCCGAACGGGGTGGTTGAGCCGGTCGATAACAGGAGCCACATTGACCCCATCACGGCCCGCTCGTTATGAGCGCCGCACAATGCGCCACCTGCACGCGCCGTCGCACCGGCGTCGATGGGTTGGCCGGACATAAGCGAGATCGCGACGATGCTGCAAGACGAAGGCGCCCAGGCGCAGCCATCCTCCACGCCCGCACACTGGGCGGAGCCCGTCGCCACCGCCCTCCTCGTACTGGCGGACGGAACTATCCTCGAAGGCTTCGGTATCGGCCAGACCGGCGCCGCCGACGGCGAGGTCTGCTTCAATACCGCGATGACCGGCTACCAGGAAATCCTGACCGACCCGTCCTATGCCGGCCAGATCGTCACCTTCACTTTCCCGCATATCGGCAATACGGGCACCAACGACGAAGATCTGGAGAGCCTCGACGCGGCCCCGGCCTCCGGCGTGCGCGGCGCGGTCATCGCCTCAGCCGTGACCAACCCGTCGAGCTGGCGCTCATCGAGCCATCTCGATGCATGGCTGAAGGCACGCGGCATCGTCGGCATCACCGGAATCGACACGCGGGCTCTGACCGCCCTTATCCGTGATCATGGCATGCCCAACGCCATCATCGCCAACGATCCAGACGGCCGATTCGACCGCGAGGCACTCAAGGTGCGCGCCGCCGCCCTCGTCCCAATGGAAGGGCTCGATCTCGTCCCGCCGGTCACGAGCCGCGAAAATTCCAACTGGTCGCAGACGACCTGGGCGGTGAAGAGCGGCTACGGCACGCGGCAGATCGGCGAAGGCCTCAAAGTCGTCGCCATCGATTACGGGGTTAAGCGCAACATCCTGCGCCTGCTCGCCCAAGCCGGCTGCGACGTGACCGTCGTACCTGCTACCACCTCGGCCGAAGAGATCATGGCGATGAAGCCAGACGGCGTCTTTCTGTCCAACGGGCCGGGCGATCCGGCCGCCACGGGCGAATACGCGGTCCCGGTGATCCGTGAACTCCTCGACCGGAAGGTGCCGACCTTCGGCATCTGCCTCGGACACCAGCTCATGGGTCTCGCGCTGGGCGGTCGCACGGTGAAGATGGCTCAAGGCCATCACGGCGCGAATCACCCGGTCAAGGACAAGACCACGGGTAAGGTCGAAATCGTGTCGATGAACCACGGCTTCGCCGTGGACCCGGCCAGCCTTCCGGTGACGGCGGTCGAAACGCATGTCTCGCTGTTCGATGGCTCGAATTGCGGCCTCACCCTCACCGACCGCCCGGCCTTTTCGGTGCAGCATCATCCGGAAGCCTCGCCGGGCCCGCGCGACAGCCACTATCTGTTTGAGCGTTTCGTGACGCTGATGCGCAGCGGCAAGGCCGAGATGGCCCCCACCACCGCCGCGTAGGGCCGTATCGCTCGCCTCGCCGGGCGCATTTTTGCGCCTTCCAACAAACTCCGGCGGATCGCCGCCGGAGCATTCGCGAAATGGTTCCCGCGCCCGTCACAAAAAACCCGACTTTGAGCTGCACTGCCCGAAGCCAGCGACGATCGGCACGATGACGCTGCCGCGACAATCGTCCTGCTGCTATGAGCACGGGGTTTTCCACATGACATTCGACGACGCGCGCGATGATTTCTCGCGCCTGCATCGGGTCTTCTCGTTCCATCTCGGCGTGGCCGTCGCCCTCGCTTGGATGACCGCCCTGTATTCGGCCTGCTACGCCCCCTGGGTCCGCAACATCCGCGCGCTCATCGACCCGGCCGGCGGCGCCCAGACCATCGAGAGCACCTGGTCCTTCCTGTTCGTGCTCCCCGTCGTCCTCACGATCGCCTGGCTCAGCCTATTCTTCGGCCGCGAGATCCTGCGCCGTTCGCAGACCCTGCCCAACGTCGCCCTCGAATTCGCCGCTGCCGCCGCCGTGGCCTTCGGCGTGTTCTATCTCTCCATCGATCGCGCGGTGGCCGCCCTCTATATCGGCCTCTGACGGCACCGCACGGGAAGTCGGAGGCGGCTTGGCGCCGCCTCCTCTCTATAAGTCACTGAACCTGGGCGAGCAGGGGCTCGAACCGCTTGGCGGCGAGCTTGTTGTGCGTCACCGCCTTCGCCGCTTCGAGGTTCTCCGGCTTGTCGCCGACCACCACCACGGCGACCATGCCCATAAGGTAATGCGGCGAGCACTTGATGCCGTAGACCCCGGGCTTGTCGAACTTGACGACCTCCTCCTTGCCCAGGACGGTCTTGAAGGTTTCCGCTCCCTCGGGCGCCATGCCCTTGATCAGCTCGGCATTGTGCCCCTTGTCCTGGGGGACGAACTTGATGCTGTCGCCCGGCGCCAACTTCACGAAGGCAGGGTCGAAGACCATCAGACCACCCGGCCCGCTGTTGAGGGTCTTCACGGCGATCTCGGCGGCGAAAGCGGCTGGGCCGGTGGCGATGCAAAGGGCCAGCGTGCCCACGAGCGTTCCTAGCTTTGTCATTCCCATCCTCGATTTAGTCTTGTTCGAGATCGACGAGGCGCCGATCGTCTTAATTACACGGCTCTGTCGAGGGTGCAATATTTCGCATCTTCTTAGATTTATAGTTATTATAGCCTGATTGTCCTTGGAGGCGGACCGGCGGCCGTCCGGGGCGGGCACAATCGTCGCCAAGCCTCTCGGCGCTCTTCCAAAACCCTCCCGCCGCGTGTAGACGCGAACCCTAACGATCATTCACGCCGCTCGCGTCCATATCCGGCCCGCTCCAGATTGTGGCGCCTTGGCTTGACGGACGCGCGCGTCCGTCAAGCCAAGGCGCCAGATGCCGAAACGCACCGACCTCTCCACGATCCTCATCATCGGTGCCGGTCCGATCGTGATCGGGCAGGCCTGCGAGTTCGACTATTCCGGGACGCAGGCCTGCAAGGCGCTGCGCGAGGAGGGTTACCGGATCGTGCTGGTCAATTCGAACCCGGCGACCATCATGACCGACCCGGACATGGCGGATGCGACCTATGTCGAGCCGATCACGCCGGAGATCGTCGCCAAGATCATCGAGAAGGAGCGCCATGTCCTTCCCGGCGGCTTCGCCCTGCTGCCAACCATGGGCGGCCAGACGGCCTTGAACTGCGCCCTTTCGCTCAAGAAGCTGGGCATACTCGAAAAATTCGACGTCCAGATGATCGGCGCCACGGCCGAGGCCATCGACAAGGCCGAGGATCGGCAATTGTTTCGCGACGCGATGACCAAGATCGGCCTGGAAACGCCGAAATCGGCTGTGGCCAACGCGTCCGCCGCCAAGAAGGTGGATCGCGAAAAGTACCTCGCCGAGATCGCCCGGATCGAGACCTCCACCGAGGAGACCGCCCGCCCGGCCGCCCTCGCCGCGTTCGAGAAGAAGTGGCATGCGGGCGAATCCGACCGGCGCAAGCGCTACGGCGAGCATGCCATCGGGCAGGCCCTGATCGCGCTCGCTGAAGTCGGCCTCCCGGCGATCATCCGGCCCTCCTTCACCATGGGCGGCACCGGCGGCGGCATCGCCTACAACCGGGAAGAATTCCTCGACATCGTCGAGCGCGGCATCGACGCTTCGCCGACCAACGAGGTCCTGATCGAGGAGAGCGTTCTCGGCTGGAAGGAATACGAGATGGAGGTCGTTCGCGATAAAAACGACAACTGCATCATCGTCTGCTCCATCGAGAACATCGATCCGATGGGCGTCCATACCGGCGATTCCATCACTGTGGCCCCGGCCCTGACGCTCACGGACAAAGAGTATCAGGTGATGCGCGACGCGTCGCTCGCGGTGCTGCGGGAGATCGGCGTGGAGACCGGCGGCTCGAACGTACAGTTCGCCATCGACCCGGCTACAGGCCGAATGATCGTCATCGAGATGAACCCGCGCGTCTCGCGCTCGTCCGCTCTGGCCTCCAAGGCAACGGGCTTCCCCATCGCCAAGGTCGCTGCCAAACTCGCCGTGGGCTATACCCTCGACGAGATCGCCAACGACATCACCGGAGGCGCGACCCCGGCTTCGTTCGAGCCGACCATCGACTACGTCGTCACCAAGATCCCGCGCTTCGCCTTCGAGAAGTTCCCGGGCGCCGAGCCGACGCTCACCACGGCGATGAAATCGGTGGGCGAGGCCATGGCCATCGGCCGATGCTTTGCCGAATCGCTGCAGAAGGCGTTGCGCTCACTGGAGACCGGCCTCACCGGCCTCGACGAGATCGAGATCGAGGGCCTCGGCAAGGGCGACGACCACAACGCGATCAAAGCCGCGCTCGGCACGCCGACCCCGGATCGCCTGCTGAAAGTGGGACAGGCACTCCGCCTCGGCGTCAGCCATGACGAGGTCCACGCCTCGTGCAAGATCGACCCGTGGTTCCTGGAGCAACTCCAGGCGATTATCGACCTTGAGAACCGGGTCAAGGCGCATGGCATCCCCACCACACCCGGCGCGCTGCGCCAGCTCAAGGCGGCGGGCTTCTCGGATGCCCGCCTCGCGGTGCTCGCCAAGACCGACGAGGACAGCGTCCGCGCCGCCCGCCGGGCACTGGGCGTCCGCCCGGTGTACAAGCGCATCGACACCTGCGCGGCCGAGTTCAAGGCGCCCACCGCCTACATGTACTCGACCTACGTGGCGCCCTTCGCCGGCACCGTGGTCGACGAGGCGCAGCCCACCGATGCCAAGAAGGTCATCATCCTCGGCGGCGGACCCAACCGCATCGGCCAGGGCATCGAGTTCGACTATTGCTGTTGTCACGCCTGCTTCGCCCTCACCGAGGCCGGCTACGAGACCATCATGGTCAATTGCAACCCGGAGACGGTCTCAACCGACTACGACACCTCCGACCGGCTCTATTTCGAGCCGCTGACGCAGGAGGACGTGCTCGAGATCATCGAGACCGAGCGGCAGGCCGGCACGCTGCACGGCGTCATCGTCCAGTTCGGCGGCCAGACCCCGCTGAAGCTCGCCCGCGCTCTCGAAGCGGCCGGCGTGCCGATCCTCGGCACCTCACCGGACGCCATCGACCTCGCCGAGGACCGCGACCAGTTCAAGCGCCTTCTCGACAAGCTCGGGATGAAGCAGCCGAAGAACGGCATCGCCTATTCCGTCGAGCAGAGCCGCCTCGTGGCCTCCGATCTCGGCCTGCCCTTCGTGGTGCGCCCGAGCTACGTGCTGGGCGGCCGCGCCATGGCGATCATCCGCGACGAGGTCCAGTTCGCCGACTACCTCCTCGACACTTTGCCGAGTCTGATACCGTCGGACGTGAAATCGCGCTACCCCAACGACAAGACCGGCCAGATCAACACGGTTCTTGGCAAAAATCCGCTTCTGTTCGACCGTTACTTGTCGGACGCCACCGAGATCGACGTCGACGCCATCTGCGACGGCAAGGACGTCTACATCGCCGGCATCATGGAGCACATCGAGGAGGCCGGCATCCATTCGGGCGACTCCGCCTGCTCGCTCCCGTCGCGTTCGCTCTCACCCGAGACCATTGCAGAGCTCGAGCGGCAGACGAAAGCCATGGCGCTCGCGCTCGGCGTCGGCGGTCTGATGAACGTTCAGTATGCGATCAAGGATGGCACGATCTACGTTCTGGAAGTGAACCCGCGGGCCTCGCGCACCGTCCCTTTCGTGGCCAAGGTCATCGGCGAGCCGATCGCCAAGATCGCTGCGCGGGTGATGGCCGGCGAGGCCCTGGCGAGCTTCAAACTCAAGCCGAAGGTGCTCGACCATATCGCGGTCAAGGAAGCGGTCTTCCCCTTCGCCCGATTCCCGGGCGTCGATGTTCTGCTCGGCCCCGAGATGCGCTCCACCGGCGAGGTCATCGGCCTCGACGGCAGCTTCGGTGTCGCCTTCGCCAAGAGCCAGCTCGGCTCCGGCACGCAGGTCCCGAAGAGCGGTGCGGTGTTCGTCTCCGTTCGCGATGCCGACAAGGCCCGTATTCTGCCGGCGATCCGGCAATTGTCCGAGGCCGGCTTCACGATCGTCGCCACCGGAGGAACGCAGCGCTACCTCGTCGAGAACGGCGTGCCGACCGAGCGCGTGAACAAGGTGCTCGAGGGCCGGCCGCACGTGGTCGATTCGATCAAGAACGGCGACATCCAACTGGTGTTCAACACCACCGAGGGCGCAGGCGCGCTGTCGGACTCGCGGTCCCTACGGCGGGCGGCCCTCTTGCATAAAGTGCCGTACTATACCACTCTAGCCGGAGCGATGGCGGCGGCAGAGGGGATCAAGGCCTATCTTGAGGGCGACCTCCAAGTCCGCGCTTTGCAGGAATACTTCGCAGCCTAACATTTGATGTGGCATCCGTCTTGAACGGGCACATCAAGTGACGAGGCTTCAGGACCATCTTACTCTGGCCCGGAGGGAGCTTTTTGCTTCCGACCGGGCCTATTCATTGTGGCGCGAGACGATGACGATAGACAAGGTTCCGATGACGGTGCGCGGTTTCGCTGCTCTGGAAGCCGAGCTGAAGCATCGCCAGCAGGTGGAGCGCCAGCGCATCATCCAGGCCATCTCCGAAGCTCGTGCCCTCGGCGATCTGTCGGAGAATGCCGAGTACCATGCCGCCAAGGAAGCGCAGTCCCACAATGAGGGACGCGTGATGGAACTCGAGAGCATGATCGCACGAGCCGAGGTGATCGACGTTACCAAGCTATCGGGCACCAAGATCAAGTTCGGCGCCACGGTGAAGCTCGTCGATGAGGATACCGAGGAAGAAAAGACCTACCAGCTCGTTGGCGAGCCGGAAGCTGACGTTCGTTCGGGACTGGTATCGATCACGTCTCCCATCGCTCGTGCCCTCATCGGCAAGGGAGTGGGCGATACGGTCGAGGTGACCACGCCGGGAGGTGGTAAGTCCTACGAGGTCGTAGCCGTCCAGTACGGCGTCTGACGCCCTTGGGTCGAAACATGCGTCAGACGGTGCTCGGCCGATTCCTCTGGAGCTGGCGAAGGGTTTTCATCGGCAGTTGTGCCGTGATGATCTCGGCAGTATCGGCTGAAGCCGAGGGGCTTTCCTCCTTTGGGGCAGCACGCCTGTCCGGAATCAGAGTCGATGTCGGGCCACTTCTGGCGCAGGGTGGTGGCGTACCCGCCGAGGCGTTGCGAGGAGATCTTCTCAGCGCACTGAACAACGCGTTCGCCGACAAACTCGGTGGGGCCGGGCCAGTTCTGGTGATCCGGATCAAGAGTCTTTCGCTTCGGCCCTATACCGGCAGCGAAGGCGGCGGTCGCAGCGGATTTGGTGGCGGTTCGCCATCAGATTATCTCGACGGAGAAGCGCTGCTCGTCGGTCGTCGCGGGGAAGTCCTGGCTCGCCATCCGCAGCTTTCGGCGCTTCCATCGAGTTCGGGTGGAGCATGGTACGATCCGGATTCCGAGCGCCGGCGCGTTGCCGCGATCGCTCAGCACTATGCCGGTTGGCTGCGTCGGGCTTTCCCGTCTGACTGACTGGCATTGTCGATATCGGGAGCGTCCAGCATGATGCGGTCTGCTGCGGAAACCTATGCCGCCAGCCTCGCCCATGTTAGGGCCTGGATCGTCACGGACGGTAAGGCCGGCGACGAGAATCAATGCATCGGACTCGCGGAGACCCTGGGTCTCGATTTCGAGATCCGCCGCGTCTCACCGCGTCCTCCCTTCGGCTGGCTCGCGCCCTGGGGTCCCATCGACCCGCGCGATCGGCCGGGCCATCGCGGCGGCGTTCTATCGGGTCCATTCCCGGAGATCGTAATTGCTTCGGGGCGCCGTGCAGTTCCGTATCTCCGTGCCATCCGCAAGGCTTCGAAGGGGCGGACCTTCTCGGCATTCCTGAAGGACCCCCGCACCGGCCACGATACCGCAGACTTCATTTGGGTACCGGATTACGACGATCTTCGCGGGCCGAACGTCCTCACCACTCTCACCGCGCCACATCAGGTCACGGCAGCCCGCCTGGCCGCAGCGCGCCGGAAGCCCGATCCACGCCTGAGCGGATTGGCGAAGCCTCGCGCCGCCGTGCTGGTTGGGGGCGATAGCCGCCACCTCAGCTATCGCTCGGCCGACATGAAGCGATTGCTGGCCAACCTAACGAAGCTCGCCGACGGCGGCGTGTCTCTGATGCTCACCGTATCTCGCCGCACGCCACCGCCGTTACGGACGGCACTCCAGCGCTTGGTCGAACAGAAGAGCGGGTTCTTCTGGGACGGCACGGGAGCGAACCCCTATGTGTCAATGCTGGCCATCGCGGATGCGATCGTCGTCACATCGGATTCGGCTAACATGGTCGGAGAGGCGGTGAGCACCGGAGCACCGGTTCTTCTCTTCGATCTCCCGAAGACCTACATCCGTCATAGACGGCTGTTTGCCGGATTGGCTATGGCCGGCGCCCTGAAGCCCTTCATCGGACGCCTGGAAGAGTTGTACTACACACCTCTCGACGCGACGCCGGTCATCGCAGAAGCGATGGCCCGCGCCTATATCGAGCACTGCGCCGGCTTGGCATCTGCGACGCGATCGCAGGAGACGTGAGACATATGGCTCCCCATCATTCGAAACTCATCATCATCGGCTCCGGCCCCGCGGGCTACACCGCCGCAATCTATGCCGCCCGCGCCATGGTCAAGCCGCTGCTGATCTCCGGCTTTCAGCCGGGTGGCCAACTCATGATCACCACCGATGTCGAGAATTATCCGGGCTTCGCCGACCCGATCCAGGGGCCGTGGCTTATGGAGCAGATGCGGCTCCAGGCCGAGCATGTCGGCACTGAGATCGTCTCGGAGTACATCACCAAGGTCGATCTTCAGGCGCGTCCATTCCATCTGGAGGCGGATTCTGGCGAGACCTACACCTGCGATGCTCTCATCATAGCCACGGGCGCCCAGGCGAAGTGGCTCGGCCTTCCGTCTGAAGCCAAATTCCAGGGCTTCGGCGTCTCGGCCTGCGCCACCTGCGACGGATTCTTCTTTCGCGGCAAGGAAGTGGTGGTCGTGGGTGGCGGCAACACCGCCGTCGAAGAAGCGTTGTACCTCGCCAACCTCGCTTCCAAGGTCACGGTCGTTCATCGCCGCGGCGAGTTCAGGGCCGAGCGCATCCTTCAAGACCGGCTATTCAAGCACCCAAACGTCGAGGTCGTTTGGCATCATGCGATTGAGGAGATCTGCGGAACGCAGAACCCAACATCTGTCACGCATCTGCAACTCAAGGACATGCGCTCGGGCGAGATCACCGAGCGCAAGGCCGACGGCGTGTTCGTCGCCATCGGGCACCAGCCGGCGACATCCATCTTCGAGGGTCAGCTCGCCATGCGCCATGGCGGCTATATCGAGACGAAGCCCGGCACGACCGAGACCGCGATCCCCGGCGTCTACGCTGCCGGCGATGTCACCGACGACGTCTATCGTCAAGCGATCACGGCAGCCGGCATGGGATGCATGGCAGCGTTGGAGGCCGAAAAGTATCTGGCAGCCCTGGATCTTGGTGAAACCCCTCGCCAAGCTGCAGCCGAATAGGGAAATCTCCGTTCGGCGCCTTGCATCCGGCCTCAACCTAATCGCAAGATCGTTGTCCTAAAATCAGCGTGGGTCGAGTTTCATCGGCTCGTCGTCCCGTGTTGCGCGGCTGAACCGTATCGAACGGCGGCCGGGCACTCCGAAATACGGCAAGGTCCGATCCCTGCCCGAACTGGGTCCGGCATCAGGCGCTTGGCCGCCGGCACGGGTCTGCGTGAGGGGGTAGGACGCCGTGGACTGGGACAAGATCCGAATCTTTCTCAATGTCGCCGAGGCTGGCAGTTTCACCCGTGCCGGCGACGATATCGGCCTTAGCCAGTCGGCGGTAAGCCGCCAGATCAGTGCGCTCGAACGGGAATTGAAGGCACCGCTCTTCCATCGACATGCCCGTGGATTGATTCTCACCGAACAGGGCGACCTTCTGTTCCGAGCGGCGAGGGACATGAAGCTGCGCCTGGAGAACACCAGGGCACGACTGGTGGAGACGAGCGAGCGCCCGAGCGGTGACCTCAAGGTGACGACAACGACCGGCCTCGGCACGTCGTGGTTGGCGCAGCGGATCGCCGAGTTTCTCGATCTTTACCCGGATGTCCGCGTCGAACTCATCCTGACCAACGAAGAGCTCGACCTTGCCATGCGCGAGGCCGATGTCGCGGTTCGGATGCGGCGCCCTGCGCAGCCCGACCTGATCCAGCGGCGTCTCTTCACCGTCCATTACCACGCCTTTGCGTCGGCCGATTACGTGAAGCGGTTCGGCGAACCCAAAGCGATCGCGGATCTCGACAACCACCGCCTCGTGTCATTCGGCGGGAACGAACCATCCTATCTGCTGGCGACGCACTGGCTCTCGACGGTGGGCCGCGAAGGCCAGGAACGGCGCAGCATCCACTTCACGGTGAACAACATCGCCGCTCTTCAGAAGGCCATGGAGACCGGCGCCGGCATCGGTATCCTCCCCGACTACGCCGTCGAGGGCCAGACCGGCCTCATGCAGGTCCTTCGCGACGTCGAGATGCCGCACATGGAGAGCTACCTCGTCTATGCTGAGGAGATGCGCTCTGTGGCGCGCGTTCAGGCCTTCAGAGACTTTCTCGTCGCAAAGGCCCAGCGCTGGACTTATTAGCAAGCGTTTCCTTCAGACGAACAGCCGCTCGTTCTCGAGCCCTTTATAGAGCCCCGCGACCTGCTCTCCGTAACCGTTGTAGATCAGCGTCGGCACCCGCTGATCGGTGCCAAGCACGCGTTCTGTCGCCTGGCTCCAGCGTGGATGCGAAACGGCCGGGTTCACATTGGCCCAGAATCCGTATTCCGATGCCTGCAGGCCCTCCCAGAAGGTTTTGGGCCTCTCGGCGACGAACGACAGCTTTACGATCGACTTCACCGATTTGAAGCCATACTTCCACGGCACCGCGAGGCGGATCGGTGCGCCGAATTGGTTGGCGAGCGGCTTGCCGTAGACACCGGTAGCGATGAAGGCGAGGTCGTTGTTCGCCTCCTCCATCGTCAGCCCCTCGACATAGGGCCAAGGGTAGAGGAACGAGCGCTGACCCGGCGCCATGGACTTGTCCATGAACGTTTCCATGCGGACGTACTTCGCCCCCGATGCCGGCTTTGCGAGCGCCACCAGCTTCGATAGAGGGAAGCCGGTCCAGGGTACCGACATCGACCACGCCTCGACGCAGCGGTGACGATAAAGCCGCTCTTCCAGGACCATCTTGCGCACCAGATCGTCGATACCGATCTCGAACGGCTTGTCGACGAGACCGTCGATCTTGATGGTCCAAGGTCGGGTCTTGAGTGCGTTCGCCGCCGGAAGCACGGTCTTCGACGTCCCGAATTCGTAGAAGTTATTGTAATCCGCCGAAAATTTCTCGGGCGTCAGGGGCCGGTCGAGACTGTAGGCTTCGTTCCGCGCCGCCGGGTAAAGGCCGCCTTTAGGATCGGCAGCGGCGAAAGCATCCTCTGTTCCGATCAAAGACGTCACGGCGAGGCCTGCGGCACCCCCAAAGATAGAGCGGCGGTTCAAGAATATGCTCTCGGGCGTGGCGAAGCGCTCCGGCAAGTTCCAGGTGCGATGGCGCTTGATATACATATGACGTCCTCGAATAGGGTCCGGCTTGCCGCACGCGGTGCGGCCCTGTCCCGTGAACATCGGCCCCACCGCTCCCGCACGCAAGCACGGCCGACTCTCCTCATTCGGCGAGAAGCCGTCGCAGGTTACATTATAAAGGGCCTCAAACCCGTGGCGACTCGTCGCGCAAGGCCCTGCGCAGTACCTTGCCGACATTGGTCTTCGGCAAGACCTCGTGGAAGACAATGCGCCGGGGCACCTTGTAGCCGGTGAGCTGCGAGCGAGCGTAGGCACGCAGCGTGTCGATGCCGACACTCTTATCCTTTAGCACCACGTGGGCGACGACCATCTCGCCGGTCTCCTCGCAGCGCGTGCCCACCACCGCACATTCGAGCACGCCTGGATGGCCTACAAGGATTTCCTCGACCTCGTTCGGATAGACGTTGAAGCCCGAAACCAGGATCATGTCCTTCATCCGATCGACGATGCGGACCTGACCGTCCGCCTCGAAGACCGCGACGTCGCCGGTACGGAAGTAGCCGTCGCTTGTCGTGGCGCGGGCTGTCTCGTCCGGCCGCTTCCAGTAGCCGGCCATGACCTGCGGTCCGCGCGCGCAGAGTTCGCCCGGTTCCCCCGGGAGAACGTCCCGTCCCTCATCATCGCGCACTGCGACATCGGTGGAGGGAAGCGGAAATCCGATCGTGCCGGTCCAGTCGACATGGGGCACGTTCACACAGACGACCGGGGAGGTTTCTGAAAGTCCGTAGCCTTCGACGATGGACTTACCGGTGATCGTCTTCCACTTCTCGGCCACAGGAGCCTGGACGGCCATGCCGCCGGCGATGACGAAATCGAGTTGAGAGAAATCGACCTCTGCGATCCTGGGATGATTGTTGAGCAGGTTGAAGAGCGTATTCACTCCGGAAAAGTGGGTGAAGCGATTGCTCTTCAGGATCTTGACGAAGCCATCAGCGTCGCGGGGATTTGGAATGAGCAGGCAACAACCGCCAATCTTCATGAAGAAGAAGTAGCAGCAGGTCAGGGCGAAGATGTGATAAAGCGGCAAGGCCGTGACCATCACGCGCTCGACGTTGTCGGCTCGCGAAGCTCCGAACCACGCTTGGCACTGCGCCACATTGGCGACGACGTTGGCATGCGTCAGCATCGCGGCCTTCGCGACCCCTGTCGTCCCGCCGGTATATTGCAGGAAAGCTAGATCCTGCGGCCCTACCGACACGGTCGCTTTCGGAAGGCTTCGGCCCTGTCGCAACACTGTCTCGAAGCGTGAAGTCTTCGCGTCGGGCAAGCTGTAGGTCGGCACGGCTTTCTTGATGTGGCGCGAGGCCAGGTTGATGATCCGCCCCTTGAGCCCGAGCCCATCGCCGGGGCCTGCGATGACGATGCGGTCCAGAGCGAGATCGGCAAAAGCCGAGGAGACGGTGTGGGCGAAGTTCTCGAGGACGAAGAGCGCACGCGCTCCCGAATCGTTGATCTGCGCCGTCAGTTCGCGCGGGGTGTAGAGCGGGTTGACGTTGACGACGACGCAGCCGGCCAGCAGCACCCCATAAATCGTAGCCGGGTACGCGGGAACGTTCGGCATCATGATCGCGATCCGGTCGCCCTTCGCGAAGCCATGCGCGATCAGCCACGCCGCGATCGCATCGGCGGACTCTCCTAGCTCGGCATAGGTGATGGATTTGCCGAAGCAGCGGATCGCCGGTCGCGAAGCACAATGCTCCGTGCTGGTGCGCAAGAGGTCGATGAGTGTGCGCTGGCTCGTAGTATCGATCTCGGCCGGCACGCCAGGCGGATACATGGAAAGCCATGGGCGCGCGGAAACAGGCGCCTGGACCATGCCTTGGATCATCGCGATCCTCCCTCTGATGCGCGGGGCGGCTTAGTGCCGCCTTCGTTCACATGTAAACTATCTTTCCGGTATCCTGGGTTCAGGATCAAGCCGCAAACGATGCTTGCCGGGGTTTGTATCGGAGCGCCAGCCAGACGAGCATGACATGAGGAAAAAAGCCGGCGAAGATGAGGGACACGGCTTTCCCGGCTTCACTCACCGACATGGCGCGGCGTGGCCATGGACCGAAACCGGCGAGATGGGCCGCTCCGATCATCGCGAAAGCGAACCACAGGGCAAGGAATCCCGTCCCGCAGCGGTAGAGCCCTCTGGCGATGCGCTGGCGCCATGAGGCCGCGGGTGTGCTCGCGCCGATGAGAAGACGGCTTACCGCCAGCGCCGCGCCGAATACGAAAGCCGACGCTGCTGCGCCGGTGGCATAGGCGGCGCTCATCGGCTGGAAGGTGAGGAAGGTCATGCCTCCGGTGGCGAAACCAGCCCGCAGGACGAGGCCGCCGAAGGTCGGATGTAGACCGAGACCGAGGAGCAGGCTCGCTCCGACCAGTACTCCGAGGATGCGCCGAACGAGCGAAGTGCCCCCCCTCATCGCCAACATCGCGATCCAGACCAGACCGTAGACCAGGGCGAAGGCGAAGAGTGGATACCGGTCGAGAAAGAATCCGTAGAACCGGGCCCCTATTTCGGGTGGCAGTGGCGAGGCTTGGCTGAACCCGGTCGTGGCGACGGCGCCGATCGCAAGCGCCGCGGCCAGAAGAGGAAGTGCTGCCGACGCGCCGGCGGACGGTTTCATACCTCGTAATTATCGCGCACGAGCCGGTCGAGGAGGCGCACGCCCCAGCCTGCTCCCCAGCTCCGGTTGATCTCGCTGGGGCTCGACGACATCGCGACCCCGGCAATGTCGAGATGCGCCCAGGGCACGTCGTTGACGTAGCGCTTGATGAAGGACGCGGCGGTAGCGGCACCGCCATGGCGACCACCGGTATTCTTCATGTCCGCGAATTTCGAATCGATGGCCTTGTCGTAGGCGGGAATCAGCGGCATGCGCCACACCGCCTCGCCGGTCGCCTCGCTGGCGGCGGTGATCTTGGCGGCAAGCGCATCGTCGTTCGAGAACATGCCCGCTATGTCCTGCCCGAGCGCCACGATGATCGCGCCGGTGAGCGTCGCCAAATCGATCATGAACTTAGGCTTGTAGGCGCTCTGCACGTGCCAGATCACGTCGGCGAGGACGAGGCGGCCCTCCGCATCCGTGTTGATGATCTCGATCGTCTGACCCGACATGGACGTGACGATGTCGGCGGGACGCATGGCACCGCCATCCGGCATGTTCTCGACGATGCCGATCGCACCGATGGCGTTGACCTTCGCCTTGCGCGACGCCAAGGCAAACATCGTCCCGACGACGCAGGCGGCACCGCCCATATCACCCTTCATGTCTTCCATACCACCGGCGGACTTGATGGAGATACCGCCGGAATCGAAGCACACGCCCTTGCCGATGAAGGCGATCGGCGCCTCCGCCGCGTCGTCGCCTCCGTTCCATCGCATGACGACGACGCGAGCTTCCCGGGTGGAGCCCTGTGCTACGGCAAGGAGGGCCCCCATCCCCAAGGCTTGCAGTTTGCCGGGACCAAGAACTTCGACCTCAACGCCCAGCTCGGTCAATTCCTCCGCACGCCGGGCGAACTCTTCGGGATAGAGCACGTTCGGCGGCTCATTCACCAGTTCGCGGGCGAGCAAAACGCCACCAGCCACGGCATCGGACGCCTTGGTGGCGGCTTCCGCCGCCGAGGGATCGGAGACCATGAGGGTCAGCGCGGTGACGCGGCCTTCCTCACCCTCCGGCTTCTTCTTCGTCTTGTAGCGGTCGAAGCTGTAATGGCGCAGGCGAGCACCGAGGGCGAAATCGCCGGCATTTGCCGGACTCACCGAAGCGCCGGGCCAATCGAGAGCGACGTTGGCATTGCGACCGCTGACCTTGCTCGCGGTAAAGCCTCCGAGCGCCGGCCAATCGATCTTGGCGCGGTCCTTCTCCGAGCCGAGTCCGATCACGAGCAGCCGATCGGCGTCGAGGCCGGCGGGTGCAGGAAGCGAAAGCGAGGTCAGAGACTTGCCCTTGAACCGCTCGCTCGCGGCGGCACGCGCCACCAGATCGGACACGCCGCGGCCGACCGCCTGCGCGACGGCGGGCGAGAGAGCCAGATCGTCGCCGACGAAGACGACGACGTCGCCGTGGCCGTGGCCGACCGGACCGAGAGGCCCGAATGCGATCGTGATACCGTCCGCCATAAGTCACGCTTTCCGAAGGTTTGGATTGGTCAGTGCGGCTCGGCACGCGGCGCCGCGATGCTCCCTGTGTACCCCTTGAGGCGAAGAACGCAACGCGATCCGGCTGCCGCGAAACCGCCCGATTTGGAGCGCCCCAACGAGCTCGACATCGGTGGACGGGCGCGATGCCGGGGGGCATGAAGAACGCCTGGGGAGCTTCCCATGGAAGCCGTTCTAATGGCCCGCCACGAGATTCAATGACGCAGATCGAGCGCTACATATTCAGGATCGTGGCCGGGGCCTTCCTTGCTTGCCTGATCGGCCTCACGGGCACGATCTGGGTGACCCAGGCCTTGCGCGAACTCGACCTGATCACGGCCAAAGGCCAGACGCTCATCATCTTCTTCCTGATCACCGGTCTCTCGGTGCCGACGCTGATCACCGTCATCGCTCCCGTGGCCCTGTTCATCGCCGTGGTCTACGCCCTGAATCGGCTTAACGGAGATTCCGAACTCATCGTCATGTCGGCCGCCGGCATGCAGCCGCGGCGCATCCTCCGCCCTTTCCTCACACTCGGCCTGATCGTGAGCGCGGGCGTTGCATTCCTCACCATCCAAGTGATGCCCTCGTCCTTCCAGGAACTACGCGACGTGCTCACGCGCGTGCGCGGCGACTTCATCTCCAACGTGGTGAAAGAAGGCCAGTTCACCGAGCTTGACAGCGGCATCACCTTCCATTTCCGCGAGCGCGGTCCCGGGGGCACGCTGCAGGGCATCTTCATCCAGGACAAGCGTGAGGCCGGCAAGACGGTGGTCTATATCGCCGAGCAGGGACAGGCAGTGGAGTACGAGGGTCAGAGCTACCTCGCTCTGGAGAAGGGCAGCATCCATCGGCAGCAGAAGGATTCGCGGGATTCCTCGATCATCACCTTCGAGCGATACACTGTGGATCTCGCGGCTTTCACCCCGCCGGATGCAGAGACCGTCTACAAACCGCGAGAGCGCTCGACGGCACAGCTCCTCTTCCCCGATACGAGCGAGGGTTACTACCAGTCACAGAAGGGCCGCTTCCGCGCCGAGGTTCACGATCGGCTCTCGGCATGGCTCTACCCTCTCGCTCTGACCCTCATCGCCTTCGCCGCTCTCGGCGATCCGCGCACGACGCGTCAGGGGCGCGGCCTTGCGGTGGCGGGGGCCATCATCGCCGTCATCGTGCTTCGCATCGCCGGCTTCGCCGCCAGCAGCGCGGCCGTGAGGAGCCAGGGCGCCGTCATCGCGATCTATGCTGCTCCGGCCCTAACGCTGGTCTTCTCCTGCCTGATCGTCTTCAACGGCGCCGCGGTACGGGACTGGAATGCACGGGTGGCCAAGACCCTCTCGAATTTCGGCCGCTTTCTGCTGCGGCGGCCCCGCCTCGGCAACGGTTGAGGCCCCGCCATGCTGATCGGCTTCACCCTCGGCCGCTACTTCGCCCTGCGCTTCCTGCGCACGGTGCTCGGCGTGTTCATCACCGTCTTCGCGCTGGTCTACACATTGGATTTCGTCGAGTTATTGCGACGGGCGGGGGATACCGAGGGCGCGTCCACAAGTCTGATGGCGCAGCTGTCGCTCTACAGAACTCCGGCGGTCGCCGAAGGCGTCCTGCCCTTCGCCATCTTGTTCGGATCCATGGCGGCCCTCCTTCAGCTGTCGCGCAAGCTCGAACTCGTGGTGGCGCGGGCTGCCGGCATATCAGCCTGGCAGTTCCTGCAGCCCGGCATCCTGGTGGCCCTCGCCATCGGTGCCTTCACGGTGGGAATCTACAATCCGGTCTCCGCGGCAATGAAGCAGCGTTCCACTGAAATCGAGGCCAAGATCTTCACCAGATCCACCAAACTGAGTTCCGGCAAAGATCTGTGGATCCGTCAGAACAGTCTCGACGGGCAGGCGATCTTGAGGGCAGGAACGGCCATTGAGGGCACCACCACCCTCGCGGGCGTTTCGGTCTATACGTTCGACGATACAGGAGTTTTCATATCGCAGATCGAGGCCGCCCGCGCGACGCTCCATGACGGCTACTGGACCCTTCAGGATGCACGGCTTCTTACCAAGGGCCAGCCGCCGGAGGCCTTCGATTCTTATCTCCTCGCCTCGAATCTTGATCCGGGCCAGGTGAGGCAGCGCTTCACGCCTCCGGAATCTGTGCCTTTCTGGCAACTGAACGAGACCATCGTACGGACGGAGAGGGCTGGGTTGGATGCGACGCGCTACCGACTCCAGTATGATGTGCTCATGGCGAGACCCATCCTCTTCGTTGCCATGGTGCTCGTGGCAGCCAGCGTTTCCTTAAGGTTCTTCCGCTTTGGTGGAGTGGGCAAGCTTGTGCTTGGCGGTGTGGCGGCGGGGTTCTTCCTCTACGTCGCACGACAGGTCATGGAGGGCCTCGGTGCATCAGGGATCGTGTCGCCACCGGTGGCAGCATGGTTCCCGGCCGTGGTAGGGAGTCTTCTCGGTACGCTCACGCTTCTCTATCAGGAGGACGGCTGATGCCGTTGTCGGTGACGGGATGCGAAACGAGGCCGAGGCAGAGGTTGGGACACGGGTTGCGTAAAGTCTCCGACATCGTGAAATTCGCCGGGTTGTTGGCATTCGTCTCAGGCTTTGCGCTCGCGCTGGCCTCCGATGGAGCGCGTGCGCAGACGGCTGGGCGGAACGATACCGCTCAGTCACGCAAAACCGTGGCTCGCAAGCCCCCCGCGGCGCAGCCCGTACTTTCGGGCAAGCCGGCGGAGCGTCTCCTCGTCGAGGCGGCCGAGCTGATCTACGACAACGACAACAACACCGTCACGGCCCGCGGCAACGCAGAGCTGCATTACGGCCCGCGCACCCTCCAGGCCGACCGTGTCCGTTACGACCGGGCCAGCAGCCGCGTCTTCGCCGAAGGCAACGTCCGCCTGACCGACGAGACCGGTGCGGTAGTGACCGGCGAGACGATGGAGCTGACGGACGACTTTAAGAACGGCTTCGTCGACGCCCTGCGCATCCAGCACACCGTCGAAATGCGGGGGCAGCCCGTTCGCACACGCTTCTCCGCGCCACGCGGCGAACGGGTGGACGGCGAACAGACGACCTTCGAATCGGGAACGTATACGGCCTGCGAGCCGTGCAAGAACAATCCCGAGATACCGCCGCTCTGGCAGGTGCGAGCCGCCAAGATCGTTCACAACAACGAGACCCATACGATCTCGTTCGAGGAATCGGTCCTGGAACTGGCGGGCATTCCTGTCGGCTACCTGCCGTATTTCGAAGCGCCGGACCCGACGGTGAAGCGCAAGACCGGCTTCCTCACGCCGCGCTTCATTACATCGACGGCACTCGGACGCGGTGCGGCGCTGCCGTTCTTCATCAACGTCGCTCCGAATTTCGATATCACTCTGTCGCCAGCTTTCCTGAGCAACCAGGGAATCCTCGGCCAGGGCGAGATACGCCATCGGCTCGAGACCGGAACCTACATCGTCCGCGCCAGCGGCATCTTCCAGACGACCCCCAGCGCCTTCCTACCCGGTCCCCTCGGTGCGGGCGACCGCGACTTCCGCGGAGCGATCGAATCCAAGGGACAGTTCTACATCAACGACCGTTGGCGCACCGGTTGGGACGTGGTCGGCGTCACGGACAAGTGGTTTCTCGACAATTATCGAATCCGCAATTCGAACATCACCACGGATTATTTCCGCGAGGCGGTGTCGACCGCCTACCTGATCGGCCAGGGCGACCGCTCGTGGTTCGAGGCGCGCGCCTATTATTTTAAGGGCCTGTCGAGCTACGATTGGCAGAAGGAACAGCCGATCGTTGCGCCGGTGATCGACTACGACAAGCGCATCAACGGCCCGAGCTTCCTCGGCGGCGAAGTTCGATTCGAGGCGAACATCACCCATCTCGATCGCGAAGCCACGGATTTCCAGGGCATCCCGCGGACGGGATCCTACCTCTACAATCCCACCGTCAACGGTGTGACCTATCCCCTCTACGAGACCTGCACCACTTTCACACGCAGTACTTGCATCATCCGCGGTCTGGCAGGGAGCAACACACGCGCTTCGGCGCAGCTGTCTTGGCGGCGCACCTTCATCGACGATGCCGGGCAGGTCTTCACGCCGTTTGCCTATCTCCGCACGGACGCGTTCTTCGTCGACCCGAAGAATTCTGGCTATCAGAACGCGCTCGCACAGACGATCAGCACCACGGATTCGGATTTCTCCGGCCGCGTCATGCCGGCGGTCGGCCTCGACTACCGTTATCCGTTCGTGAGCAATTTTGGACCTCTCGGCGTCCATACGTTGGAGCCGATCGCTCAGGTCGTGATCCGTCCAAGCGAAACACATATCGGACGCCTCCCCAACGAGGATGCGCAGAGCCTCGTGTTCGACGACACCTCGCTGTTCGAATGGGACAAGTTCTCGGGCTACGACCGCGTGGAAGGCGGCGTCCGCACCAATCTCGGTGCCCAGTACTCTGTGGTGACGCCATCGGGTTGGTACGCGAACGTGATGTTCGGCGAATCCATCCAAGTTGCCGGAGTCAACTCGTTCCGGCGCGGCGACATCGCCAATGTCGGCCTCGATTCAGGTCTGGAAAGGCGGGAATCCGATTACGTCGGACGGTTCCAGCTGTCGCCTAACCAGAACATCAGCTTCATTACACGCGCTCGATTCGAGCAGCGCGACTTCTCCATCAACCGTATGGAAACGGGCGTCATCGCGCGCCTCGCACCCTTCGCACCCGTCGACCTGTCGATGTTCTATTCCTACTACGACGCTCAGCCCCAACTCGGCTTCAACAACCGAAGGGAAGGCGTGATCGCGACGGCGACCTACCACATCACCCCCAACTGGTTCGTCACAGGTTCCGCGCTCGTCGACCTCACCCACTACATCGACGTGCGCGACACCTTCGCTAACGCCTATACCGCCTATCTCGCGAACCCGGTCGGAGCTGCGCCGGTCTATACGAATCCCGGCCGCACCTATCTGGCCGGATTGAGCGTCGGCGGCGGCTATCAGGACGAATGCACCACCTTCTCGCTGAACTACATCGTATCGCCGACCGCTGCCGCCCTCGGCGTCACCGAGCGGAACCGCACCGTCCTGCTACGCGTCGAATTGAAGACCCTCGGCGAGGTCGACCTGCGCCAGAACGTCAACATCGCGACCACGGCCGACGGCATCGCGGCAACCCGGTGAGATCCGGCGGGAGCCTGATCTCGCCCTCACGCGACGACCAAAGCAGGCGATGACGTTGCACAGACCCATTGCGCTCACGATGGGCGATCCTGCCGGTATAGGGCCTGAGATCGCGCTGATGGCCTGGCAGGCCCGTGACGAAGGTAACGGGCTTCCCCCATTCTTCCTCGTCGGCGACCCGGATTTCATCGAAGCGCGAGCGAGCGGCCTCGGGCTCCAGGTTCCGGTCGCCGAAGTCGGCCCCGACCTCGCGGTCGAGGTCTTTCCTCGCGCGCTTCCGGTGATGCCCCTGCCGAGCGGCACCCGCGTCGGCGCCATCGCGGGACGGCCCGACGCGGCGAACGCCGGCGCGACGCTCGAATCGATCATGACGGCGGTCGGTCTCGTTCGATCCGGCCAGGCCGTCGCCCTCGTCACCAATCCGATCGCGAAATACGTCCTGACCAGCGTCGGCTTCGCCTATCCCGGCCATACCGAATTCCTCGGCGCTTTGTCGGTAGAGCCTGGGGAGACCCCGCCTCTCGCCGTGATGATGCTGTGGAGCGAGACCCTGGCCGTGGTCCCTGTCACCATCCACGTCGCCTTGCGGCAGGTACCCGAACTGCTGACCCAGGATCTCGTTGTCCGTACGGCGCGCATCGTGGCGCACGATCTCAGGGAGCGCTTCGGAATCGACCGTCCCCGTCTCGTCCTGTCCGGGCTCAACCCCCATGCGGGAGAGGCCGGCACGATGGGAACGGAGGACCGGGACGTCCTGGAGCCCGCCGTCGCACAGCTTCAGGACGAGGGGATCGACATCAGAGGACCACTGCCGGCCGATACCCTGTTCCATCCCCGGGCCCGGGCGACCTACGACGTCGCATTGACGCCGACCCACGACCAGGCCCTGATCCCGATCAAGACGATCGCCTTCGACGATGGCGTTAACGTTACCCTCGGGCTTCCCTTCGTCCGGACGTCACCCGATCACGGCACCGCCTTCGACATCGCGGGTAAGGGCTTGGCGCGGCCGGATAGTCTCATGGGCGCTCTGCGGCTCGCAGCGAGACTTGCTGGGCGACGGCCTTGAGCGACGACGGACTTCCCCCGCTGCGCGATGTGGTGCTCAAGCACGATCTCGCGCCGAAAAAGGCCCTCGGACAGAACTTCCTGTTCGACCTTAATCTCACCCGGCGCATCGCCCGCGCCGCGGGTCCATTGAACGGCGTCACGGTGGTGGAGGTCGGCCCCGGCCCGGGCGGCCTTACACGTGCCCTACTGTCCGAAGGTGCCGCCCGTGTGATCGCGATCGAGCGGGACCCACGCGCCCTGCCGGCGCTCGCGGAAATTGCCGCGCATTATCCCGGACGACTCGACGTGGTCGATGCCGATGCGCTGCGCTTCGATCCGCGTCCCCTTGTTGGCGACGGTCCGGTGCGGATCGTCGCCAATCTTCCCTACAATGTCGGGACGCCGCTGCTCACGGGATGGCTGACCGAGGCGGTTTGGCCGCCATGGTGGGAATCCCTTACCCTGATGTTCCAGCGCGAGGTCGCGGAGCGCATTGTCGCGGATGAAACCGACCGGGCCAATTATGGTCGTCTCGGCGTTCTCTGCGGCTGGCGCACTGAGGCGCATATTCTGTTCGACGTTGCTCCCTCCGCCTTCGTACCGCCGCCGAAGGTGACATCGAGCGTGGTTCATTTGAAGCCAAGGCGCGCCCCCCTCCCCTGCTCGGTGGCAGCACTCGAGCGCATCACGCGAGCGGCGTTTGGCCAGCGCCGCAAGATGCTGCGCCAGAGTCTGAAGGCCGCGACGCCTGACCCCGCACGTCTGCTGGAAGCGGCGGCCATAGTGGAAACGGCCCGTGCCGAGGAGGTTCCTGTAGCGGGATTCGTTGCGATGGCGCGGATGCTGGACTAAGTCCTGCTCGGATGTTCCAGGATGCTGGATGACTTTTGGCCGGATATCCATTTTCTAGCAGGAGCATCGCATAATCTCGACCATCTGCGGGATGTGGAAATCTTGTATCTCCGCCCGCGGATGCGACGCCGCTTTTCAAATAATCCGATGCCGAATAAAGACTTATAGCAACATTCCAAATACGGCATCGATTCAGTGCGTCACCTTCAATGCACACTGATCGCTACCCATGGACATTTGTCGATATTGGGCGTTAACTGATAAAATACTGCTATCGGCGCCGTCATGCGCGAGCATGTGTATCAAGGTGTGGCCGGCGTCGTGAGCTTCATCACCTGGAGGCTTCGACCCATGACGACGTTTCCTGTCAGTTCTTCCCGCTCAGTCACCACCCCCTTTCCCATACGCGAAATCGGGCTCGCCGACTTGAAGGCCGCTCTTGTGCTCGGCGTCGACGACTTTCTCGCCATGCCGACCCATGTTCTGTTTCTCGGCCTGATCTATCCTCTCGCCGGCCTCTTCATCGCCCTCATGGCCTTCGGCGCGGACCTGATGCCGATGATCTTTCCACTTGCATCGGGATTCGCGCTGATCGGCCCATTCGCAGCGGTCGGCCTCTACGAACTTAGCCGGAGACGCGATAGCGGCCGAAATATTGGATGGAATGCAGCCTTCCTGAGCTTGAGCCGGCGAGCATCGACGGGGCTTGCCACGATGGGAATCGTCCTGGCGATCGTGTTCATGGCGTGGCTTCTGGCGGCCCAGGGTCTGTTCTGGACGCTCTATGGTCTGGACGTCCCCGCCACCCCCGCTGCCTTCTTCAACGACGTGCTGACGGCGCCGCGCGGTTGGGCGCTGATGGTGATCGGAACGGGGGTAGGCTTCGCTTTCGCGCTTATCGTCCTCGCGACGAGCATCGTATCCATTCCGATGCTCGTCGACCGGGACGTGGATGCAATGACAGCCGTCGAGACTTCTCTCGATGCATTCCGGCGCAATCCGCGTACGCTTGCTGCCTGGGGATGTATCGTGGCGGCGTTGCTCGTCGTCGGTTCGATTCCGCTCTTCACCGGCCTCGCCATCGTGATGCCGATTCTCGGCCACGCCACCTGGCACCTCTACAAGCGCCTCGTGGTGACATGACGGTGGCGATACCGACTCGAACGACGGGGACGATCAGAATTTCCCGAGCATCGGGAAGTCGACGCTCAGCGTCGATTCCGCCGCGAGCGGCGCTTCGCGCCGGCGCGGCTTCCGGTTGATCACCTGTTTCAGCTTCGATTTGAGGACGGACATATCAAACGGCTTTAGGATGAAGGCGTCGGCGCCGGCCTGATGCGCCAAGTTGATATCCTCGAAATCGAAGGAGGTTTCGGTGAGGATGAAGGGCGTATTCATCAGCACGTCGCTGCCGCGGATTTCCCGCAGGAGCGTGAGTCCGTCCATCGGCTCCATCGTCAGGTCGGAGATGACCAGCGCGTACTTGCGCTCACGCATATGCTCCAGCGCCTCGACTCCGCTGGTCACACCGTCGACATCGGGGAAACCGATCCGCGTCATCAAGAGAATGACAAGCTTCAGCAGTTTCTCCTGATCGTCGACGATCAGGATCGGTGGCGTCTCGCTCATGGGCTTTCGAGGCTCAGGGCCGGATATACGGCATCAGGGTTGTCGGCGGATCTGGCTAAACGAAGAGGTGGTCGATGCCCTGCTTGGACATGGATTCGGCTTGCAGGGCTACGGCCAGAGAATGGATCGCGGCGGCCTTCGGTGTGCCGCGTTGGAACATCGGCAGAAGGTTGGCCTTCTGGAAGACGGCATCGTTCACGGGATTGCGGACAGCGGTCACGAACGAATTGACGAATTCGCGCTTCACGATTTCGCGCCACTCGACGATCTGAACGTCGCGATGTCGCGAATCACTGTTGATCCGTCCGAACGTGTCGTTCACCGACGTGCGCTCGCCCTCGATGATCTGGGCCGCGAAATTCTGCTCCACCAGAAGGAAGCTGGTGATGACCGAGAACTCGTTCTTCTTCTGCGCCTGCCGGGTGATCTCGCCGAGTTGGCGGGTTCGGCCCGCTGCATCGGCGGCGAGGTTGAGGCGCGAGAAGTAGATGAGGTGGACAAGGGTCGTCCGCTTGCTCTTCATAATCCTCGTCCGGTTCGGTTCTGCACGATGATAGCCCCTCCCGGCATAACGCTGGGTAAACGCCGCCGCGTCACCGACAGGAACCGGCAAAAGCTGCCGGGGCGTCACCCGCCATTGATCCTTCTTGCCGAGCAAGAAAAATCTTTATCTCATCAAATCAGCTACTTAGTCTTGGCATCGCGATTGCTGAAACCTTTTGGCGAGCCGGTCTCCGGTCGACGTCACTAGAGTCAAAGGTTGCCGGTCATGGATGTCTTTACCGCGATGCAGACGGCGGTCTCGGGCCTGAAGGCCCAGGCTTTCTCCCTCGAGAACATCTCAGGCAACATCGCCAACTCGCAGACGACGGGCTTCAAACGGGTCGATACCAATTTCGTCGATCTCGTCGCCGAACAGGCACCCAATCGCCAAGTGGCCGGCAGCGTGATGGCCAATTCTCGGCTCACGACTACGATCCAGGGCAATATCAACGCGACCGAGGTTCCGACGAACATCGCCCTGAACGGCGAGGGCTTCTTCGTGGTCCAGACCAAGAGCGGCGACGCCAACAACCAGACAACCTTCTCGTCGAACAATCTCTATACCCGTCGGGGCGACTTCGCTCCCGACAAGGATGGCTATCTTAAGAATGGCGGTGGCGCCTATCTGACGGGGACCAGCCTCGACCCGGTGACCGGACGGGCAACGAGCGAGGGGCCGATCCAGATCTCGACCTCGACACTGCCAGCCAAGGCGACGACGACGATCAACTACTCGGCCAACCTCCCGAAGACGCCTGCGACGACCAACTACTCATCCACGGTAGCAGGATCGGAACTGCTTCCCGCGACAGGATTTGCGACTGATCCTCGCATTACGACCGGCACGGGTGCAGCGACAGTGCCTGCTACCGAAGCTTCCAAGCTGTTGGCGAACAGTATCGATGGTCCAAGCCTGACGGCATATACGACAAGCGGGGCTCCGGTTACGATCAACACAGTCTGGGCCAAGGTTCAGAATGGAAACGCATCGGCCACACCGGCAACGAACGACGTCTGGAACCTGTTCTATCAGAACAATAATGCAGTTACGGATACAGCCAGCGCATGGACGAATGCTGGTACTGCTTTCGAGTTCAACAGCAGCGGACAGTTAGTGACGCCAGCGGCAACGTCGGTGTCCGTTCCCAACGTCACCGTCAATGGAATTAATCTCGGGGCAATCAGCGTTGCCTACGGGGCCGGTGGCTTGACGGCCTATACGGCTACTGAAGCGACCACCAGAACGCTGACACAGGACGGATACAGCGCCGGCCAACTGAACAGCGTTTCCGTCAATTCGGACGGAGAGGTCGTCGGAAGCTACAGCAACGGCAACAGCATCGCGCTTGCCAAGATCAAGGTCGTGCAGTTCACGAACCCCGATGGATTGAAGGCGGATTCGTCCGGCAATTATCTTCAGACCCTCGATTCCGGCGCGCCGCGAGTAGGCCTCAACGGCACGACGATCGAAGGCAGCAACATCGAGCAGTCGAATACCGACATTGCGAGTGAATTCTCGAAGATGATCGTAACCCAGCAGGCCTACTCAGCCAATACTAAGGTCATCTCGACCGCGCAGGATATGATGTCCGCCCTGATCAACATCATTCGCTGAAAGCTGAGACATCCAGTGACGTAGAAGGAAGGCGACCGTGTCGTTCACAGCCCTGAGTACCGCAGCTGCCGGCCTGAAGACCACTCAGGCCGCCATCGGCGTCGTCTCGCAGAACATCGCGAACGTCGGCACCGCCGGCTACGTCAAACGCACGCTCGATACCGTCGCGCAGGGAGTCGGGAATTCCGGCGTTGCCATCGGTACGATTGGCCGAATCCTCGACGACGCGGCTCTCAAACAGTTGCGCCTCGAGACCTCGGGGTCGTCCTACACGAGCATGATGGCGGACGTTCGGACCCAACTCGACAAACTCTACGGCACGCCCGGCACGACGACCGCCCTCGACGGCGTGATGAACGACTTTACTCTCGCGCTTCAGACACTCGCGGCGGACCCGACCTCGGCTCCCGCCCGCTCCACCGTCGTCTCGGCGGCCTCGAACCTCGCTTCGAAGATCGGGACTATCGCCGACGGCGTGCAATCGCTTCGAACGGCCACGGAGAACCAGCTCTCCAACGACACGACGACAGCGAGCGGCCTTCTGTCTTCGATCGCAGCGCTCAATACGAAAATCGCCGCGACGAACGACGATTCGGCCAAGGCCGATCTCCTCGACCAACGCGATCAGACCATCAACTCGCTCTCCGGCTATCTCGATGTGCAGACCTCGCCGCAGCGGGACGGCACCGTCACGGTCATCACGGCGTCCGGCGTTACCCTGGTGGACAGGGGAGCGGCCGCGAGCTTGAGCTTCGACGGACGCGGGACGCTGACGCCGGACTCGACCTATTCGACCGATCCGGCGAAGCGCGGCGTCGGGACCATTACGGCGACCACGCCGGGCGGCGCCAAGATCGATCTCGTGGCCTCGAACGCTATCCGCTCGGGGTCGCTGGCCGCCGGCATTGAGCTGCGCGACACGGTGCTACCTCAGGCTCAGCGTCAGCTCGACGATCTCGCGGCCGGTCTCTCGCGCTCGCTCTCGGACAAATCCGCAATGGGAACGGCCGCGTCGACATCTGTCGGGGACGGTTTCGACATCGATCTCACGGGCTTGAGCGCCGGCAATGCCATCAGGATCAGTCTGAAGGATGCGTCGGGGACGCAGCGCAACCTGATCCTGATGCCGTCGAACAAGTCTCCGGCAGCTACCGTAAACCCGGCCGATACCAGCGACCCGTCGGCCACCATCGTTCCGATCACCGTGACCAGCGATCCGACCAGCATCAGCACCGCGATTGCCAATGCACTCGGCTCGACCTTCGCCGTGACGGCACAGACCGGCATCGGCGCGGGGGGCGTGCGAATCCTGGCGAAGACCGGCAGCGGTGCTCCTGCGATCCAGGGCATCAGCGCCAGCGTCACCCAGTCGGGTTCGCCCACGGACGTTCAGAACGGCCAAACTCAGATCCCCCTCTTCATCGATTCCAATGGCAAGGGCAGTCTGTACACGGGCTCATTCGACGGTGGATCGCAGCTGACTGGGTTTGCCCAGCGCATCACGGTGAACCCGACGGTGGTCGCCAAGACCGATACGCTGGTGAAGTCGTCAACGTCGACCCAGACCAGCGATGCGACGAGACCGCAATATTTCTACGACGCCCTGACCAGCGCGAGCCGCACCTTCTCGGCGGCGAGCGGGATCGGCGGCATCAGCGCGCCCTACACGTCCTCGGTGCAGGACTTCACCCAGCGTATCATCGACGCGCAGGGCGCCGCCGCAGCAACCGCGCAGAACCTCGACGAGGGCCAAGGCATCGCTCTGGCTACAGCCCAGAGCCGGTTCGCCAGCTCGTCCGGCGTCAGCATCGACGAGGAAATGTCCAAGCTCGTCGAACTGCAGACCGCCTACAGCGCCAATGCACGGGTGCTGACGGCCGCACGCGACATGATGGATACCCTCCTCCGGATCTAGCGAACGGTTTCCGCCGATCCCTGACAGCCCCTGTTCGACGTTCACTCCGCCGAGGTCACGATGACGATCAACGCCTTCACGGCCGGCACATATTTCCAGGATCGCAATACGACGAACCTGGTAGGCCTGAAGAGCCGGCTCGACACGCTGGCCGGCCAATTGGCGACGGGCCGCAACTCCGAGACCTATGGCGGCATCGGCGCGGCGCGGACTACGAGTCTCAGCGCTCATGCCTCCCTCAGCGCTCTCGACGGATATGACGCGGCCATCACCGCGAACAATACGCGGGTGAAACTGACCACCACGGCGGTGACGCAGGTCGCCACCCTGGGCGACGCAGTACAGGCCTCGCTGACAGCCACAAGCGCCATTGCGGCCGGCACCGTCGTGCAGAGCGCCAGAAACAGTCTCGACGCGGCGGTCGAGGCTCTAAACCAAGAGGTAGCAGGCAACTACGTCTTCGGTGGACGGGCCACCGACGCGCCGCCCGTGGCTTCGTCGGACGCAATCCTGAACGGGGTGGCGAGCCGGGGGCTCGACGGTCTCAAGACCACTGTGAGCGAGCAGGTCGCCGCCGATATCGGACCAAACGGGAATGGCCGCGTCTCCACGAGCGTGTCGGGCCAAACCGTGACGGTCAGCGAGGAGGGGACGGGCGCTGCAGGGACCGAGGCGCGAGCCAATTTCGGGTTCAACCTCGTCTCGGCCACGAGTTCCAATCCGACGGCCATCACGGCCGGCGCAACGATGGGCGGCACTGCACCGGACGTCACCTTCACGGTCGCGAACGCCCCGAAGGATGGCGACCGAATCCGCGTCGCCGTGAATCAACCGGATGGGACGCAGACCTTCACCGACCTCACCCTGACGGCGAACCCTCCGGCCGGTTCGACCGACACGATCAAGCTCGGCACCGCAGCCGAGACCGCGGCGGCCTTGAACGCCCGGTTCGCAGGCAAGCCGGTCGCAAGCATCCAGGGCGACGCGTCCCTCGGCCTGGCTGCGAATTTCGGGACCGGGGCGCCCGCCTCGGTGGCGCTGACCGTCAATACTCCGCCAACGGCGGGAGACACGCTGACCTTCAATCTCGGACTGCGCGACGGAACGACTCAGACGATCACTCTAACAGCCAAGGCTACGGCGGATTCCACGTCGACGAGCGAGTTCTCGCTCACCGGAGACGTAGCGGGCAACATCTCGACAGCCCTTTCGAACGCCCTGAAGCAGGCAGCGGGAACGACTCTTTCGGCCAGTTCGGCATCGCGGGCCTCGCAGGACTTCTTCGCGGGTTCGAGCTCGGCCGGCCTAGCTCCGCGCAGAGTGTCGGCGGACGGCAACGGCTACGCCGAGCAGGCCAGCACGAAGACCGTCATCTGGTACACCGGGGACGACACCTCCAGCGATCCTCGCGCGACGGCGACAGTCCAGGTCGGGGCCGACCGCAAGCTGAATATCGGCGCGCAGGCCAACGAGGCGCCGATCCGCTCGGTTCTCGCCGGCATCGCGCAGGTAGCGGTGCAGAGCTTCACCACGACGCAGACAGGATCCAAGGAGGAGGCGCGCTATCTCGCCATCGCCGAGCGGTCGCGCTCCCTGCTGTCGTCGAGCAGTGGGCAGGACGGCGTGAAGGGAATCGCCAGCGAGCTGAGCCTCGCTGCCAAAAGCATGGCGGATGCCAAATCGCAGAACAGCTCCACCCGAGCTGCGCTGCAGGACAGCCTCGACGGGGTCGACACCGTGTCTACCGAGGAGGTGACCGCCAAGCTCCTGGCGCTGCAGACGCAGCTCCAGGCAAGCTATCAGGTCACATCGATGCTCTCGAAACTGACCCTCGTGAACTACCTCGGCTGAATCAGGCCGCGGCCAGACCGCGCTTGCGCAACAACGGGTCGATACTCGGCAGTCGACCGCGGAAGGCAATATAGGCTTCGCCGGGATCACGCAGGTTTCCGGCTCCGTAGACGAACTTGCGCAGGCGCGCCGCCGTCTCGCGATCGAAGATGTCCCCAGCCTCGCGGAACGCATCGAACGCATCGGCATCCAGAACCTCAGACCAGAGGTAGCTGTAATAGCCGGCGGCATAACTGTCGCCAGAGAAGATATGCGCGAAATGCGGTGAGCGATGCCGCATGGAGATCTCCGCTGGCATGCCGATGCGCTGCAGCGCATCTGCCTCGAAGGCCAGCACGTCGAGCCCATTCTCGCCCGCACTCGACAGGTGCAGTGTCATGTCGACGATGGCCGAAGCGGTATATTCGATCGTCGAGAAGCCCTGGTTGAAGGCCCGCGCCGCTAGCAGCCGCTTCAGCAATTCCTCCGGCATAGGCTCGCCGGTGCGATAATGCTTCGCGTGGGCGCGCAGAACTTGAGGCTGTTCGAGCCAGTGCTCATACAGCTGAGACGGCAATTCAACGAAATCGCCGGCCACCGCTGTGCCAGAGAGGAGCGGATAGGTCACGTTCGACAACAGCCCGTGCAGAGCATGGCCGAATTCATGAAACAGTGTGCGCGCATCATCGAAGGACAGGAGCGGCGTCTCACCGTCCGGTGCCTTGGCGAAATTCATCACATTGACGATGATCGGCGTGATGGTCCCGTTGAGCCGCTCCTGCGAACGGAAGGCACTCATCCAGGCACCACTGCGCTTCGACGAGCGCGCGAAATAATCGCCGAGGAAGAGGCCGACCTCCGAACCATCGGCATTGCGCACGGCCCAGGCGCGCACGTCCGGATGATAGCGGGGGAAGTCGATCAGTTCCTCGAAGCGCAGATCGAACAAGCGCTCGGCTGTGTCGAACGAGGCCGCGATGACGCCGTCGAGAGGTAGGTAGGGCTTGATCTCTCCCTCATCTAGGTCGTGCTCGGCACGCCGAAGCTTCTCGGCGTAATGGCGCCAATCGTGTGGTCCAATGGCGATGTTGGCGCCTTCGGCCGACGCCAGCGCCTGCAGACGGTCGCGTTCGGTGCCGGCCCGGGCATGGGCCGGCGTCCAAACATTGCGCAGAAGGTCCATGGCCGCGTCCGGCGATCCCGCCATGGTGTCCGACAGCTTGAAGTGGGCGAAGCTGTCGAAGCCGAGCAGGCGGGCCCGCTCGGCGCGAAGCGCGACGATCTCGGCAATGATCGTCCGATTGTCGGTGGCGCCGCCACTCTCGCCGCGGCGGATCCAGGCCTGGTAGGCCTTCTCGCGCAGGTCGCGGCGAGTCGAGAATACCAGGAAAGGCTCGATCAGCGAGCGCGACAGGGTGATTACGTGACCATGCTCTCCGCCGCGATCCTTGGCTGCACTGGCTGCGGCGGACAGAAGAAAATCGGGGAGACCGGCAAGATCGCCATCACCGTCTAGCGGAAGAATGAAGGCGCCTTCATCCGCTAACAAATTCTGGCTGAAATTGGTGCCGAGTTCGGCCATGCGCCCCGCGATCTCCGCCATCCGCGCCTTGGCGTCGGGCGCGAGATCCGACCCTGCCCGCCGGAACCGCGTGCGGTAGCGATCGAGGACGCGGCGCTCTTCGTCTACGAGGTTCTCGGCATCCGCATCGACTGCGGCGATCCGCTCCCAGAGCAGAGGATTGAGGTAAATGGCACTGCCATGGCGGGCGAGTCGCGGCGCCATGGCCCGCTCCACGGCCTGAAGTTCGGGACTGGTATTGCTGCCGCTGAGGTTGAAGAAGACCGAGGCGACGCGGTCGAGATCGAGGCCCGCGCGCTCCAGGGCTTCAACGGTGTTGGCGAAGCTCGCCGCTTCGGCATTGCCGGCGATAGCGGCAATCTCGGAATCGTGCGTGTCGAGAGCTGTCTCGAAGGCGGGCAGAAAATGCTCCGGCCGGATGCGTTCGAAGGGCGGAAGGCCGAACGGCGTCTGCCATACGGCTTCGGCGAACGGTCCGATGTCCCGGGCTTCGGTAGCGGCTGGGTTCGTCATCATCATCCTTCAGCGTCGGCCGGCCCTGTTCGAGGGAACCTAGCCATCCCAGGGGGCCAGCGCAAAGAATTCCATCGGCATTCCCGGATCGGTGCCGCCCGTTGACGAGGCGAAGCCTCTTTGCTCTCGATCAAGCCTTCTTATCGTACCGGCGGCTTGCGCCCGAGCCTCAGGGGACGCAGTTTGCCGCCCGCTATGAAACCTGTGATCCGAACGCCCTCGCCTCGCCTCCAAGCCGCCGGCTTCGTCCTGACGGCAGGCGGCTTCCTCGCGGTCGGGATCGGCGCGGCCGAGGCGCAGAGCCTTTCGGTCGATCTTGGTCAGGGGGGCGTGACCGAGCGGGCGCTTCAACTCGTCGCTCTCATTACCGTCCTGGCGCTCGCGCCGTCAGTCCTCGTAATGGCGACCTCGTTCACGCGGATCGTAGTGGTCCTCTCCATTTTGCGCTCGGCTCTAGGCACCCAGAGCGCACCGCCGAATGCGGTGATCACAAGCCTCGCGCTGTTCCTCACCGCCTTCGTTATGGCGCCGACCGCGCGCGAGGCCTACCGCACCGGCATCGAGCCGCTGATCGCCGGACAGATCACGCAGGGCGTCGCCTTCGACAGGGCATCCGCCCCGTTCAAGACCTTCATGTTGAAGAACGTCCGCGAGAAGGATCTGAAGCTCTTCCTCGATATGGCCAAGGCCCCCGCTCCCGCCGGCCCCGAAGCCATCGGCCTCGAGATCGTCACGCCGGCCTTCATGATCTCGGAGTTGAGGCGCGCCTTCGAGATCGGCTTCCTTCTCTTCATTCCCTTCCTCATCATCGACCTCGTCGTCGCCTCGATCCTGATGGCGGTGGGTATGATGATGGTGCCGCCAGCCACGGTGGCGCTCCCGTTCAAGCTGATCTTCTTCGTCCTGGTGGACGGTTGGACCTTGGTGGCGGGTTCGTTGATCCAGAGCTATGGAACGTGATGCGGGATCGCTTCCCGGCGATTCAGCCGTGGAGATGATCCAGAATCGCAAGCCCCGCTGGCGTCGCCTCGTAGCGTGCCCGTTGAGTACGCTGGTTCCGCTCGGTGACCGCGAGAAGCTCGGCTTCCGTCGACAGTGTTTCGACGGCGCGCAGGACGAGAGCGTGCGCGACGCCGAAGACCCGCGCGAAACTGCGGCTGTCGGCGGCGAGCTTCAGATACAGCCCCGCGAGCAACCCGGCTTCGAGACTGGACAGACCAGGCTGGAGATCGGCGATGGAATCGGTGACGGCTAGGAAGGTCTCGGCATCGGCGGGAGGCGCGCTCACGCAGCCTCCACCGGTCGGCGGATCGAGACCATCACCGATTTGGAGGTTGGCGTATCGCTCTCCGTGCCGAAAGATGAGAGGGGAACAAGGACGTTGAGTTCCGGGTAATAGCCCGCGAGACTTCCCCTCGGCATATCGAACGGGACGAGACGGAAGCCTTCGGCGACCCGCACGACGCCATCGTCATGCGGGCCGACGATATCGACCCGATCGCCCGCCGCAGCACGAATCTCGGCCAGATCGTCGGGATGGGCAAACAGCACCTGGCGCTCGCCGTAGACCCCGCGATAGCGGTCATCGAGTCCGTAGACGGTGGTGTTATATTGATCGTGGCTACGGAAGGTCTGGAGCACGAATGTTCCGACCTTCCCCCGCGCCTGCTGGTGCTCGGTCGCCTCCGGCAATGGATCGGCCGAGAAGGTCGCCTTGCCGGTTGCCGTCTCGAAGTTGCGCTCGGCGGCGAGGTTGCGCAGCATGAAGCCGCGCGGGCGACGAACGCGGGCATTGTAGCCGGCAAAACCCGGAATGGTCCGCTCGATCAGCGCACGGATGCCGTCATAGTCGTCAGCAAGCGCGGCCCAGTCGACCTTGTCCGATCCGACGGTCGCGGCGGCCATGCCGGCGATGATGTCGATCTCCGAGCGAAGTTCAGGCGAAGCCGGCTTGTTGATGCCGCCTGAACCGTGAACCATGCTCATGGAATCCTCGACCGTGACGATCTGGACCTTGCCCTTCGAATTCCGGTCGATCTCGGTGCGGCCGATACACGGCAACAGGTAGGCGACGCGCCCGGGCACGAGGTGCGAGTGGTTGAGCTTGGTCGCGATGTGAACGGTGAGTTCGCAGGAGGCCAGCGCCTTCGCCACCAGCGCGGTATCCGGCGTGGCGCGGGCGAAGTTACCGCCGAGGCCGATGAAAGCCTTCGACGATCCGTCGAGCATGGCACCGATGGCTCCGATGACGTTGTGGCCGTGCTTGCGCGGCGCGGTGAAGCCGATCTCACGCTCCAGGGCATCGAGCAGGGAAGCCGGCGGCTTCTCATTGATGCCCACCGTGCGGTCGCCCTGCACGTTGGAATGGCCGCGAACGGGGCAGAGGCCGGCACCGGGACGTCCGATGTTCCCGCGCAGAAGCATGACATTGGTCATCTCGCGGATGGTCGCCACCGAGTGCTTGTGTTGGGTGACACCCATGGCCCAGGTGCAGATAACTTTGTCGGCGCCGAGATAGACATCGGCCGCGACCTCGATATCGGCGCGAGACAGTCCGGACTGGTCCTCGATCTCATCCCAGGTCGTGGCCGCGACCACGGCCCGATAGGCTTCGTGTCCAGCGGCATGATGGGCGAGGAAGGCGACGTCGAGCACCGAAGGCCGGCCGGCGGCGAGCGCCGCATTGTCGGCAGCGAAGACCGCCTTGGCGATGCCTCGGAAGGCCGCCATGTCGCCGCCCGGACGCGGCTGGTAATAATGGCTCGCCACTGGAGCACTGGAGCCGCGCAGCATCTCCACGGTGTTCTGCGGGTCGGCGAAACGCTCCAGGCCGCGCTCGCGCACGGGGTTGAACACAACCACACGGGCACCGCGTGTGGCGGCCTTGCGCAAGTCGCCGAGCATGCGCGGATGGTTGGTGCCGGGGTTCTGCCCGACTACGAAGATCGCATCCGCCTTCTCGAAATCCTCTAGCAGGACAGTGCCCTTGCCGATGCCGATGGCCGCCTGGAGGGCGATACCACTGGCTTCGTGGCACATGTTGGAGCAGTCGGGGAAGTTGTTGGTACCGTAGAGCCTGGCGAACAGCTGGTAGATATAAGCCGCCTCGTTGGAGGCGCGTCCGGACGTGTAGAATTCGGCCCGGTTCGGGCTGTCGAGACCGCGCAGGGTGGTGCCTATCTCGGCGAAGGCGTCGTCCCAGCTGACGGGCAGATAGCAGTCGCTCGCAGCATCGTAGCGCATGGGATGCGTCAGGCGGCCTTCACCTTCGAGAGCATAGTCGGTCCACCCGCGCAACTCCGACACGGTGTGCTTGGCAAAGAACTTGGGTGGTGTGCGCTTGTCGGTCGCCTCCCACGAGACCGCCTTGACGCCGTTCTCGCAGAATTCGAACGAGGAACCGTGCGCCGGATCACCCCAAGCGCAGCCAGGACAATCGAACCCGTCGGGCTGGTTGGCCTTGAGCATGGCCCGAGCGCCGGAAAGCGGGGCACGGCTACTCAGAAGATGCTTTCCACAGCTCTTCAACGCACCCCAGCCTCCGGCGGCGGATGAGCGCTTTGGCGACGCGACCGGGTGATCCATGGACGATCCTGGGTTCGGCAAATGATGGCCGGACGGCGCTATCGCGGAGCGATAACATCGTTGATACCAGCAGCGATATCGCGCCGCACAAGACTCACTCAATCGGGATGGGACGCAGGCCAGTCATGCGCTTGTCGCGGCTCATTGGCACGAAACCGAGCAACCTTTTCGAGTTCTAAACTCGGCCCCGCTTCCAACGCATGCGGATCATGCAGAAATGCGGCATTCAAACAGCTCGGCCAATCGTCAAAGAGCATGATCCGATCGCGTTCTTCGCGACGCGGGAAAACCACTTGAAGCGGCTGAACCGGAAGGACGTAGAAGACGGACGAGCACCCCTTATGCTCCGCTTCTGACCGCCTAATCCGCCTTCATCCCGAGCTTTGCCAACTCCGCAGCATCGCGCCCGACGATCGTCGACAAGTCCTGGCTTCCCTCGGTGGCAAGCCTGCGCACGAGGCCGGTCTTGATCGAGCCGACGAGGCGGGGGCCGGCATAGACCAGGGCCGAGTAGAGCTGCAGCAGACTCGCTCCAGCGCGGATCTTCGTCCAGGCCGCCTCAGCGGAATCGATTCCACCGACGCCGATGAGCGGGATGGTGCCACCGACTCGAAGATAAGTCTCGGCCAGGAGCCGGGTCGCCGGCGCGAAGAGCGGCCGGCCGGACAATCCACCGGTCTCGGTCGCCAGCGACGCCTCGGACAGGTTCGCCGGCCGCGCGGTGGTGGTGTTGGAGACGACGAGGCCCTGGACCTTGCGGCGCAAGGCGGTGGCGACGATGGAATCCAGTGCCTCGAGGGAGATGTCTGGCGCGATCTTCAGAAGGATCGCCGTCTCTGCGGAGGCCTTGTCGCGGGCTTCGACCACGCGGCCGAGCAGGTCGTCGAGGAAGGCCTCGCCCTGAAGGTCGCGCAGGCCGGGCGTGTTCGGCGAAGAGACGTTGACCGTCACGAAGGCGACGTGCGGCGCGAGCGCCGTGGTGCAGGCCACGTAATCCGCGATTCGATCGGTCGAATCTTTGTTGGCGCCGATGTTGATGCCTACCAATCCGGGCTGGCCGCTCCGAGAGGCGAGCCGGTTGCGTACGACGTCGAGGCCTTCGCTGTTGAGACCGAAGCGGTTGATCACGGCCCCGTCCCCGCTCAAGCGGAACACCCGCGGACGCGGGTTGCCGGGTTGGGGCTTCGGCACGACTCCGCCGACTTCGACGAAGCCGAAGCCAAGGCCGAGCAGCGCGTCTGGGACCTGTGCGCCCTTGTCGAACCCTGCTGCGAGCCCGATCGGATTAGGAAACCGTCGACCGAAGGCGGTGACCGCGAGCTTGGCATTGTCTTGTGTCGGACGGCGTGGTGGCAGCAGCGCGAGACCACGAAGGGTCAGATTGTGCGCGGTCTCTGCGTCGAGACCGTGCAGGATAGGCCTTGCCAGCGGGAAGAGAGCGCCGATCATGCTGCGTCTCCTGACGCCGTCACTCCAGCCGGAAAAACGTGTCGACCGTCCGGCCCTATTTGAATTTCGACAACGGACCGGACTACATGAAGCGGCAGTTCGCCGTAGAGATGGGGAAACAGAGCTCCGCCGCGGGACGGCTCGTAGCGCAGGGCTTCTCCCAGCGAATCGGCATCGAGTTCGATGAGAACGAGATCGGATATCCCCGCAAAATGGCGGGCCGCCGTCTCCGTCACCTGATCCGCGGTGGAGAAGTGTATGAAGCCATCGGCCAGATCGACGGGGGCACCGGCGAATCGCCCGGCTGCTTCGGCTTGCTGCCAAAGTGTGCGCGGACAAATCTTATAGATCAGGGGCATCGCGCATTGCCTTCCGGTACGGTGGCTCCGCGATAGAACGGGTCCGCATTCATCGCAACCATGAACGATCTCTACCTTAAGTCGTTAGCTTTAAGGCTCTGCACCCTGGAGATAATGGCGACGTGCCGTTGCTTTCGACGTGTTTTAGTTCTACTTTCCTAAAGCTAGGTGGTCTGTCTTAGTCGCCATGATCGAGTCTCCCCATGCTGTCTCACGAGCAGATCTGGACCGCGATCGACCGACTCGCGGAACGTCACGGATTTTCCGCCTCGGGTCTGGCGCGGCGCGCTGGCCTCGACGCGACGAGCTTCAACCGGTCGAAGCGGATCGGGCCGGATGGACGCAAGCGCTGGCCGTCCACCGAATCGGTTTCGAAGGTCCTTGCGGCTACCAACGCGACGCTCGACGATTTTCTGCACCTGATCGAGCCGCGGGAAGGCATGCCGCGCGCGATGGTCCCGCTGATCGGCCTTACGCAGGCCGGTGCGGGCCGGCTTTTCACCGAGGAGGGCATGCCTACCGGCGGCCCCGGCTGGGAAGAGATCGAGTTCCCGGATCTCGGCGAGGATCGTGCTTTCGCCCTCGAGGTTCAGGGCGATTCCATGGAGCCGCTCTACCGCGACGGCGACGTCCTCATCGTTTCCCCCACGGCCAGCATTCGCAAGGGCGACCGTGTCGTAGTGCGATTGACCAGCGGTGAGGTGCTGGCCAAGGAACTTCGTCGAAAGACAGCTCGGACGATCGAGCTACTCTCGCTCAACCCTGATCACGCGGAACGAACCGTTCAAGTGGGCGAGATCGCCTGGATCGCACGGGTGATGTGGGTACGCCAGTAGGGATTGCTGGGACAGGCCGAGCCGGGACAAACTTGGCGATAGCGTCCGATGCGACTAACCCTGGGGCCCAATTCGCTCCGAGGAGCCAGGACATAGCATGGCACTGTCTCACAAGGACGGCGGATTGCGGGATGCGCCGAGCCCGGGCATCGATCTCCAGGCCGCTCTCGATGCCAGCGCCGTCCCTGCCCTGATGATCGACCCAGCGAAGACGATAATCGTCTACGCCAATCCGGCCTTTGCCGCTCTCGCAGGTCATGAACGCAGCGCCCTCGCCGGACGGGACGTGCATCTCCTCCTTGGCTCCAATAGCGACAAAGACGCTCGTACCGCCTTCGCGGCAGCTCTTGCAGGTGACCGGCCTGAAGGTATCGAGGTTCTGGCATGGCGGCGAAACGGATCGACTTTCTGGGCGGAGATCTTCGCGGTACGCCTAGCCGATGCGGGCTTAGTACTCGTTCAAATGGTCGACGTGACACGGCGGCGGGATGCCGAAGGGGCGCTGGCCCTTTCGCGTCAGCGCGAGGCGCTGGGCCTTCTCACCAACAGCGTCGCCCACGAGTTCAATAACTTCCTGCAGATTCTCATCGGTTACATCGACGGGCTGAAGCGGCGGCTCTCGGACCGGGAAGAGCCCTTCATCCAACGGGCAGTGACACGATCAACCGACGCGGCCGAGCGGGCGACAGTTCTGACGCGTCAGCTTCTCACGTTTTCACGGCGGATAGCGCCGGATGTCCGGCCGGTGGACATGAATGCCCTCATCACCGCCTTCGGAGTACGCATGCGTGCGACCCTCCCTCCCGGCGTTGCACTGACGATCCGGACCGCCTCGGACCTCCCGAACGGCCTAAGCAACCCGACCCAGGTCGATCTTGCCCTTTCCCACATCCTCGCCAATGCCTGCGAGGCCATGCCACGCGGCGGCACCGTCGAGATCGCGAGCTTTCTCGTGCCTCCGGGCGACCCGGCGATCCGCCGACCAGGAGACGGCGCCGTCGGCATCTCGGTGCACGATACGGGACATGGCATGTCGCCCGAGATGGCGGCGCGGGCACTCGCTCCTTTCATCACGACGCGGGAGGCTGGGCGGGGCACCGGACTCGCCATCGTCCATGGATTGGTAAAACGCCAGAACGGGACGGTCGCCCTCGACAGCAAACCCGGCGAAGGAACAACGGTGCGCATGATCTTTCCTGCTGCGGGCTGAGAACGTCACGCTTCCTTCATCACGTTTCGCGGGACAAAAGGGGCACCGAAAATGGACTAAAACTCTCCCCGAGACGTCACCATATGAGGTTCGGCATTCCCGCCAGGACTATCTCAGACTTCGTTCAGAGGCGTATTCATGTTCACCTCATCCACGCGTCGCACGCGCGCCGCGACCATCTTCGCGCTCGCCGCGGTGCTGGCCGTCGCAGCGCCCGTTGCCGAGGCCCGTCCGGGCAGTGGCGGCGGCATGGGCTCGCGCGGCTCGAAGACCTTCAACGCGCCCTCGTCCACCACCACGGCTCCGAGCGCAGCTCCGATCCAGCGCTCGCAGACCCAGCCCGGCCCGGCCATGGGCAATCCCGGCATGAGTAGCGCTGCCACACAGCGTCCCCGCTTCGGCGGCGGCTTCATGGCCGGTCTTCTTGGTGCAGGCCTTCTCGGTGCACTCCTTGGTGGCGGCTTCTTCGGCGGCCTCGGCGGCATCGCCTCGATGATCGGCCTCCTGCTTCAGGTTGGCCTCATCGTCATGGTCGTCGCCTTCGCCGTGCGCTGGTTCCGTCGTCGCCAGGGTAACCCGGCTCCCGCCGGCTATGCCCGCTCCGATCTGTCCGGCAATTCCAATCCGGGCGGCTACGGCGCTGCTCCGGGTACGGGGACAGGCGCGGCACTGGGCGCTGCCCCGCGCGGCGCTCCCCAACCGAGCATCGGCAAGGTCGATATCGGCCCCGGCGATTATCAAAGCTTCGAGATCGCGTTGAACGATGTGCAGACGGCCTATGGCCGCGAGGACGTCCAGGCGTTGCGCAATCTTGCGACACCGGAAATGGCGAGCTACTTCGTCGAGGAACTCCGTGCCAATGAATCCCGCGGCGTAGTCAATCGGACCTCGAACGTGAAACTACTCCAGGGCGATCTTTCGGAAGCGTGGAGCGAAGGCCGGATGGAATACGCAACCCTGGCGATGCGGTACGCCATCACCGACGTGACGATCGACCGCCGCACCAACCAGACGGTCGGAACCGGCGAACCGGAGGCCCTTGAGCTCTGGACCTTCGTGCGCGAGCGCGGCGGCCGATGGATTCTCTCGGCCATCCAGCAGGGTCGCTGATCGCCGCCTTTTCGACCTGATCAAGAATAACAAAGAGCCGCGCAGCTTTAACTGCGTGGCTCTTTCTGTATCGGTGCCGCATGACACTCTTGGGATTCACACGGCGCGCTTCTGATAGTCCTTGATGTCGGTGAACCGCACTTTCGGCGCACGCTCTTCCTCGTAGCGCAAGGAGAAAGCGGTGGTCGCCATGAAGACTGGCGATCCATCGAGATCGCTCGCCATGGCCGAGCCATGCGTACCGACGAAGGAATCCAAGTCGGCTTCCAGATCCGACTCGATCCAGCGACAGATCGAGAAGCGTGTCGGTTCGTAATCGATCGGAAGGCCGTACTCGGCCAGGAGGCGTTCCTTCAACACATCGAGCTGCAGCGCTCCGACCACGCCGACGATCGCTTGCGAACCATCATGAGGGCGGAAGACCTGGACGACGCCCTCTTCACCCATCTGCTGAAGCGCTTCCCTAAGTTTCTTCGCCTTCATCGCGTCGGTGAGTTTGATCCGGCGCAGTATCTCAGGCGCGAAGCTCGGCACGCCACGGAAAACGATCTCTTCACCCTCGGTGAGAGTGTCGCCGATGCGCAGGGTTCCGTGATTGGGAATACCGACCACGTCGCCAGCGAAGGCCTCGTCGGCGATGGCACGGTCCTGGGCGAAGAAGAATTGCGGCGCGGAAAGCGACATCGGCTTGCCGGTCCGCACGAGCTTGGCCTTCATGCCGCGGCTGAGCTTGCCCGAACAGACGCGCATGAAAGCGATGCGGTCGCGATGGTTCGGGTCCATGTTCGCCTGGATCTTGAAGACGAACCCCGTCATCTTCGGCTCGGTCGGCTCCACCAGGCGCTTGTCGCAATCCTGGCCGCGAGGCGGCGGCGCGAATCGGGCGAGGCCATCAATGAGGTCACGAACCCCGAAATTTCGAAGCGCCGAGCCGAAGAAGACCGGCGTGAGGTGCCCTTCGCGAAACGCCTCGAGATCGAAGCGCTTCAGGCCGGATTCTGCAAGCTCCGCTTCCTCGCGCCATGTGGCGACCTCACCCTCCTCCGTGAGAAGCTGGTCGAAAAGCGGGTCGTCCACGCCTGACACGGCCACGGTGCCGCCGTCGTCCGCTGCGTCGAGCCGGCGGACACGGCCGTTGCCGAGGTCGTAGGTGCCGGCAAAGCTCCGCCCGCGGCCTATGGGCCAGGTGACCGGCGCCACGTCCAGCGCCAGGGTCTTCTCGATCTCGTCGAGAAGCTCGAACGGATCGCGAGCCTCACGGTCGAGCTTGTTGATGAAGGTAACGATGGGGATGTCGCGCAGGCGGCAAACCTCGAACAGCTTGCGCGTGCGCGCCTCGATACCCTTGGCGGCATCGATCACCATCACCGCCGAATCGACGGCCGTTAGAGTCCGGTAGGTATCCTCGGAGAAGTCTTCGTGGCCCGGCGTGTCGAGAAGATTGAAGACGCAGCCGCCGTATTCGAAGGTCATCACCGAGGTGACGACCGAGATGCCGCGCTCTTTCTCGATGCCCATCCAGTCCGAGCGGGTGGAGACGCGGTTGCGCTTGGCCTTCACCTCGCCAGCGAGCTGGATCGCGCCGCCGAACAGGAGCAGCTTCTCGGTGAGAGTCGTCTTGCCGGCATCCGGGTGTGAGATGATCGCGAAAGTGCGGCGACGGGCGACGGAGTCTCTCGCCTTGTCGGCGGTGTCCTTGGCCGTCGTATCCATGAGTGCGGTCTGCATCAACATCGCGGGCGGTTGCTTCTCTGGTCCGCCGGGGCGGGTATGTCGGTATGAGGTCTGGCGCGTGCCCTGTCTGTAAGGCCAATAGGCAACAGACGAAAGCAGGTGGCCTCAGCCCCTGCCGATATAGGGCATCTTCGTCGCCATGACGGTCATGAACTGAACGTTGGCGTCGAGGGGCAGTCCGGCCATGTAGACCACCGCGTCTGCCACGTGACGGGCATCCATGACTGGCTCCGCCTTCAGCGACCCGTCGGGCAGGCGAATACCCGATGCCATCGGCTTCGTCATGTCGGTCTCGGCATTGCCGATGTCGATCTGCCCGCAGGCGATGTCGTGGTCGCGACCGTCTAGGGAGGTGGACCGGGTCAGACCGGTGATCGCATGCTTCGTGGCGGTATAGGGCGCCGAGTTCGGGCGCGGCACATGGGCGGAGATCGAGCCGTTATTGATGATGCGGCCGCCACGCGGATTCTGGGCCTTCATCATGCGGAAGGCTCCCTGCGTGCAGAGAAACGCGCTGGTGAGGTTGGCATCCACCACCACTCGCCATTGTTCAAGGGTGATCTCTTCGAGGGGAACCGAGGGCGCGAACAGGCCGGCATTGTTGAAGAGGAGATCGAGCCGGCCGAACCGTGCCTTCACCGCCGCGAAAAGCCGCTCTACCGCAGCAGCATCACCGACATCGGTCTCAACCGGCAACGCCTCGACGCCAGCACTGCATACCAGTTCGGCTACCTCATCGAGTGGGTCCCGGCGACGGCCCGCCAGAGCGATATTGAAGCCGGACCGAGCCAATCCGACGGAGACGGCACGCCCGATGCCAGACCCCGCCCCTGTGACGATGGCGATGCGTCTCGACATCCGGCCTCTCCTCTTTCGTTGCCCATCAACGCGAACAGGCTGTTGCAACACGCCGACGTGGCGTCTAGACAACGCGCGGCCTTGCGTCGATGGGGCGTCGCCAAGTGGTAAGGCAGCGGTTTTTGGTACCGCCATCCGGAGGTTCGAATCCTCCCGCCCCAGCCAATCACGCGGACGCAGCGACCTTTCCGTTTGTTCTTTTACTAAATAGGCAGCCAAATTTATTAAAATTCATTAGATAAGTCATTCTTTTGAATAAAGATCCATTAATAACAATATATATAATATATTATTGCTCATTTACTTGAGAATCAGATCTATACTTCCAAGATCGTGACAAACTATATGAGATTATAAGTCAATTTTGATATATATATCTAGGTTGTGCTATTTAAAATAGAAAATTATTCTAATAGCGAGCGGACTACATTTTGTCTCTGAGTAGAGATAAAATCCGACTAACGTGCTCTTAAATGCAGCCCCACGGACGACGACGATCAGGAATAATACTCTAAGAAAGATTGTAAATTCTTACAAGTAGTCGTACGATCCTAGTGCCATTTCGTAAATTTTATTAATATGCATTAAAAAGCCAGATTTTTTCCTTTTTATGGCATTTTAATGCGAGTAATTGTTGGATGCTTCGCCAGCCAACGAAAACAATTTGCGAGTTCGCCATGGTGCCCGCAGCCTTCACAGCCGGTCTCGGGGTCGGCCTTTCGTTTCTCTTGGGTCCGAATATCGGGGCTATTGCGCTTGTCCCGGTGCTCGTCCTAGCCTTCGTCCGCCTCTGCGGGCGGAGAATTCTTCAATTAATGGAGGATCGATAGACGTTTAGAGACACATAAAATTTGCATCATCGAATGTGGAAGCTCACAAGCTGTCCGGTTCCTCGCGATGAGTCATCCATTCGGATCACGATCGAACTCATTACATTTCGAGCCGGAAAGCCTAAAATCCAAGGCTAAGGTCAGTCGTGTGCACCAATTGAGTCACCGCAGCCGCTTCTCCGTTAGCCGAAGACGATGGATGAGGTCCGCAAAAAGCTCGGAAGTCTCGCGCGCCGAGATTGATCTGATAAGCGGTTCGCAAACTGTCTATCAGACTTTCGACGATGCTTTTGCCTGAGGATCGATGTCCCACCGCACTCTGGGCAGCTGAAATGAGATTCGGTTAATCCGGAGAATTGGCATGGCTCTGAATCAGCATCGTGCACATCCGTTCTCACCAAGGATCCCAGGGTCTTGCGCGTCGCGACGGAGTTCGGCAATCCGGCTGGGGCACCATCCCCGTTTCATAATGCACTTTTATACAGAGATGATGCGTGCTGGTGACAGTATTAGGTGTGCAAAGACCAGATCGTCTTCGCGATGTGGCTTGGATGTCCAAAAATCAGGGTAGGTTGCGCCGCAGCCAATACATCCCCTCTGGTGTACCCCCAGGACACGGCTCCGAAATCACACCCCGCCGCCTTTGCTGCGTCATGGTCTCTCAACTCGTCACCAACATAGATGGTATCGCGGCCGAGACCGGTCTTTTGCATCATGGCGGTCAGACGTTTGGCCTTCCCGAACATCGATGCGCCGCAGGCATAATGCCGGAAGCTTGAGGCGCAGGGACCCAGGACGTGGCGAACATTGGCTTCACTGTTCGAACTGACAATGGCGAGCACGATGCCAGCGTCATGGAGGTCCCGGATCATCTCCCACACTCCAGGGAACAGAGCGAATGCACCGATGTCACGGGCCGCTAAGTCGTGCATGTGCCGGGTAATGAAGGGCAGCTTCCATGCCGGCACACCAAGCTCGCGGATGAGAGCACGAGCAGACAGGCCGCGAAGCGCTTGAGTTTCCGCCAGGCCAATCTGCCGAAAACGATAGCGAAGGGCTACATCGTTGATAACGCTGCAGAACCATGGGAACGTATCGGCCAGCGTTCCGTCGAAATCGAATATGGCCAGTCGGTACGGTCTGCGCATCACGCGCGCGGATCGCTTCGCGGAGATAGTCGACTGATCTCAACTGCGCAGAATGACATCCAACGGACAAGGACTGAGAGACTGTATGGCTCGCCGACGGTGCCGCCTGTTTTCAAGTTGGATATGGCTACGCTGATTGAGGCGCCGTGAAACCATGATTCCGAAAGATCGAACAGTCGACCCATGCGCTTCTTTTGGACAATTTTGACAGACCTATCCAGACGTACTTCCCCACTGAGAGTCTGTCCGGCATCATGATGTTTTCTGACAGAGCTTTCGGGTCATTAGGCGGATGGAGGCCAAGAGGACGAACGCTCGCCCTTTCCGGCTTTTG
>NZ_JBHTND010000026.1:0-65972 GCF_042679825.1 Methylobacterium marchantiae | reverse complement strand
GAGACACAAACAACGCCCGCCGAACCGAAGTCCCCGCTGGCCGCCGCCGATGAACAGGCTTCTAGACACACCGACCTGACCCGTCAATGCCAAAATCACAGAGCTGACGGTTTTTCACGACAGAGACATGACGTACGACCATAACTCACTGAAAATGAATACGAATTCAGCGAGCCACGCCTCTTCTCAGCTTGAGCACACGGCTCGTTAGGGCATCCGTTCGATGGCGCATCGCCGTTCCGATCCCGCTTTTAGGTCAGAACCTCGTTCCCGGGCCGAGCATCCTAGAGCCGAAATGGCGACGTGGATGGCGTCACCGCCCTCATCTCATCGGATCGGCCGTCCGGTTCGCCTCTTCCTGACACGCCTCAATCTCGACATGCTCCCCTTCGACATGTCGGCCCCTAGCCGATATCGTCGGTGACGGATCACGTTCTGCCGGCCATCGACCATAGAGAATTGGCTGGCACCCTGAGAGAATGAGACACGCTTGAGAGGGAACAACGTGACGCGCGGTCGTCGCAGGATCGGAGCTCCCACGCGCGGTGCCGATCAGCGCCCAACACAGCCCAACCGGGCAACGGATGCCCCTCTCGACCTGTACGTCACCGATTCCGCCAGGATCGATCGGCGTGAGGTCAATTTGCGCTGGCTCTGCGCGAGCGCACTGACCGGACTAACGGGAGCCGGCCTCATCGGAGCCGCGATCTACGTGTCGCTACAGGGCGATGTCTCCTTTGCCGCCGTCCCCGAACATGCCGAGATCGTGGTGCGTCCCGCTCCCAGCGACGACGTGGCCAACATCGCGCGCAAGGGCGACCGGCTCGTTCGCAATGTGATGATCGCCTCAGCCAAGCAGACCTTCCGCTCGCCGGTGACAGTCCGTCTCGGCGAACGCGAGATCATCAAGGTTCGGCCCTTCGTCCGGATCTCCACCGCTCTCTCGATGTCGACGGGGGTCTTCTCGGCCGAGATGCCGCGTTTCGACCCGATGAAGTTCGTCTCCAACGAGCCGCTCGAACGGGCGGCCGAGCCGAGTGCCGCCGATGCTCCGGGCGCCGAGGTCACCGTGATCAAGCGGGATCTCACCACGATGCCGATCGAGGCGGACGCGCCCTCTCTCGGAGACGACGCCGTGACCGCACAGGTCGAGGAGGAGAAGCGGCTGGCCGCGGAGGCCGGGCGCCGCACGGCGCTCCCGATCGCCCCCCAGCTCATGCTGTCGCGCGCGCTTCAGCAGGGAATCGCATCGCCGGATTTCGGTGGTGTCGCCTCTCCATCGGGAGACGCAAGCCCCTTCAAGTCGATCGACGTCTTGGTGGTGCCTGAGAACGTCACCAATCTCGCGAAGACCAGTCTGCGGCAGGGTGAGCCGCCGCTGGTGGAGGATCGCGACCTGGCGATCAAGCGCGGTGACACGCTGGAAGCCTTGCTGAAAGCGACCGGCCAGGCGAGCGACGAACAGATCAAGGGCGTGGTCGCCGCTCTCGGCGGACGCACGCGAGTCGGCGAGTTGGCCGAAGGCCAACAGTTCCGCATCCAGATCGCGCCGGGTCCGAAGCCCGGCGATCCGCGGCAACTGACGCGGGTCACTCTCTATGGCGAGAATGGTGTCGAGGGCATCGCGGCCGTCAACGACCGCGGCGCCTTCGTTTCGGTGGCTCAGGCGGTGGACGACAAGTCGGCACGTAAAGCGCCTGCCGCCACCGATTCCGCGGATGACGGCGAAGACGAGGATGGCGGCTCGGGGCCTCGCCTCTATCAGAGCCTCTACGAGACCGCGGCACGGCACGACCTTCCGCGGGCGACCGTGGAGGATATCGTCAGGATCTTCAGCTACGACATCGATTTCCAGCGCCGGATCTCGAGCGGCGACAGCCTCGACGTCTTCTATACCTATGACGAGGAAGGCGGTCAGGCAGCACTCGACCGACCCGAACTGCTCTATGCGTCGCTCAACCTCGGAGGAGAGGTGCGCAAGGTCTATCGGTTCCAATCCCCCGACGACGGCTCGATCGACTACCTCGACGAGCAGGGACGATCATTGAAGAAGTTCCTGATCCGCAAACCCATCGCCGACGGCATCATGCGCTCGGGCTTCGGCTACAGGCGCCACCCGATCCTCGGCTATGCCAAGCTCCATACAGGAGTGGACTGGGCCAATCCGATCGGCACGCCCATCGTCGCCGCCGGCAACGGAACCGTCATCAAGGCGGAATGGGATTCTGGCTATGGCCGTCGTGTGGAACTGCAGCACATCAACGGCTACGTCACCACCTACAACCACATGTCGCGTTTCGCCCGTGGGGTCACGGCCGGCGCCAAGGTGCGTCAGGGCCAGGTGATCGGCTATGTCGGCTCCACCGGCCTCTCGACCGGCGCGCACCTGCATTACGAGGTCATCATCAACGGCCATTTCGTCGACCCGATGAAGATCCGGGTACCCCGCGGGCGCGAACTCGACGGGCGGATGCTCACCGAGTTCACGCGGCAGCGCGAGCAGATCGAGGGCACGATGCAGAAATCCCGTACCGGCACCGCCATGGCCCAGCGTGAAGGGACACGCTGAACTTCTGCCCTCATCCGAATCCGAGCCGGCGGCGTATCTCAGTCGGCGTGATGCCCTGCTCGCGGAGATCACCGAGGGATTCGGACCCGCGCGACTTGGCGAGTTTCATCCCGTCCGCATCCAGGATCAGGGGATGATGGTGATAGGCTGGACTGTCGAGTCCGAGCAGCGCCTGTAGCAGGATATGGAGGTCGGTCGCGGCCAGGAGATCCGCGCCGCGAACCACATGGCTGATCGCCTGGACGGCATCGTCGACCACGACGGAGAGATGATAGCTTGTGGGTACGTCGCGGCGAGCGATCAATGCGTCGCCCCAGCGGGCAGGATCGGCGGGATGAGAGGTCTCGATACAGGCGGTGTCCAGGCAGCGGAAGCGATGCGGGCCGGGCGCTACACCGAGGGCACGGCCCATATCGAGCCGCCATCCATGCGCCCCGCCGGCGGCGAGGCGCGACTGCCGTTCGGCTGAAGCGAGCGAGCGACACGTGCCGGGATAGAGCGGCGACCCATCCGGATCGCGGGCCGGCTCCGGTCCGGCCGCCGAGATCACGGCGGCGCGGGAGCAGAAACAGGGATAGGCGAGGCCGCGAGCGCCGAGGGTCTCGACGGCATCGCGATAGGCCGACAGATGCCGGGACTGATGCCGCACTGGTCCGCTGAAACCGATCTCGAGCCAAGCCAAGTCGGCCTCGATGGCCGAGATCAATTCGGGACGCGACCGCACCGGATCGATGTCCTCGATGCGCAGAGCGAGTTCACCACCAAGTCGATCGGCGAAATCCGCACTCACCAGCGCCGAATAGGCGTGTCCGAGATGGAGACGCCCGTTGGGGCTCGGCGCGAAGCGAAGGCGGATCACGGAAGCCAAATCACGTCTGGGCGCTGCGTTCAGCCTCCGGAATGGCGGAGGCAGTGCGGCGCTTGCGGGACGCAGGCGATCCCGGGCAGGGAGCAGGCTGGACCTTCAGCGTGACGCTGACAGATGGTGCAGCCGTTCGTCCACTCAGCGCAGGTGATGTCGTCGGCCGGAGAATTATGCCCGCCGGGTCCCCGCGAGGACGGCGCGAAGGTGCCGATGAGGACTGTGAGCACCACCAACGCGGCAACAGCCATAGCCACGAAACCGTCCCGGTTCGACGATGGCGGTGTCGGCGCCCTGGCGTCCGAAGGTGGCGAGGCTGGTGCTTGCATGGCGCCCGTGTTCGCCCGCGCGCCGCGCCCTGTCAACGCGTGGGCCGCCGCTCGTGAGAGCGTCGATGAAGGGTCGCCCAGGCCGGGATGCGGCCATCGCGCGCGCCCCCGCTGGTCATGGGCAAACCCTGACCGTTCCGCGGGAAATCCGCCTTGCTGAACGATCCATGGCGCAGCCATTTCGTGCCGGAACGTCGCCTCGGTCGTGTGGGACTGCTCGAATCCTCCCATGCAACCCTGTTGAACCGAGCGACTCAGACCGGGCGACATGGCCTCGATCGATAGCGGCCGCAGTCGTTCTTAGACTTTGATGCGGGGGCGCATCCCACGATGCTCGCCCGCATTTCATAGGGAGGGCGCTGTCCGGAACTATCGGTGACGGAAAAGCTCGAATTGCGTCGAGAGCGTCTCAGGCCGCAGCGGCGGAGGTCCGATCGAGGAGATCGGCCAAAGCCTTGAGATCGAGGGGCTTTGCCAGAAACGCGTCGAAGCCGGCCTCCCGCGCCGCCCGCTCGTCGTCTCGGCCGGTATTGGCGGTCAGTGCCACCAGATGAAGCGGCGGACGGCCGTGCTCGGCCTCGCTCGCACGGAGTCGTCGCGCCGTCTCAAGGCCGTCGATCCCCGGCATGCGAATGTCGATGAGGGCGAGGTCGAAGCGGGATGCGGGCTGATCGAGTTGCGTCAACGCTTCGAGCCCGTCCCGCGCCAGCACCACTGCGGCGCCGAGCCGTTCCAAAGCCCTTGTCGCCAGGAGGGCATTGATCGGGTTGTCCTCGGCGAGAAGGACCCGGATGCCCGACGTCCCGCGCGGCCTCGCTCTGGAAGCGGGGACCGCCCCGAAGCTGGGCGGACGTCTCGCCACGAGGTCCGCGGAAGTCTTGGAAGAGGTCGGTTCGAGGAGCCTGTCGAATAGCGAGCGGGCTCGCACGGGCTTGATGAGATAACTGTCGAACCCGGCCGCACCCGGGGCGCCGAATTCGCGACGATCGAAGGGGGAGAGCAGGATGAGGCTGCAGCGCACGCCGCATCGCGTTGCTTCCGCCGCGAGGCTGCGCACCGCCTCGTCACCGAGGGAACGGTCGGCGATGATCGCATCGAAGGGCACGTCCGACAGGGCATCGAGGCCGGCATCGAGGTTCGACACCACCAGCGCGGAGGCGCCGGATCGAGACAGGCGCCGTGCGAGGAAGGGCGCCTGATAGGGCGACTCGGCCACGATCAGGACCTTGCGGCCGTCGAGGGAGACGGGAGACGCGGCACTCGCATCGGCAGCACCCGCCGGCAGAGGCAAGTGCACGGTGAACGTGCTGCCGCAGCCGACCACGGAGCGCGCATCGATGCGCCCCCCCATCCGCGCGACGAGGCGCCGGGTGATGGCGAGGCCGAGGCCGGTGCCTTCATGGCGCGTGCTGGCGCTGCTGTCGCCCTGCTCGAATTCCTCGAACAGGACCGGGATGCGGTCTTCGGGGATGCCGGGCCCCGTATCCGAGATTTCCAGGACGATCTCGCCAGCGAACCGGCTCATCGTGATGCCGACGCCGCCGTGATGAGTGAACTTGATCGCGTTGCCGGCAAGATTGACGACGATCTGCCGGACCCTGTCCGCATCCCCGACGACCTCCATCGGGACGTCATCGGCCACGTCCAAGGCGATCTCGATGCCCTTGTCCTGGGCACGGGGAGCCAGGAGTTCGACCACACCTTCCACCACCGCCCGCAGGTCGAACGGCTCCGCGGACAGGTCGAGGCGGCCCGCCTCGATTCGCGAGAAGTCGAGGATGCCGTCGATGAGCGTCAGCAGTGCCCGTCCGGACGTCTTGACCGCTTCGACATAGGTTCGCTGTTCGGCATCGAGACCGGTATCGAGGACGAGGTCGGCCATTCCCAGAATGCCGTTGAGCGGCGTGCGGAATTCGTGGCTGACGGTGGCGAGGAAGCGGGACTTCGCGATGTTGGCCGCCTCGGCCCGATGAAGCGCCTCGTCGAGGGAGCGGGCGGATTCGATCCGCTCCGTGATGTCGGACCCCGCACGCAGCCACTGCGTCCGCCCGCCGGAGCCAGTGACCGGCGTCTCGATGAAGGAGAACCAGCGCGGGATGCCGTCGATGGGACGCACCCGCATCTCGACGCGGCTTACGCCATCGGGCTGCTGGTGGCGAAGTCCCTGTTCGAGGATCTCGAGTTGCACCGTCGAGCCGAGCAGAGTCAGAGGTTCGGCTCCGATGAGCCGCGCGAACCCGTCATTGGCGAAAGTGATGCGGCCCTGGGCGTCGCGCTGGACGATGACGTCGGTGGTCGCCTCGACAAGGGCGCGGTACCGCTCCTCGCTCTCGGACATCCGCCAGATGCTGTCCTGAAGCCTTTCGATCTCGGCACCATGGCCCGCCGGTCGGCGCTGCTTCCAGACGAACGTGCAGGTTCCGGCCAGGATCGCGAACAGGGCGAGAGCAAGAAGGACTTGCAGCGTGACCATCGAACCTCTCCGTTGGCGGCGCGAACGATCGCGACCCGAATTGCCGTATGGCAAGCCGCCGCGCGGCGCTGATGCCCTCGGCCTTCGGACACCCCGCCCCCTGTCTCGCATGCGGGATTGAAGGGCGGCTTTCGAAAGGAGCTTAAGGCTTGGTTGACGGGATACCGGGCGACGTCGATCCCTCGCCGACGGGCCGAGCCTGCTGCGGATGTCGGGCCTAGTCGGCGGGTCGCGCTTCACGGGCAGGCCGCGATGGTGTAGGCGCGACGGCTTGTTCCTGGGCTGCCCCTTTTTCGGAGGGCGGGCCGTGAGACGCAGGCACCATGACCCTTTCGCCGTCAGAGCCCCTTTCGATCTCTTCCCGCCCGAGCGGTTCCGTCGAGACCCGCATCGAGGCCACCTTCGCCCGCTGCCGTGCGGAGGGGCGCGCTGCCCTCGTGACCTACGTGATGGCGGGCGACCCCGATGCCGAGACCTCCCTCAAGGTGCTGCAGGCACTGCCGCAGGCCGGCGCCGACATCGTCGAGTTCGGGCTCCCCTTCACCGACCCGATGGCCGACGGCCCGGCGATCCAGGCCGCGGCCCTCCGCGCACTCGCGGGCGGACAGGATCTCGTCAAGACCCTCGGTCTCGTCCGTCGCTTCCGCGAGAGCAACGGCGGGACCCCCGTCATCCTGATGGGCTATTACAATCCGATCCACGCCTACGGCGTCGACCGTTTTCTCGACGACGCCGTCGCTGCCGGGATCGACGGCCTGATCGTCGTCGATCTGCCGCCGGAGGAGGACGACGAGCTCTGCCTGCCGGCTCTCGCGAAGGGCCTCGCCTTCATCCGGCTCGCGACACCCACCACGGACGAGCGCCGGCTTCCCGCCGTCCTCGCGAATACCGCCGGCTTCGTCTACTATGTCTCGATCAACGGGATCACCGGCACGGCAACGCCGGATTTCGGCCGCGTGGCCGAGGCGGTGGCACGGATCCGGCGCCATACCGAACTGCCGGTCGTGGTGGGCTTCGGTGTCAGGACGGGCGCTCAAGCCGCCGCGATCGCGAAGGGAGCTGACGGCGTGGTCGTCGGCTCGGCCCTGGTCGATGTGATCCATCGGGCGGTGGTGGATGGCCAGGACGCGGCAGAGGTGGTGAGCGCCCTTGTGCGCGAACTGGCCGAAGGAGCGCGCGGCCGGATCGCCTGATCGCGATGCCCCGGAAAGATTTGCCCGAGAGCCGATCCTCGGCTCATCCGAGACCCCTTCCCTCAAGAATGGTCCGTCGACGATGGTTGAACCCATGAACTGGATCTCGGAGGTCGTGCGCCCCAAGATCAAGACCCTGTTCAAGCGCGAGACCCCCGAGAACCTTTGGGTCAAATGTCCCGATAGCGGGCAGATGGTGTTCCACAAGGAGGTGGAGGGAAACCACTGGGTCATCCCCGGGTCGGAGCATCATCTGAAGATGAGCGCCCAGGCGCGCCTGAAGATGATGTTCGACGAGGGCACTTGGATCGACGTGCCATTGCCGGACGTGGCGACCGACCCGCTCAAGTTCCGTGACGAGAAGCGCTATGCCGACAGGCTGAAGGACGCCCGCGCCAAGACCGGCATGCCGGATGCCTTCAAGATCGGTTTCGGCCGGGTCTCTGGGCTGCCGATGACGCTCGCGGTGCAGGACTTCGCCTTCATGGCCGGATCGCTCGGCATGGCCGCCGGCGAGGCCTTCGTCCGCGGCGCCGAGACGGCACTCGACAAGCGCACACCCTACATCCTGTTCTCAGCCTCCGGCGGAGCGCGCATGCAGGAGGGCATCCTCTCGCTCATGCAGATGCCGCGGACTACGGTGGCCGTGCGCCGGCTGAACGCAGCGAAGCTCCCTTACATCGTCGTGCTCACCAATCCGACCACCGGCGGGGTCACCGCCTCCTACGCCATGCTCGGCGATGTGCATCTCGCCGAGCCCGGCGCTCTCATCTGTTTTGCCGGCCCCCGTGTCATCGAGCAGACGATCCGCGAGAAGCTGCCTGACGGTTTCCAGCGGGCCGAGTACCTGCGAGAACACGGCATGGTCGATCAGGTCGTGCACCGACACGCCCTGAAGGACACGATCTCCCGGCTCTGCGGCCTGCTGATGAACCAGCCCGCGACGACGGCGCCAGCGCGCGTGACCGCCGTCCAAGAGCCGGCCTGAGCCCACGCGATACGGCGAGCCGATCCATGGATTCTTCCGATGCGCTGATGGCGCGCTTCCTGGCCCTCCACCCCCGCACGATCGACCTGTCGCTCGGGCGGATCGAGCGCCTGCTCGAACGTCTCGGCCATCCCGAGCGCAAGCTGCCGCCCGTGATCCACGTGGCGGGGACCAACGGCAAGGGATCGACCATCGCCTTCATGCGGGCGATCCTCGAAGCCGGCGGCCTCGCCGCGCATGTCTATACTTCGCCGCACCTCGTCCGCTTCCACGAGCGTATCCGCATCGGCGCGATCGGTGGTGGCAGCTACGTGCCTGAGGACCAGCTCGCCGATGCCCTGGCCCGCTGCGAGGCGGCTAATTCCGGCGAGCCGATCACGGTTTTCGAGATCACGACGGCCGCGGCCTTCCTGCTCTTCTCGGAAAGCCCGGCGGACGTACTTCTCCTGGAAGTGGGCCTCGGCGGCCGGGTCGACGCCACCAACGTCATCGACAATCCGGCCGCAGCCGTCGTCACGCCGATAGGGCGCGACCATGCCGAATATCTCGGTGACACAGTCGAGGCGGTGGCGACCGAGAAGGCTGGCATCTTCAAGCGTGGCTGCCCGGCGATCATCGCGGCCCAGGATTACAAGGAGGCGGATGCTGTGCTGTGCCGTCTCGCCGAGGAGGTCGGGGCCGAACCGATCCGCGTCGGCAACCAGGATTTCTCGGTCCATGCAGAGCGTGGGCGCATCGTCTACCAGGACGAGCTCGACCTGTTCGACCTGCCGCAGCCCCGGCTCAACGGGCGTCATCAATTCACCAATGCCGCCACCGCGATCGCGGCCCTGCGCGCGGCCGGCTTCGGCGATATCGGAGTAGGGGCGATCGAGGCCGGCCTCAACAAGGTCGAATGGCCGGGGCGCCTGCAGCGGCTCAACCGCGGACGCCTCGCCGAGATGATTCCCGCCGGCGCCGAGCTATGGCTCGATGGCGGCCACAACATCGACGGCGGTCGCATCCTGGCGACCGCGATGGCCGATCTCGTCGAGCGGAGCGATGTGCCCCTCGTCCTGGTGGTCGGACTGCTCGGCACGAAGGATGCTGAGGGCTTCCTGCGCAATTTCGTCGGGCTCGCCCGCGGCCTCATCGCGGTTCCGATCTCCGGCCAGATGGCGGCCCGTCCCGCCGAGGAAGTCGCCCAGATCGCGGCCGACGTCGGATTGACGGCCTATGTCGCGTCGAGCGTTGAGGCGGCCTTGGAGAGCCTCGCGGATTTTGCCTTCGAGCACCCCCCGCGCATCCTGGTCTGCGGCTCGCTCTACCTCGCGGGCAACGTCCTCACCGCAAACGGTACGCCGCCGACTTGATCCCCTCTCGCCGGCGAGAGGAGTTGGTTCGACCGCAACGATTCGTCCGATCCAGACGATTCGTGAGAGGATGCGATGAATGCGGCGTCGGCATTGGAAAACTTCGTAAACAACAGGCTAAGACATCGGCCCGACAGGACGAAGATCTTATCTTTTGGTATCGTTTCCGACACAACCGCCTCGGCAATCCTCTATTTCCACCGAAGCGGCCACGGCTGATGCGTCTGAGATAGGGTGTGGCCCTCGCGCTACATCTCGGCTGTGGAAAATCGACTAGTTTCATCGTCGATCGGGCACTTCGCTGGGGATCAATGATGAAAAAGCTTCTTACCTCGTTCGCGGCCTTCACGGCCCTCACGGCGGCGGCTACCGCCGCCGACCTTCCGCGTCGCGCTGCGCCGCCGGTCTTCGTGCCGGTGCCGGTGTTCACCTGGACCGGCTTCTACTTCGGTATCAACGCCGGCTACGGCTTCGACGCCGGCAGCGACAGCAACCGTTACAACCTCCCGGCCCTCTCTGTGCTGAACTCGGGCGGCACCGATGGCGTGCTTTCCGTTCCGGGCGGCAACAGCAATGAAGGCTTCGTCGGCGGTGGTCAGGTCGGCTACAACTACCAGTTCACGCCGGGTTCGGGCCTCGTCGTCGGCATCGAAGCTGACGCCCAGTACACCGACTTCAGCAACCGTTCGCGTCTCTTCAACGCCTCGGCTATCAGCTTCACCGGCACCCCCGGTCTCGCTGGCCTCAATAACGCGTCCGTCCGGACCCCCGGTACCGAGATGAACTTCTTCGGCACGGTCCGCGGCCGCGTCGGTTACGCCTTCGACCGCGTCCTGTTCTACGGCACCGGCGGCTTTGCCTACGGCGACGGTGGTTCGGGCCGTGACGATTTCCGCACCGGCTACGCTGCCGGCGGCGGCATCGAGTACGCTCTTCCGGTCGATTCGTTCCTGAACTTCTTCCGCTCTTCGGCCGTGACGATGAAGGTCGAAGGTCTGTACGTGAACCTCGAGCAGGATGGCCGTGGCAACCGCTCCGTCTATACCCTGCCGCCGGTCAACGTTGTCTCGCTCAGCCCCTCGGCTCGCGAGACCGAGTTCGCCGTTGTGCGCGCCGGCCTGAACTACAAGTTCGGCTCGTACTAGGCCGTTACGTCGCAACGTCGACAAGGGTCTCGAAACGGAGAAACCCGGCCTTACGGTCGGGTTTTTTCGTGTTTGTGTAGATCCTGACTAGGATCAAGCTCTGCAAATCGGCGAGCATCGACACAAAAAAGAAGCCCGGCCTTCCGGCCGGGCTTCGTGACGTCAGACGATGATGCGGGATCAGGCGCTGGCCTGAATCCAGCGGGACAGGTCGCCCTTGGGCGCGGCGCCGACCTTCTGGCTGGCGAGTTGCCCGTCCTTGAAGATCAGGAGAGTCGGGATCGAGCGGATACCGTACTGCGCGGCGATGCCCGGGTTCTCGTCCACATTGACCTTGGCGATCTTCACGCGGCCCTGCATGTCCGCCGAAATCTCTTCGAGCGCGGGACCGATCTGGCGGCAGGGGCCGCACCATTCCGCCCAGAAATCCACGACCACGGGCTCGGCGGACTTGAGAACGTCCTGCTCGAAGCTCGCGTCGGTCACTTTTACCGTCGCCATCACGATCCCTTTCCCATTGCACGGTCGGCGAGACCTAGTCCGCGCCGGCTTGAAGCGAGAGTTGGCGACGCAGGCCGGGACGGTCAAGGCATAAGGTGCCGGGGACGGGGCAGGCTCTCGTTTCTCACATGCGTCATCCACCGGTGTTCCGTCGCCGCGGTCGCGCCGGTTTCCCGACCCGAGCGCTCGACCGTCCCGGTACCGTATCCAGACGCGATGTCTCGATGTGATGCACGTCGCCCCTCGTCAAAGCCCTCCTGTCGCCCCATGTCCATCCAGGCTATCGGAAGGCGGTGAGCGGGCGCCGGAGCGGGCGCGACCGTGCATTTTCGTTTCAGGGCGGACTCGGCCGCCATCCGGTGACGTGAACCCGTAACGGGCTGAGAGTCGGTCAGTCGAAGGCCGGCCATGGAGGACATCACCACGTGACGCGCATCTCTCCGACATTGCTTGCCTCCCTCACCGCTCTGGGCCTCGGCACCTCGGCCCTCGCACAGGACGGCAATACCGGGACGCCCCAGCCGCGGATCGGAGGCGATTCCTTCGCGGCGCCACAGCACGAGGCGGCGGGCGGAGAGCCTGCCGAAACGGCAGCGCCGAACACCGCCTACAAGCCTCTTCTTCCCAATCAGACGCGTGCACCGAAGCCGGTCGAGGCGACCAAGGTCCAGGTTGCCGTCGTCGCCAAGGGCCTCGACAGCCCATGGGCCATGGAATTCCTGCCGGACGGGCGGATGCTCGTCACGGAAAGGACCGGCAAGATGCGCATCATCACCAAGGATGGCACGGTCGGCCAGCCGATCAGCGGCGTGCCGAAGGTGGATGCTCGCGGCCAGGGTGGCCTCCTCGATGTGGCGCTGAGCCCGAGCTTCGTCGCCGACCGCCTGATCTATTTCAGCTATTCCGAGCCGCGCGAGAAGGGTAACGGCACGACGGTGGCTCGCGCCAAGCTCATCGAGGAAAAGGGTGGTGGCCGCCTCGACGAGATGAAGGTCATCTTCCGCCAGACGCCCACCTACGACGGCGACAAGCATTTCGGCTCGCGCCTCGTCTTTGCACCGGATGGCAAGCTGTTCGTCACCGTCGGCGAGCGCTCGGACAAGGGACCGCGTGTCCAGGCCCAGGATCTCACGAGCGGGCTCGGCAAGGTCTTCCGGATCGACACCGACGGTAATGCCCCGAAGGACAACCCGTTCACCGGCGGCGAGAAGGCGAAGCCCGAGATCTGGTCCTACGGCCATCGCAACATTCAGTCGGCGGCCCTCGACGGCCAGGGACGACTCTGGACCGTCGAGCACGGGCCTCGCGGCGGCGACGAATTGAACCGTCCTCGGCCGGGATTGAATTACGGCTGGCCGGAAGTGACCTACGGCATCGAGTATAGCGGCGAGAAGATCGGCGAGGGCAAGACCCAGGCGGGCGGCACGGTCCAGCCTGTCTATTACTGGGACCCGGTGATCGGTCCGTCCGGCATGGCTCTCTACACGGGCACATTGTTCCCGGCCTGGAAGGACGCGTTCCTCGTTGGCGGCCTCGTGAGCGGCGGCATCGTCGCGCTGAAGCTCGACGGCGACAAGGTTGTCACCGAGGAGCGCATTCCCCTCGATCATCGCATCCGTGACGTCAGGGTCGGCAGCGACGGAGCCGTCTACGCGGTGACGGATGGGCCGGACGGGGAAATCCTCAAGCTGACACCGTAATGCCGGTGCCGGACGGGCGCGGACCGAGCGAAGCGAGTGCCGACGCGATGTCGGCCTCGGCCATGCGGCGTATGACCGGCCCGGAGGTCCAGACCAGCATCGCCTCGACCTCACGGCCAGGATAGATGTCCCGCAGAAGCGCTACGTAGAGCGAGAGCTGCGCGGCATCGCCTTCGGGAATGAGAGTATGCTCCGCGGGCGGGCGGCTCGTCTTGAAGTCGGCGACGACGATTCTGTCGGGACGGATGCTCAGCCGATCGACGCGCCCAAAGACGGGTCGCAGACGCCCTGCCACGTCGACGCGGCCCGACAAGGTGACCTCGGCTCTCGCATCTCCGTCGAATAGCGCGGCGAGAGCCGGATCGTCGATCAGTCTCAGGACATCCGCCACCAATCGGTCCTGCTCGGGGACAGGCATCGATGGCGCGCGTGCCCTGATAAACGAAGCTGCCGCATTCGGCCTTTGGTTCCCGTCGAGGCGCGGCAGGTGCTCGATGAGCGAATGAAACAGGATGCCGCGGCGTCGTGCCTGCGGATTGGCCTGCCGGCGCGGGATCTCGCGCTGGCCGTCCGCGGCGCCGAGAGCACCGGATGGGGTGACAGGCGGCGCCACATCGACCTCGTTCCCTACCGGCCGCCTCAACCAAGAGGGGGCCGGCACCTCGCTCGGCTCGCCTCCCCCGGAGGTGATGTCGGAAGTTTGCGTGGCCCCATACCGCCACAAGAGCGTCGGGCCATAGGTCGTCTCGACGGATTCTCCCGAGCCGAAGGCTTGTTCCAACCCCTTGCGGACCATCTCGCACCAGGCGGTGTCGCCCTGTTCCTCATGGCCGCGATAGGGCGCGACGACGAGGCGGTCGGCGGCACGGGTCAGGGCGACGTAGAGCAGACGGTTGTGCTCCTCGCGGGCGCGGGCCTGATGCGCCTCTCGGGCAGCCGCCACGGCTTCCGTATCCTGCGTCTTCGACCCGGCCCAGACCGGCGGCAACGCGCCGTCCCGACTACCCGGCATGACGAGAAGTTGCGGATCGTTTCGCCCGAGCGGTTCGCAGCCGTCGATCATCACGACGAGAGGAGCCTCCAGACCCTTGGCGCCGTGGATCGTCATCACCCGGACCTCATCGCGGCCGGATTCGAGGTCGCGCTTGACGGTGAGGCCGTTGGCGCCTCGCCCCGGGGTGATGTCGTAGCGTGTCAGGAAACCATCGAGAGAGGGAGCCTCCGCCGCCTGCTCGGCCTCCGCCGCTTTCATCAGGAACACGCCGATGGCGTCTCCCGCCTCGCCGCCAAGGCGCGAGACCAGCCTCATCCGGCCCTCATGCGGCCCCAGCAGGCTCGCGTAGAAGCCGAACGGACCGTGCCGGGCGGCGAGATCGATCCATAGGGTGAGGGCGGCATGCCCCCGGATCGCAGCTGGATCGCCCGCGGCTGCGTGCCGGGCGAGGGCATCCTCCAGCGTCTCGGAGTCTTCGCGGCGGGCGGCGATGCGGACGAGATCGTCGTCGTCGAGCCCTACCAGCGGCGTCTTCAAGGCTCCGGCGAGGGTGAGATCGTCGGCCGGCAGCAGCCCTGCCCGCCCGACGGAGACGAGGTCGTTCACCGCGATATGGGCCGTGATGTCGAGACGGTCCTGGCCCGCCACGGGCACGCCGCACACTTTCAGGGCGCGGATCACTTCCTCGAATGCGGCGGAGCGCTTGCGCACGAGGATGAGCACATCGCCTGCACGCCAGACGCGGCCGCCCTCGTCGCCGACGGTGGTCCACGCCTTGACCGCCCGCGCCACACGCCGCGCCGTGACGATGGACGGCGCATTGGCCTCTGGTGCGTCCACGGGCGCCGCCCAGGCATCGGGCTCCTCCTCGGCGGCGGGAACCTCCACGGGCCAGATCTCGACGACGCCGGGCGCATCCCGGCGCGCCGTCTCGTGCGTGGTGCCGATGGCGGCATCGTCGAAGGACAGGCCCTGAAAATGCTCGGGCGCGGCGAAGGTGGCGTCCACCGCGCGCAGGATGCCCTTGGTGGAGCGGAAAGACAGGTTCAGCGTCACGTCCTCGAACGGCATCCCGGCCTGTTCGGACGCCGTCCGCCATTCGCGGTGCACGGTGGCGAATTCTCGCGGCTCAGCGCCCTGGAAACTGTAGATCGACTGTTTCGGATCGCCCACCGCAAAGCGCGTGCGCAGGATGTCGCGAGCGCCCTCGCCGCTGGCGAAATCGGCGGTGATGCGGCGCAGGATGTCCCATTGGCGCGGGTTGGTGTCCTGCGCCTCGTCCACGAGGACATGATCGATGCCGCGGTCGAGCTTGTACAGGACCCAGGCCGCATCTACCCGCGAGAGCAGTTCGAGAGCCTTGTGGATCAGATCGTCGAAATCGAGGGCGCCGAGCCGCGTCTTCTGGCGCTCCACCCGGCGGTGGATATCGGCTGCGATGACGAACAGGGCCTGCGTCCGCTCCAGCGCCCGCGCGGCACGGAGGGTATCGAAGAGCGGGTCGAGTCTGTCGCGTTCGGCAAGAAGCGCCTCCTTCACCTCGGAGGGGACATCCTTGGTGCCGAGGCTGCGATCGGCCTTCGGCGTCCCCTTCTCGGTGAAGAAGACCGAACGGTAGAGATCGAGCTTGTCGGAAGGGTCGGTCGCGGCTTCGGCGGCGGCAAGCCTGTCGGCGAGAGCCTCATCCGTGGATTTTCCCGTGCGCAGGCGCTGCGCAAGCTCGCTCCAACCATGAAGGCCGCCTGTGAGGAGGCGTTCCACGATCGCGCCTGCCGTATCGGCGGAGCGAAGACCGAGGGCTTCGGACAAAGCGGCGATGGGTGCGGCGAGGCCTTCGGAATCATCGAACAGGGAACGAGACCGCATCGCCGCGCGCAGAACCGATCGAAGGGTGTCGCCGGTGGCCTCAGGACCGACACGGTCCCAGGCTGCCCTGAGTTCCGGATTTCTCCCCATCATCGCCTGTGCGAGGACTCGGTCGGTCTCGGCCGCGAACATGTCGGAGGCCTGGTTCTCGTCGAGCACCTGAAAGCGGGCGGGCACATTGGCCTCGAACGGGAACATATGCAGCAGCCGCTCGCACAGGGCGTGCAGGGTCTCGATCTTGAGGCCGCCCGGCGTCTCGACGGCGCGGGCGAACAGGCGCCGCGCTACCTTCAGCATGCGGCGCGCGGGCGCTTCGCCAGTCAACTCGGTGAGTTCCGCGGTCAGCGCGGCATCGTCGAGGGTGACCCAGCGACCGAGGGTGCGGAACACCCGGATCGACATGTTGGCCGCCGCCGCCTTCGTGAAGGTGAGGCACAGGATGCGCGCCGGCGGCGCGCCGTTGAGGAGGAGGCGCACCACCCGGTCGGTCAGGACCTTGGTCTTTCCCGCCCCCGCATTGGCGGAGACCCAGGCCGAGGCCAGGGGATCGGCGGCGCGGCGCTGGCTCGCCTTGGTGAGATCGTCGACGACGAAGGGCAACCTGTCGGTCTCCGGTCTTGGCAACTCGTTCTCCATAGCCGGGCTCGGTCGCCTTTCTCCATAGACATGGATGATCCGGGTGCAGAAGCCCCCTATGTTCCGGCCGACCATTCAGCCGAAAGAGCCTCTCCATGCACAGTCACAGCGTCGAGACCTGGCAGCACCGCCACGATTTCCTCGGGCGCTCGCATGAGCGCAACGAGCGCCGGACCGTCCTCGTCGTCGGCCTCACCCTCGCGATGATGGTGGCGGAGATCGTCGGCGGGACGGTCTTCGGCTCGATGGCCCTCACCGCCGATGGCTGGCACATGTCGACCCATGCGGCGGCCCTCGGCATCGCGGCCCTGGCCTATCGATTCGCCCGCCTCCATGCCGATGATCCGCGTTTCGCCTTCGGTACCGCCAAGCTCGGCGATCTTGCCGCCTTCGCCAGCGCCATCATCCTCGCCATGATCGCCCTCGCCATCGGCTACGAGAGCATCGTGCGCCTCTCGAGCCCGCAGGCCATCGCCTATAGCGAAGCCTTGCCCATCGCCGTGCTGGGCCTCTTCGTGAATCTCGCCAGCGCTTGGCTGCTGCATGGCGACGGACACGACCACGAGCATGGTCACGACCACCATCACCATGAGCACCACAGTCACGACGGGCATGGGCATTCCGATGACGGCGACACCAACCTGCGCGCTGCCTATGTCCATGTACTGGCCGATGCGCTGACCTCGGTGCTGGCCATCGTTGCCCTGCTGGCGGGCCGCTATCTCGGCATCGCCTGGCTCGATCCGGTCATGGGGCTGGTAGGTACGGCGGTGATCGTCGCCTGGTCATGGACCCTGATCCGCTCCGCCGGTGCGACGCTCCTCGACGCAGTGCCCGACCGGGGCCTCGCGCAATCCGTGCGGAAACGCCTGGAGGCGAACGGAGACAGGATCACCGATCTCCATCTCTGGCGCCTCGGCCCCGGCCATACCGGCCTGATCGTCTCGCTGGTGTCGGATGAGCCTCGCGAGCCGGCATCCTATAAGGCCAAGCTCGCCGGCCTCGAAGGGCTCTCCCACATCACGGTGGAGGCCAATCCCTGTCCCGGCCATGGGCGTGAGCGGATTGTAGTCTGATCACCCCTCCCCCTCTCCCGCCAGCGACCATTCGAGCACGCGGGCGAGGTGGTCGTAATCGCCGTACGACTTGGCGTATTTCGGGTAGGGGCGCGAAACGTAGGCCGCCTCCCCTGCCATGAAGCGGGCGACGAGACCGCGGAAGCGCCGCTCGTGTTCCTCGACGATGGCGTCCAAGGTACGCGGGTCGCCGCGTGGCGGCTTGACCGCGAGCGGCTCGAACGGTTTCCGGCCGCCGGTGGCATGGACGTAGAGCAGGTCCGGCGTCTCCTGCATCCGCGCTACCCCCTCGAAGGCGCCGGCCTTCAGCATCGCCGCTTCCAGGGTGAGTTGGGGCGAGAAGCCGGCGAAGACCTCCTTGTTGCTGGGTGGCTGGCCGGTCTTGTAATCGACGATGCAGGCGGTCCCGTCGCGGCGCTGCTCGATGCGGTCGGCGCGCCCGCGCAGGGTGAAGGTCTCCTTGCCCATGGGCAGCACCCAGCGTCCGGACATCTCGGCACGCACTCGAGCGAGCGCGGGACGGCGCTCGGCCTCCCAGTCGAGGAACTCGGCGGCGAGGCGCTCGTAGCGCGGCCACCATTCGGCATAGAGTTCAGGGAAATCCCGCGCGATCTCAGCGAATTCGTCCTCCGCCAGCGCGCGCAAGCGCTCCGCTGCGTCGTCGGGCAGGATGTCGGGATAGGTTTGCGCGAAATCGCCGAGCACCGCGTGGATCAGCGTCCCGCGCTCGCTGGCGCCGGGGCGGCCGGCCACGGGCTCCAGCGGATCGAGCCCGAGAACGTGGCGGGCGAAGATGATGTAGGGGTCACGCACGAGGGTCTCGACCTCGGTGACGCTCAAGATCCGCGGGAACAGGGCTGGATCGGGCTTCGGCTTCGGCTGAGTCAGGCGCGGTGGCGCGGGCTCCGTCCCGCGGTCCAGGGCGGCTGCGTAATGCAGGAATCGCCGGCCGTTCTCGCGGGCACGGTCCCAGCAGGCCTCGCCGGCAAAGGCTTGCAATCGTTGGAGGAAGCGCGACGGCACCGTCGGCGCCCCCTCGCGCTTGGCCGAGCGTGTAATGACGGCGTCGTGGCACCCGAGTGCCTGGACGAAATCATGCGCGGTCTGGCCGATTCGCCGCTCCGGCGGATTGAGGCCGATCCGCTCGCGCATGGGCCGATTGAGAAAGGCGTCGGTGACCGTCTTCATCGGCCAGACACCCTCGTCGAGACCGCCGAGCACGATACGGTCGGCAGCGAGCAGACGGGCTTCGAGGAGGCCCAGGATCCGCAAGCGTGGATGGGGCCGGTCGCCGCCGCAGGCCACGATCCGCTCCCGGGCGAGCGCCGTGAAGAAGGCCGGGTAGTCGAGGGGCATTCCGGGCAACAGGCCCGGCTCCGAAGTCGCGAGATCGTCGAACAAGGTGTCGAGGACGCAGAGTGAATTGTCCTCCACCGGTTCGTCGCCCTCGGCCGGCGCGATCAGTCGTTCGAAGACCGCGGCATGGCTGCGCCCCAGGGCCACGAGGCAACCCCTGCCCTCCGGGTCGGCGCGAAGGAAGCCGTCGAAGGCCTGTTCCAGATTGTCGACGACCCGAGCCGCGAGATCCCAATCCACGTCGGTGAGACGCCTCTGCGCGCGAGGAATTCGCCCTTTCGCGACCCGCCGGTCGGCAAGAACCCGGCGCAGCCCCTCGAAGCCGGGAGCGGGCGCGGGCCCGCGCAGGGCTCCGATTTCGAGAGCCGTCGCACCGCGACGAACCTCGTCACGCCTCATGGACAGGCGGACCAGCGGATGAGCGAGAAGAGAGATCACCCGATGCGGCTGCAGGTCCGCCGCCATCTCCGCCGCCATTCGCGCCAAGCGCCCCGCCGGACTGACGGAAAGCGCCTCACCGGCGGAATCCTCCGCGACGATGCCCCAGCGCGCGAGTTCGGCCGCCACCCGTATGGCGAGGTTGCGGTCGGGCGTGACGAGGGCGGCCGTCGCGCCGGGCACCTCCAGCGTCTCGCGCAGGGCGATGGCGGCAGCCAGAGCTTCCTCGCGCTCGTCGCCGGCCTCGACCACGGCGATCCCCGCCATCCCCGCCTCTGCCATGTCGCGGCGCGAGTCGGACGTCAGTTCGGACCAGGCGTCGGTCGTCTCGGCCGGGCGCAGGGCTTGCGAAAGAAGCGCGGCCCGCGCCCGGCCCTGATCCGCCGGCTGGCCCAGGGTCGTGATCGCAGCGCGCTTGAGATCGAGGCAGCCGGGGCCGAGAAGTCGGTGCAGGATGGCCTGCGGATGGCCGTGAGCGACCTCTCGCGCGTTCCCCTCCCCCGTCTCGATGGCGTCCCAGCCAGCCTCGTCGAGGTCGAGATCGAGGCCGGGCAGCACCACCGCTCCCCTCGGCAGGCTCGCGATGGCGGCGATCAGCTTGGCGGTCGCCGGGACCGATCCGGTCGACCCGGCGATGATGAACGGATCTACCGGCTTGTCGCGCCGCAGCCGCGTCGCCTCGGCCAGGATCAGGGTGCGCGAGCGCGCCACCGGATCGCTCAGACCGCGATCGTGCAGGATCTTCGGCCAGTTCTCGGCGGCGATGCGCACGAAATCGAGGGTCAGGCCGAAGTAGCGGGAATACTCCGCCTCCACCGCCCCGGCGATCTCGGTCCAGGCCACGCCCTCCACCGTGAGGGAATCCATCAGCTTCTCGAGATCGGCGGCGAGATAGACCGCATCCGCCGGCGAGGAGGGCACGACGAAGGGGACGTCGTCGCCCATGGGGAGGAGCTTGCGGTCGACCGTCTCGGCCCAGGCCTGCACGAGGCGGGCGAAGATCAGCCTGCGTTCCAGGGGCGGCATCGCCGGCGCGAGCAGGTCGGGACCGTTCTCGATCAAGGGGTTGGCGGCGACGTCGAGCTCTGCCTCGTCGGCCTCGCCCAGCGGGATCAGCCGCGGCAGGAGCGCGCTGCCGATCCGTTCGGCCAGGATCGCGGACAAGGCCCGCGCCGCGCGCCGTGTCGGTAGGTAGAGGGTGACGGAGGCCAGCGCGAAGGGATCGCTGGCGACATCCCCCACCAGCCGGCCCGAGATCAGCGCGTCGGCCAGCGTCGGCAGGAACGACGCGGCCGGAGGAATGGTGAAGACGTGGGATGCGGTCATGCCGTCATGTCGATCTTCGCGTGTCACTGCACCTGTGCGCTGGCCTTCACCCGCGCCTCGGCCGCCTCGATCGCTTCCGGCGTACCGACATGGAGCCATTGCCCGTCGAGGCGCAGGCCGAACAGGCGCTCACGCTCAATGGCGCGGTCGAACAGCAGGTTCAGCGAGAACGAACCGTCCGGCGTGTCGGCGAAGAGTTCCGGCTTGAGGATGGCGACGCCGGCATAGATGAACGGCGCGACCTCGCGCTCGCCCCGTCTCTGGAGGGCGCCCCCGGCATTCATGACGAAATCGCCCTTGCCTTCGTAGCCGAGGCTCGTGGCGGCAGGAGCGACGAGAAGCAGGATGTCCATCCGCTCGGGCTCCCAGGTCTCGATCAGACGACCGAGATTGGGCCGCGGTCCTTCGAGCCAGAACGAATCCGAGTTGAGCACGACGAACGGGTCCGGACCGAGGAGCGGCAGGGCCTTCTTCACGCCACCACCGGTCTCGAGGAGGGCGTCGCGCTCGTCCGAGATGCGGATCGTGGGTGCGGTCCTGCGGCGGCCGAGATGGCCTTCGAGCAGGTCGGCGAGGTAGTGGACGTTGACGACCGCCCGCGCGATGCCGGCCTCCGCCGCCCTGTCGAGGGCATGGTCGAGAAGGGCGCGGCCGGCCACCTCTACCAGCGGCTTTGGCACGGTCGCCGTGATCGGCCGCATGCGTTTGCCGAGGCCCGCGGCGAGGACGAAGGCCTGGTCGATGGCGGGTACGGGGGTGTCGGACATTCCGTCGGCGTCTCGGGCACGAGGGCTGGAGCATCGGGTGCGGCGGCATCGTGGGGAACTCGCCCCTCGGGTCAAGCCCGAAAGCACGTCCGTTCCATCCCAACCCTGGGATGATCCGTCACCGGCGGCGCCTACGCCTCGGTTTCGTCCGAGGCCGCCTTGGTCACGAGATGCGGAAGATGCTCCTCGTGCCATAGCCGGATTCGGGTGAGCGCCGGATGGGCGAGGTTGCGCGCGAGGTAGCCTTCGATCCGCGGGAGATGCGCCAGATAGGCCGGCTTGCCGTCCCGCTTGTCGAGGCGGGCGAAGATGCCGAGGATCTTGGTGGCGCGCTGCGCCGCCATCACCGCATAGGCCCGCGCGAAGCCCTGCATGTCGAAATCAGGCTCTCGATTCCGGCGCTCGCGCACGTAGAGGCCGAGAAGCCGCAATTCGAAATCGGCCGTGGCATCCACGCGCGCGTCCTGCAGGAGCGACGCGACGTCGTAGGCGGGATGGCCGAGCACCGCATCCTGGAAATCGATGACGCCGATGCGCTCCAGCCCCTCGCGATCGGGCAACCAGATCAGGTTCGGCGAGTGATAATCGCGAAGGGTCCAGGTCGGGCGTTCCGGTTCGACGCCGCGCAGAACGTCGGCCCAGAGCGCCACGAATTCGGCGCGGGCAGGCGCCGGAAGCGAGGTGCCGCGTACCGAGGGACAGTACCAGTCCGGCAGCAATTCGGTCTCGAACAGCTGGGCTTCGAGGTCGTAGGGCGGCAGGACGTGGTCGATCCCGTCGGCCACCGGGAGCACGCCGGGGAGTTCGGTGGCGTGGAGCCTGGCGAGGAGCCGAACGGCTTCGGCATAGCGCTCGGGCCGTGGGCCGTTCGCGTCGACTACCGGCTCCGAGCCGAGGTCCTCGATGATGAGCAGCCCCTCATCGAGGTCCTCGCCATAGATGCGGGGTGCAGAGAAGCCGAGGGCGCGAAGGCCGCGATCGACGCCGACGAAGGCGTGGACGCTCTCGGCCAGCTTGACGATGGCAGAGTAGGGCTTGCCGTTGCGCACCGGCGGCCCGTCGGCCCGGGCAGGCGAGATCATCAGCACCGCTCTGGTTCCGTCCGGCTTCACCAGGCGCTCGTAGGCCCGCGAGGACGCGTCTCCCTGCATGAGGATGCGCGTCGCCTCGTCCCAACCGCTGCGATCGAGCAGGGCCCGCAGCGCGCGGGCCCGCTGCATGCGAGCCCGCATGTCGCCCTGGCCGTCGATCCGCGCGAAACGGGAGCCCTCGCCGAATTCCGGCTTGAGCGACAGGTCGACGGACAGGATCGGTCCGTCGCGCGGCCCGAGGCGTTCGGGCCATTCCACCAGGGTGATCGCGGTCTCGGTCATCTCGTCGAAACCGAGCTCCACCAGTTCGTCCGCGCTGCGCAGGCGGTAGAGATCGGCATGGACGATCTGCCGCCCGTTCTTCGCTTCGTAGGGCTGGATCAGGGTGAAGGTCGGGCTCGGGACTTCGAGGTCCGGCTCGCCCGTGAGTTCGCGGATCAATGCGCGGGCGAGGGTCGTCTTCCCGCCGCCGAGGCCGCCGGACAGGGCGACGATGTCGCCCGGCAGCAGGAACTCGGCGAGAAAACGTCCGAGATCCTCGGTGGCACTCTCGTCGGGAAGGACGAAGGCCCAGGCGGGTCTGCTCTCGCGCTGGGTTTCGCCCGCACCGTCCTCACTCACCGCCACACCCTCCGTCCGAAAAGACCGCCATGCCCGCACGAAGTCGGGCCATGCGCTGGCCGAGCCCGTGAGGGCTCACTCATCTAATGCCGTCATCCTTAACCGAAATGGCCATTCCACCTAAGCGATGCCGAGTTTCTCGGCCAACGACGCGATCTTACCGGGACAGATCCCGTAAGAATCCGGATCTTCGGAGAGTCGGCGAGAGGCCATCGAACGGCCTTCGGCGTCGGAAGGTCGCCCCCGTCGCTCCCGCGCCCCATGCCGGAGGTCGCGGGCCGCCTTATTCCGCGGCCGCGCGCTTCGGCTCCGGGTTGTTCGCTGGAAAGGTGCAAGTGACGCAGGTGCCGCCGCCGGGCTTCGACACGAGTTCGACCCGGCCACCATGGAGTTCGACGAAGGAGCGCACGATCGAGAGGCCGAGGCCGACGCCGCGGTGACGGGTGCCGAGCGTGTGGCTCTCGAACCGGTCGAAGACGCGCGCAGCGACGTCCTCCGGCATCCCGCGTCCCTCGTCGCGCACGGTGAGGGTGAGTTCCGCATCCGTGCGCCGGGCCGTGACGCGAACCGTCTGGCCGGGGGAGGAGAAGCCGACGGCGTTCGAAAGCAGGTTGAACAGGATCTGGCGCACCCGCTTTCCGTCGGCGACGACGCTGCCGATATCGGCGGGCATGTCGAGGTCGAGCCCGATGGCGGATTCCGCCAGTCGATCCTCCAGGCCGCGGGCGGCCGCCTCCACCGTGGCCCGCACGTCGATGACCTCGCGGGCGAGTTCGAGAGAGCCGGCATCGATCGAGGCGAGATCGAGAATGTCGTTGATCATCACCAGCAGCGCCCCCGAGGACCGCATGATGTGATCGGAATACTCGCGCTGGCGCTCGTTGAGCGCTCCCACAGTCTCGTCGCCGAGGAGCTGGGTGAAGCCGATGATGTTGGTGAGCGGCGAGCGCAGCTCGTAGGAGACGTGGTGGACGAAGGTGTCGCGGAGCTGCGAGGCGCGCTCCAGGGCGTCGTTCTTGTCGGTCAGCGCCCGCTCTACGTTCACGCTGGCGGTGACGTCGATGAGAGTGAGCAGCGTCGCCCCCTCGGGCAGCGGCTGGGCCGCGCAATCCAGCACGGTCCCGTCGACGACCTCCAGGCGGCAGGTGAGGCCGGCGCGGCTTTCCAGGCCGGTGATGGCGCCGCGAATATCGAGCCAGGGCTCCTCGTCGGGTGACAGCCTGCGGCAGGCCTCGATCACCGTGTCGACGCGGGGGCGCTCGCTGAGGGTCGCGTCCTCGAGCCGCCAGAGGGTCGCGAAGGCGCGGTTGGCGAAGGTCAGGCGGCCGTCGGCGCCGAACACCGCCACCGGCTCCTTCAACGTGTCGAGGGTTTCGGCCTGAACCCGCATCAGCGCGTTGTAGCGTGACTCGAGCTTCACGTTCTCGGAGACGTCGTCGAACAGATAGGTCAGCCCGCCCTGCGGGTTGGGGTCGGCGACGACGCGCAGCGAGCGTCCGTCCGGCGGATGCCACCAGGTCTCGCTGGCTTCGACGGCCCGGTAGGCAGCGAGCACGTCGGCCTTCCAGGCCTTGAAGTCGGCCTGTTCGGGAAGTTTCCGGGCGGCGCGCAGATGGTCGAGTATCTCGCCGTCCAGGGGGCCGGAATCGAGGAAGGCCTGATCGAGGCTCCACAATTGGCGGTAGGCGGCGTTGTGGAAGATCAGCCGCTGGCGCGCGTCGAACATCGCGACTGCGGTAGGAAGCTGGTCGAGGGTGCGGACATTGGCGTCCATCTGGCGCTGCAGGTCGGCGCGGACGCTCTCCAGTTCGGAGACGTCCACGGCGATGCCGACGCGGCCGGAATCGATCGCGGTCTCGGTGACGTCGAGAATGCGCCGGCCGCCGGCCACCACTGCCGAAAGGCGCTTCGCCGCCCGACCGCCGGACGCGGTCCGATCGCCGTCACCGCGGGCGATGAGATCGCGTGCCTGACGATCGAGGAGCTCGATCCCGTCGGCGACGGCGGTCTCCCGGCTGCCGGCTTCGACGGCGGCGACGTAGGCGGTGTTGACCCAGGCGAGGCTGCCGTCGCGGTTACGCCGCCAGACCGGCTGAGGAATGGCGTCGAGGAGGCTCGACAGGGCCGACAGCCCGCGCTTTGCGTCGTCGAGGGTCAGGCGCAGTTCGGCGAGTTCGCGATGTTCCTCGGTGGTTTCGCGCAGGCGAAGAAGGGCTCGGCCGGCCAGTGCCTGGCCATGGGCATCGACGATCCGTCCGGATTGCGCCCGCACCGTCATGCGAAATCCGGCGCCGCGGTCACGCAGGGCGTCCAAAGCCGCTTCGATGGCGCCCGCATCCGCCGGCAACAGCCAGGTACCGAAAGCGAGAATGAGACCGGCCGAGCCGGGCTTCGTGCGGTTGGCGTCGAAGGCGAGGGCCAGGTCGCCCTCGATCACCGGCTCGCCGCGCCCCGGCCAGGTGACGATGACCTGCCGCTCGGAATTGAGCAGCATCTCGGCCCGGTCCTCGGAACCGCGCAGGGTCTGAAGGTCCGCGATGAGATCGCGCTCGCGGCGCGTCCACCGCCCGCGCTCGCGCAGATGCAGCAGCGACAGGATGGTGGCGAAGACCGTGAGGCCGATGAGGATCGCGAGGCCGGTGGCGTTGTGCATGTGCGGTGGCAGGCCGATCGCCCATGAAGACTGGTCTCCGGCATAGCCGGAGCCGAGCGTCACGGCGGTCGGGAGAAGCGCGTTCGCCCCTTCCGCGGGAGCCGCCATGACATCGCCCGCCATCGTCAGGCTTGCCGCGAGACCGACCGCGACAGAAACGACGGGAACGCCGACACGCCTGCCGAGGCGTGCCGTTTCATCGACCCTCATGACCCGTACCGCCCCCACGAATCGTCGCTGAGGCGCAACTGCGCCCATCCCGCGCTCTACCTCCAGGGGCAGATGCGGGGTTACCTCCACATGAGGAATCAGCCCACACTAGCGCGAGCCGGAATCCTGCCGGAAGAGGGTTAAGCTTAACTTCACCTTCCCGACGATCGGTTGCCCGGGCATCGGCGCAGAAAAGACACACTTGCGCCACCGGCCCGCAGCGCCGCGCTTCCGGAGAGTTCCAGCCGGAAAGCTTCGTCGGAACGAAGAAAGCCCGGCGCGGAGCCGGGCTTTCTGATCACGTGCATGGGCCGGGAGAGGTGGCGACCGCCCGGCTTCGGCTCTCAGTAGCGATAGTGATCGGGCTTGAAGGGACCGTTCTCGGAGACGCCGATATAGGCAGCCTGATCGGGACGGAGCTTCGAGAGCTTCACGCCGATCTTCTCGAGGTGGAGCATGGCGACCTTCTCGTCGAGGGCCTTGGGCAGGGTGTAGACTTGGCGTTCGTACTTGCCCGGGTTGGTCCAGAGCTCGATCTGGGCCAGCGTCTGGTTGGTGAACGAGGCCGACATCACGAAAGACGGGTGGCCGGTGGCGTTGCCGAGGTTCACCAGGCGCCCCTCCGACAGGAGGATGATGCGGTGGCCGTCGGGGAAGGTGATCTCGTCCACCTGCGGCTTGATGTTAGACCACTGCATGTTCTTCAGGCCGGCGACCTGGATCTCGTTGTCGAAGTGGCCGATGTTGCACACGATGGCGCGGTCCTTCATGGCCCGCATGTGATCCAGGGTGATGATGTCCTTGTTGCCCGTCGCAGTGACGAAGATGTCGGCGCGCGGCGCAGCATCTTCCATCGTCACGACCTCGTAACCCTCCATGGCGGCCTGCAGGGCGCAGATCGGATCGACCTCGGAGACGAGCACGCGGCAGCCGGCATGGCGCAGCGACGAGGCCGAGCCCTTGCCGACGTCGCCGAAGCCCGCGACCATGGCGACCTTGCCGGCCATCATCACGTCGGTTCCGCGACGGATGCCGTCAACGAGCGACTCGCGGCAGCCGTAGAGGTTGTCGAACTTCGACTTGGTGACGGCGTCGTTCACGTTGATCGCCGGGAAGAGCAGCTTGCCCTCCTTGGCGAGGTTGTAGAGGCGGTGAACACCGGTGGTGGTCTCTTCCGAGACGCCCTTGATCGAGTCGGCGAGACCCGCGAACCAGCCCTTCGGCTTCTCGGCAAGCTTCTTCTTCAGGAGCGCGAAGAAGATCTCCTCCTCCTCCGACTCCGGCTTGTCGAGGAAGGCGGTGTCGCCGTTCTCGGCGCGCAGGCCCAGGTGCACGAACATGGTGGCGTCGCCGCCATCGTCGAGGATCATGTTCGGCATGCCACCGTCATGCCAGTCGAACAGCTTCGAGGTGTAATCCCAGTACTCCTCCAGGGTCTCGCCCTTGATGGCGAAGACGGGAATGCCGGCGGCGGCGATGGCGGCGGCGGCATGGTCCTGGGTCGAGTAGATGTTGCAGGAGACCCAGCGGATATCGGCGCCGAGCGCCTTCAGGGTCTCGATCAGCACGGCGGTCTGGATCGTCATGTGCAGCGAGCCGGCGATCTTCGCATCCTTCAGGGGCTGCGACGGACCGTACTCTTCGCGCGTGGCCATCAGGCCCGGCATCTCGGTCTCGGCGATGGAGATCTCCTTGCGGCCGTACTCGGCCAGGCCGATGTCCTTGACGATGTAATCCTGCGCCGTTGAATTCTGGGCCATGGTGATGCTGCTCCGTGTCTCGCTTCGTTATGGCGCAGGGCTATAGCAGGCGACGGAAGCCGAAGCAATCAAGACATAAAGATGTCTTTATACGTGTTCCAGACACGGCTTGGTCGGCGCCCGCCGGATCGTAAGACGGAAGGGAAGGAACGATGGGACAGTTCGCCGAGGAGATGCGCGCGCGCTTGCCACAGGAGTTCGTGCTGCCGCCGGAGATCGCGGCCCTGTTCGACTGGGTTGAAGATCGCGGGCTGCTGCATGAGAGCCGACGCGTGCCGGGCGACCGGTTCGGAACGCTCCAGCCCCTGGAGCCACCCTATCGCGGAGCGGTCGTCCTGTTCCGTATCGAGACCGAAGAGGAGGCCCGGTCCTTCGCGGAGGGCTGGTTCGGAACTCCCGACCATGCCGCTCGCCTCGTTCCCTTCGCCAGAACGGGGGCGGACGGCTCCTATGCCGCCTTCTGGCTCGACAACGAGGGCGAACAGCACATCGTCCATCTCGGCTCCGAGGGCGACGGCCTTTGCGTGTTGGGCGAGACGCCGCTCGATTTCCTGCGGCTTCTCGGCATCGGCCACAACGAGCTCGGCACCGGCCTTGCTCAACCCGATGAGGAGCCGGCGGACGAGCCGGACTACGACATGGAAGTCGACAATCCGCCGTTCCGCGAGTGGCTGACGACGACCTACGGTGTGACGATCCCTGCAAAGGTCTCGCAGATCGTCCCGGCTCCGCCGGATAGTTTCGCCGCGCAGAGCGACGATCCGTTCTGGCGATGGGTGCGCCGGTGTCAGGAAGAAAGAGACCGGATCACTTCGTCTCGTCCCTGAGCTCGCGCCGGATGATCTTGCCCGTGGTCGTCATCGGCAGGCTCTCGCGAAACGCGATCTCGCGGGGATATTCATGGGCCGAAAGCCGGGTCCGCACGAAAGCCTGAATTTCCGCCGCCAGTGCATCGCTCGGCATGAAGCCCTCCCGCAGCACCAGGAAGGCCTTCACGATCTCGGTCCTCAGCGGATCGGGCTTGCCCACCGCCGCCGCCAAGGCCACCGCCGGATGGCGCAGGAGACAATCCTCGATCTCGACCGGGCCGATCCGATAGGCGGAGGAGGTGATGAGATCGTCCTCGCGGCCGACGAAATGGACGTAGCCCTCGGCGTCGCGCCTGGCGGTGTCCCCGGTGAGCATCCAGTCGCCGTCGAACTTCGCCTCCGTCGCTTCGGGCTGGTTCCAGTAGCGCAGGAACATCACGGGGTCCGGCCGCGCGACGCAGATCTCGCCGGGCTCGTCCACCGCCGTTTCGCCGCCATCGGGTCGCCGGATCATCACCCGATGGCCGGGCACCGGTCGCCCGGTGGAGCCGGCGCGGGCGATACCCGCAGCCTTGCAGGCGGCGAGAACGAGGTTGCATTCGGTCTGGCCATACGCCTCACCGATGGTGAGACCGAGGGTCCGCTGCGCCCACTCGAAGGTCTCGGGGCCGAGGGCCTCACCGGCGGAGGCGATGTTGCGCAGCCGCGAGAGGTCGAAGCGCCCGCGCGGGTCGGGCACGCCGCGCAGCATCCTGAGGGCGGTGGGCGGCAGGAACGTCGTCGTGATGCCGAGATCGGCGATGAGCGTTAGAGCCGCCTCCGGCTCGAACCGAGCGACGGCCCGCGCCACCACGGGCACGCCGTGGTGAAGGCTCGGCAGCACCGCGTTGAGGAGCCCCCCGGCCCAGGCCCAGTCGGACGGCGTCCACATCCGGTCGCCGGATTTCGGGGGAAAGTCATGCATCATGGCAAAGCCCGGCAGGTGGCCGAGGAGCACGCGATGGGCGTGGAGAGCACCCTTGGCGAGGCCGGTCGTGCCGGAGGTATAGATCATCAAGGCCGGGTCATCGGCCCGGCTGTCGATCGCCCTGAACCCCGGCGAGGCCGATGCGACGAGATCGGCATAGGCGAGCGCCCCGCCGATGGCCCCGTCGAGGCAGATCACGTGGGCCAAAGCCGGCAGGGCGTCGCGCAGGCCCTCGACCTTCGCCAGTCCGGCTGCATCGGTGACGAGGGCACAGGCCGCAGAATCCGACAGGCGGTATTCCAGGGCTTCCGGCCCGAACAGTCCGGCCAGCGGCAGGGCGATGGCGCCGAGCTTGTAGGCGGCGGAATGGGCGATCACGACCGCCGCCGATTGCGGCAGCAGCACGCCGACGCGGTCGCCCGGCTCGATGCCGAGCGAGGCGAAGGCCGTGGCGAGGCGGTCGGATGCGTCCTTCAAATCCCCGAACGTGGTGGTCGTCACCACGCCCGAGGACGAGACCTCGTGGATCGCCGTGCGATCCGGCTCGATCCCCGCCCAGCGGTCGCACACATCGACGCCGATATTGAAGCGATCGGGGATGTCCCAGGTGAACCCCGAGACGAGGGCGTCGTAATCGGAAGCCGGATTCAGCACGGCGAGGACCTCACGCCTCGCGGGGCTTGAAGCCGCCGGCGAACACGAAATCCGTGATCGGACGGCGCCCGGTCGGGCTCTCCTTCGCCTTCTGCTCTTCCGAGAGTTCGGCCGTGTCGATCATGCGGCCGACGCCATAGGCGGCCTCGACCCGATAGGTGTCCGGCACGTTGAGCGCGGTGATCGTACGCTCCCTGTCGAAGCCGGTCATCCCATGGGCGTGCCAGCCCTGGCGAATCGCTTGGAGCTGAAAGTTGGCCGAGGCCGCGCCGGCATCGAGGGAATGGCTCCAGGACGGCTTCAGTTCATCGCCCGCCTTCATCTGTGTGTTGGAGATCAGGATGACGATGGCGCCGGTATCCTTCACCCATTTCTGGTTGCCGGGCACGATGAGGTCGAAGAATGTCTGCCAGTCGGGCGTATCGCGCAGGGCGTAGAGGAAGCGCCAGGGCTGCGAATTGTAGGCCGACGGCGCCCAGCGGGCCGCCTCGAACATCCGCAGCAATTCGGCCTCCGGCACCGCTTCTCCGGTGAAGGCGCGCGGCGAGCGACGCTCGAGGAAGAGCGGGTCGATGTCGTGGTCGGGCTGGCGAGGCGGCAAGGCAATCTCCGAAGCATGACGAACCTGCGCGACGCGAGACGAGCCGCAGGGCACCGAAAGGGAGATGCACGAGGTTGGCCACAAAGCGCAAATGCGTCTTGCGCGACCGAATTCATCGGGCCGCCGCTCTCACGAGAGGACGACGAGAAAGATCGATAAAATTTTACCGGTCGTCTTCAAGGTACCGAAGCATTGATCGATGTCATAATGCAATTGCGCACTTTTCTCAAAGCAACGACGCGACTGAACGACGTTTCCAAGGTTGGTAGCGACGTTGTTGAGAGTTGGTGCGAAGATGAGCTCGGCGCGGATGACGCTGGCCGACGGGCGGATCGAGTGACGGAAAGATCACCATATCGACTGAGAGCGGCCATGCCTCTGGTGCCCGAGTTTTCGGACGCCGGGAGAGACATGCGCATGCTCGGGGTCATCGATCGCCAGCTGCGTTCGAGGAGTTACAAGCTCGCTTTCGAAGCGGAACTCGAGGATCGGTTCGAGGCCGATACGCGCGTCAAGCGCATTCGCGACATCCGCCGCACGATCATCCTCGGCATGGTGGTCTTCCATATCTACAATCTGACGGGCTTCGTCACGACGCCGGATCTGGCATTGCTCAACGTCGGACTGCGCATCTTCGGGATGACCCCGATTGCCCTGCTCATCATCTGGGCGGTGGGGCGTGTCGGCGGACCGGTCCGCGAGGCGATCGGTGGGATCGGCATGCTCGCCGCCACCGGCATCCCCATCCTGATCTTCTGGCTGGGATCGGGCCCGCTCATCTCCCTGACCACGGCGACGATCTGGCTCAGTGTGCTCTTCGCCAACATCACGCTGCCGCTTCGGTTCTTCTGGGCCTGCCTGGTGTCGGGCATCACGGCCGTGGCGGTCATGGCGGGGCTCTACGTCAAGCCCGAGATCGCGGCCTCGGTGGGCGGCGTCCTCGGCCTCGACATGGTGACGGGCATTCTCTTCAGCCTCGTCGCCACTTACAGGATCGAATCGGCCAACCGTCGGGACTACCTCGTCAACCTGCGTGAGACCCTGCGCGCCCAGCGGCTGGCGGCGGACAACACCACCCTGGCCCACCTTTCCACCACCGATCCGCTCACCGGCATCGCCAATCGGCGGGCCTTCTCGCGCGAACTCGAGGAGTTCTGGGAGGCCGGCCTGTCCGGCCGGCATTTCGCCGTGATGCTGATCGACGTCGATCACTTCAAACCGTTCAACGATCATTACGGCCACGGGGCGGGAGACACCTGTCTGCGCGAGGTGTCCGGCATCCTGGCGAAGACGGGCGCGGGGTCTGGTGCGTTCGTGTGCCGTTACGGCGGCGAGGAATTCGCTGTCCTCACCCATGCGAGGGATCCCGACGAGGCCTACGCGATGGCGGAGCGGTTTCGCCGCAGCGTCATGGAAAGAGGTCTGTTCCATGGAAACCGGGGTGACGGCATCGACTTCGTCAGCGTCAGCATCGGCGTGGCGACGAGCTTCAGCACGGCGACCACGGCGGCGGGCCTGGTCGAGGCAGCCGACATGGCGCTCTACGAGGCGAAAGGCGACGGTCGAAATCGAACCTGTCGCAGCGACAGGATCGGCAGCGGTGAGTCGGGCTTCCTCGACCGGGCGACGATCACCCATTGGAGCGTCGCCGAAAAGCGGCCGATAGCGCGGGCGAGTTGACCGAGCCGCTTACGGCCGAAGCTCGAGGCTATACGGCGATGAAGGCGTAGCCGTCCCCACGCCGCTCGATCCTGCCGCGACCGAAGAGGTGCATTCCGGCGACGACGAGTCCTTCGACGACCGCTCTGTCGAGCAAGAGCCGACGCGTCGCCTCCGCCTGGGCCCTGTCGAGGTCCCAGATCACACCCCAATCCGGATGCGGCATCTGCAGGATGCGGGAATGGATGACGTCGCCCCAGATCAGCAGGCGTTCGCCACCATCTTCGAAGAGCAGACCGGCATGGCCCGGCGTATGGCCGGGCAAGGGGACAGAGGTGACACCCGGCATCAAGGGCGCATCGCTAGCGATGCGCCGCACACGGCCGGCATAGGCGGCGAGGACCGCCAGGGCGGTCTGGAAGAACACGCCCATATCCGCCGGCGCCCGAGCGAGCGAGGCCGGATCGCTCCAATACGCGGCCTCGGCTTCCTGAACCACGATCTCGGCATTGGGAAATCGGGCAGTGCCGTCCGGCAGGAGCAGCCCACCGGCATGATCGGCGTGGAGATGAGTGAGCCAGACGGTATCAATGCGGGATGGATCGATGCCGCGCGCGGCGAGAGAAGCGGGCATCCTCCCGAGATCGGGCCCGAACACGGTACCGCATCCGGCATCCACCAAGCATAGCCGCGTTCCGCGACGGATCAGGAACGCGTTGACCGGCTCCGAGGAAGGGCCGTCAGGCGGCAATCCGGCGGCGATCAGCAAGTCTCGCCCAGCCTCGCTGGCAGCAGCCGGGATCATGCTCGGCTGGAGCGGAAAAAGACCATCGCCGAGAGGGTCGATCTCGAACGTCCCCACTCGATAGACCGTCGTGGATGAGTTCGCCGCAGCGGTTCCCCGCCAGACCAGTGGCAACAGCGCCGCAGCGCCGAGGAGCGTGCGCCGATCGAGGGAGGGCAGCGGAATCGAGGAAAGCATGAGGATGGATCCTGCGATCGGTGCCGTGACCGATCCTGACTGCAGCATCGTGCCGATCCGCGCCCATCGCGAGGGAAGCCGTCCCGATGGAGGACGGGAATTCTTCCCGATCGGCTCCGTCACGGCTTGCCCCGACACCCGCTCTCGATGCCAGATGCTGCGAGGCGCCGCGACGCCCGTTCTCGCGGTCGGGATGTGCCGGGTCATGAGGTCCACGCCATGAGCCTGCTGTCCCGTCTCCTTCTGCGGTTCCTGATGGTGTCGGCCCTCTGTCTCACCGCGTCGGCGGTCCTGATCGTTCGCGAGACTCAGAGCGGCCTGAGCGAAGAGGCAGCGACCTCAGCCACGCGGGTCGCGGCGCAGTTGGCCCGTCAGCCGGGACTGGGGAGCGCGGATGGGGGGCAGAGACTACCCGCTCCGGACTGGCAGGCGGTGCCGACGGTCCTGACCATCGTGTCGGGCATCTGCGTCGAGATCACGATCCAGGCCGAAGCGCCTCAGCGCCTGTGCAACGGCTGGGATGGCGTTGGCGATCCGGCCCCGGCCTGGTTCCAGGCTCTGTCCGACCTGACCTTCGACCCGTCGGCGCCGACCCTGCGCAGCATCGATTATCGCGGGCGCGCTATCGGGACCGTCGGCGCGTTCGCCGAGCGTGTCGCCGCCTCGACCCGAGCCTGGCGGCAGGTGCGGCTCACCCTCGGGATAGCGACAGTCATGGCGCTGGCGATGGCGCTCCTCACGGCGCTGGCGGCGCGCCCCCTCCTCCTGCCGGTCGGCGCCATCGTCGCCGCTCTCCAAGGGCTCGAACGGGGAGACGAGGTGGGCAGATTGGCGCGGTTCGGCATTCGCGAGTTCGACAGGATCGCCAGCGCCTTCGATGCCATGACCATCCGGCTGCGGGAAAGCCGGAACGAGGCCGCCACCCTGACCCTCAGGCTGTTCCAGGCTCAGGAGGACGAGCGACGGAACCTCGCGCGGGACCTGCACGACGAGTTCGGGCAATGCCTGACCGCTGCGGCATCGCTGGCGGAGGCGATCGAGATGGGGGCCGGCGAGGACCGTCCGGACCTCGCCGGGGATGCGCGGGCAATCGGCAGGATCACCGACAGGATGATGGCGACGTTGAAGATCGCGCTCGCACGTCTGCAGCCGCCCGACCTCGACGAGGCCGGTTTCGAAGGCAGCCTGCGGAGCCTGGTGGCGGACTGGAACCTGCATCGCCGACATGCGGCTCGGTTCCGCATCGACGTGGCAGGAGACTTTGCGGGAATGCCCGCACACGCCGCCCTCGGGCTCTACCGCGTCGCCCAGGAATTGCTCACCAATGCCGTCCGGCACGGCCGACCGAGCCGCGTCGTCCTGCGGGTCTCACGGGAGGAAACCCGGCATCGTCCGGTGACCCTCATCGTGGACGACGATGGCGGCGGAGATCCTTCCACCATCGATACCCGGACGGGGCGCGGCCTCCTGTTCATCCGCGAGCGTATCGCGGCGCTGGGAGGGACCCTGTCGATCGGCCCTTCGATCGGCGGAATCCGCGCCTGCGCCGTCGTTCCCACGGGAGCCTGAGCAGAATGGCGGGATCATCGATCGGAGCCGAGGTGACGATCCTGCTGGTGGACGATCACCCGGTGGTGCGGGAAGGCTATGGCCGCCTGCTCGAGCGCAAGGCCGGTTACAGGGTGGTCGCCGAAGCTGGCGATGCCGACGAAGCCTACCGGCTCTATCAGCGGCATGCTCCGACCCTCGCGATCATTGATCTCGCCTTGCCCGGCGCCAGCGGGATCGCTGCCGCGCGCCATATCCGCCAATGGGATCGCCATGCCCGTATCCTCATCGTGACCATGCGTCAGGGTACGGTCATGGCGGTCAAGGCCTTCGAGGCCGGGGTCGCCGGATACGTCTCGAAGAGCGCTCCGCCGCGGGAATTCCTGGCTGCGGTGGAGACCGTGCTGCGCGGCGGGCGGGCGATGAGCGAGGATATCCGTGCCGGCCTCGCGGAAGAGCGACTGCAGAATGCATCGCCCCTCGACGAACTCGGTCCGCGCGAGACGGAAATCCTGCGGATGATGGCGCTCGGTGCATCGGCCGCATCCATCGCGGACAGCCTGTGCCTGAGCCGCAAGACGATCCAGAACAACCTCTCGCTGATCAAGGCGAAGCTCGGCGCGGAGACGGACGCGCACATGGTCTGGATCGCCGCACGCACCGGCCTCGTCCAGCGGGAGGACGCGGCCGGCGCGGGGTGGGATTGAGCTACTCGACGACCTTTGCGGTGGGACGATCGTCGCCGCGGGAGGTCTCGTCGTGCCAAGCGCCCTTGCCGTCCTGGTAGCGGATGCCCTCGGTCGAGCCCGGCACCTGCTGCTCGGCGGCTGCGGCCTGGGCGGCCTCCAGGGCCTCGTCGTGGCTGGGGAAGGTCTCTGAGAAGACGTCGCCGACTTTGTAGGCGAAGCCGCCATCGTGTTCGACGATGCGATAGGTGATCTCGGACATGGTGGTTCCTCCTCGTAACGCCGGCTTCGGGGCGCCAGGGTCGTTGGCAAGGCGAACGGAGCGGGCACGCCCGAGGTTCCGTCGCATTCCTAGTGGCGAGTGGGAGGAGCCTGTTCCATCGCGGCCACGGCGGCCTCGCAGCCGGCGATCAACGATCCGCGGATATCGGTAGGGTCGTAGCCCGCGCCATCGGGGAAGGCCATGATCCGGGCGGTCTCGTCGCCCTCCCGCCGGATGTGGCTGATCCAGCCTTCGGCCACACGTTCGAAGCGAACCTCGAAGCGCACGCCGCCATGCTCGAATTCGTGAGGCTCCATCTGTCTCTTCCCTGCAGCGCATCGGATACCGGCCCATCGTTCAGGCCTCGCCGGATGTGGGAAGCCGCGCTATGGCGTCAACGACCAATGGGAACATGGACAATCCGGCGATGCGCCTTCTTTCAGCCGCCTGCTTCTGCGCGATTCTCGGCTGCTCGCCGGCCTGGGCTCAGTCGGGCGGAAGCTTGTTCGGGAGCGCGGAGCACGTCCCGGCCAATCCCTTCGCCTCGAATTATCCATCGGCGCCTCCGCCACGCATCGGTCCCGGCTACGAGCGTGTCCCGCATGGGAAGGCCCGGCGCCGCACAATGCCCTCGCGACAGGTCGAAGGACTTCGCCCACCGCGCGACATCCCGCAGTGATCGTCGATGGAGACCGGGTTTCTCGGCTGGATCACCGCAGGCGGCGGCGTCCATCTCATCCTGCTGGCGGCCAGCCTCGTGATCGGCCTGATCGCGGTGACGCGCCCCTGACGGCTCAGCTCTGGCTCAACTCGCCCGCGATGGCGGTGACGATGCGCGGATCGTTGGGTTCCACGGAAGAGGGATAGGCGCCGACGAGCCCCCCATCGCGGCCGATGAGATATTTATGGAAGTTCCAGTTCGGGGTCGAACCGGGCTTCTCGGCAGCGGCCCAGCGATAGAACGGATGCGCCTGCGGCCCGCGGACGTGTGTCTTCGCCGTCACCGGGAAGGTGACGCCGTGGTTCTTCCGGGCCGCCTCGGCGATGGCGACACCGTCGAGCGGCTCCTGGTTGCCGAAATCCGGCGACGGCACGGCGATCACCGTCAGGCCGCGCCCACCGAAGCGGGTCCACAAACCCTGAAGTCCGACGAACTGCCCGGCATAACCACAGGCCGTGGCGGTATTGACGACGAGGATCGGCTTGTCCGCGTAATCCTTGAGGGCGATCAGTCCCCCTTCCGGCTTCTCGAAGGTGAAGGTCCCCGCCCCTCCGTCGGACGTCGCGGCGCGTGCGCCTCCCGCGATGACGGAGCCGAGGAGGATCAGGGCTTGGCGGCGGAGTAGGGTCATCGGCGGTCTCTCCCTTGCGCAGCGAAGACGGGGATCGGCCCACCCTCGGCATCACCGAAACTAGTCCGACGAACAGTCCTGTCCACCATGGGCCGATGCGGCAGTGGAACCTTTCGCAAGGGCTCAGCTTGAGCGAGGACCGAGTTCGGCCATCGAACCCAGAGCGGAAAGACACGTCTCCATGCGCACCCTGTTGCTTGCAGCGACCTTTGCAACGCCTCTCCTCCTGGCGGGAGCGACGATCGCCAGCGCTCAGACGGCCGATCCGCAGAATGCCGGCACCGCGCCGGTGCAGTCGGCCCCCGCTACGCTCAACAATGATCTGCGTCCCACCTTCGTCGCCCAGGCCCCCACGGATCGCGTCACCTCCAAGCTGATCGGACTGACGATCCAGAACGGCGCCAACGAGACCATCGGCGAGATCGGTGACATCGTCCTCGACGAGAGCAGCACCATCAAGGCCTGGGTGGTCGGTGTCGGCGGCTTCCTCGGCATCGGCACGAAATACGTGGCGATCGATCCCAGCGCCCTGAAGCTCACCCGCGTCGACGACAAGACGCTGAAGGCGACGATCGACACCAACAAGGACCAACTTCGCGCCGCGCCGGAATACGTCTATCTCGGCCAGGCCAAGCCGAATTCCGGGGATGCAAAATCGGCCGAACCCAAGGCGGTCGATACCAAACCTGCAGAGACGAAGACGGCTCCCTGACGCTCAGCGAAGCGACCGGATATCGTTCGCTTCGCCGTTTCGAAACGGAATAGGGCGGTCGGGGCATTGATGCCCCGACCGCCCTATTCCGCTCATACGAAGAACGAACGACGCTCTCAGTCAGTCACGCGTGGACAAAGCCTCTCGCACGGTGCTGGCGACCGAGTCGTTCCTGACGTCGTTCGTGACGAAGATGTCACCTTCGCCATCCTCGATCAGCTCCGGCAGAGGATCACGCGGTGCCTCATTGGCGAAGACGATCCGAAGGTCGGGCCGTAGCGCGCGTGCCTCGAGAACAAGCTTGGTGGAACACAACTCTCCCTTGAGACTGATATCCGTCACAAGGACGTCGACCGGCAGGCCGAGTGCCAGAACCGTCATCGCATCGACACCGCAATCGACTGTGGTCGCCGCGTAGCCGGCACGCCTGATCTGCGAGGCGACTTCGTCGCGCCAATGCTTCTGTCGGCCAGCGATCAGAACCTGAACGCCGTAGGCTCCACCTGTGGAAGCCGTCGGTTCCATGGTCGAAACTCCCCGTTTCTGCCTGGGCACGCCTGGATCGGCTCGGGCCAGCTCCAGCACGTTCATTCTGTGCGATGCAGCATCGTATGACACGATGGCGCCGCAGGACAAGCGAAGCCGGATATTTGAAGAGGAAATTCCCGGACGGCTTGACTGTTCCCTCGAAGGGGCAAGCCGGAGTTGACGCGGCGGGGGCGGGCGAGGCAACACCGCCCCCGCCGCGTATAGAATCGCCAGCGGCGGATAGCCGGAGCCAGACCGACTGATGTCATCCGCCAAGACTCCTCCCGTCTCGCCGCTCGCGCCGAAATCCGTGCCCGAACTGCCGCCCATCGGCGGCGTCGGCATCGCCACGGCGCAGGCTGGCATCCGCTATTCCGGGCGCACCGACGTGCTCTACCTGGCGCTGCAACCGGGAACGCAGGCGGCGGGAGTGTTCACCCGCTCGAAATGCCCGTCCGCGCCGGTGGATTGGTGCCGCGAGGCCCTGGCGAGTGAAGGCGCCAGGGCGCTGATCGTCAATTCCGGCAATGCCAACGCCTTTACCGGCGCCCGCGGCCGGGACGCCGTCGCGCTCACCGCGAAGATCGGCGCCGAGGCGGCGGGATGCCGGCCCGACGAAATCTTCATCGCCTCCACCGGCGTCATCGGCGAACCCCTCGATGCGACGAAGTTCGAGGGTGTGCTGACGGATTGCGCCGCACGGACCGAGACCGGCCCCGAGGCCTGGGCGGCGGCGGCGCAGGCGATCATGACCACCGATACCTTCCCCAAGCTCGCCACCCGCAAGGCGACGATCGACGGGACAGAGGTGACGATCAACGGCATCGCCAAGGGGGCGGGCATGATCGCCCCCGACATGGCGACGATGCTGAGCTTCGTCTTCACCGACGCGGCCCTGCCGCAGGTCGTGCTCCAGACGCTCCTGAGCGTCGGCACGCGGACGAGCTTCAATTGCGTGACGGTCGATGGGGACACCTCCACCTCCGACACGCTGATGCTGTTCGCCACCGGAGCCGCCGGCAACGCACCCGTGACCGATGCGGGAGACGAGCGTCTGTCGGGCTTTCGCGCGGCGCTCGACGATCTGCTGATCGAGCTGGCGCAGCTCGTCGCCAAGGATGGCGAGGGCGCGCGCAAGTTCGTCACCGTCAACGTGAAGGGCGCGACGGGCGATGCCTCCGCCCATCGCATCGCCATGTCGATCGCCAATTCGCCCCTGGTGAAGACGGCGATCGCCGGCGAGGACGCCAATTGGGGCCGCGTCGTGATGGCGGTTGGCAAGGCCGGCGAGCCCGCCGACCGGGATCGCCTCGCGATCTGGTTCGGCGACGTTCGCGTCGCTCGCGAGGGCGCCCGCGACCCGGATTACAGCGAAGAGGCGGCGAGCGCCGTGATGCGCGAATCCGATGTCTCGGTGACCGTCGATCTCGGTCTCGGTGACGGCAGCGCGCGGGTCTGGACCTGCGACCTGACCAAGGGCTACATCGAGATCAACGGGGATTACCGCTCATGAGGCGCCTAATTGAAGGCGCGAGACGCGGGTTCAGAACCGCCGCGGCCTCCGCCCTGCTCGTTTGCCTCGCGTTGCCCGCCCTGGCGGATGACGACCGCAAGCAGGAGAACCGCATCGTCGTCACCGGCCGCGCCCGCGCCGAGACACCGCCGGATTTCGCCTCGGTGGAGATCGGGATCGAAGCCAAGGGAGCGACGCCCGCCGCCGCCCTCGACGGATCGAGCAATGTCGCCCGCGCGCTCATCGCCTTGTCCGCCGGGTTCGGCGTCGGCGAGGCCGATATCGGCACCACGGCCGTCACCCTGACCCAGGCCATGCGCGAGGTACGCCAGCCCGACGGGAGCGTCACCGAGACGCCGGACGGCTACCGTGCCGCCAACAGCGTACGCGTGCGCCTCTCCGACATGGGCAAGCTCGGCGAGCTGATGCGCAAGGCCCTCGATGCGGGCGCCAACCGGATCGAGGGCGTGGTGTTCGGCCTGAAGGATCCGAATGCAGCGGAAGCCACGGTGCAGGTCGCAGCCATGAAGGATGCGATGGCCCAGGCCGGGCGCCTCGCCGAGGCGGCGGGGGTAAAGCTGGGGCGGCCGCTGCTGATCCAGACGGCGCCACAAGGAGCCGGGATGCCGATGGCGATGGCCGCGGCGCCGATGCGGAACAAGCGCTCCGGCTCGCCGGTACCACTCGCAGCGGGCACGATCGAGACGAGCGCCGAAGTCTCCGCCACCTTCGCGATCCAGCCGTGACGGCGCCTCCGTTCCGTATCCTCCTCGTCGTGGCGGTCGCCCTGGTGGATACGGATGGCCGCATCCTCCTGGCCCAGCGCCCGGAGGGCAAGCAGCTGGCCGGCCTGTGGGAATTCCCCGGCGGCAAGGTCGAGCCGGGCGAACGGCCGGAAGAGACCCTGATCCGCGAGCTCCGCGAGGAGATCGGGATCGAGGTGAAGGAGGCTTGCCTCGCGCCGCTCACCTTCGCGAGCCACGCCTATCCCGACTTTCACCTGCTGATGCCGCTCTATGTTTGCCGACGCTGGGAGGGCATGGCCCGTTCCATGGAGGGGCAGGCGCTGAAATGGGTGCGCCCGCGCGATCTCAAGGACCAGCCGATGCCGCCGGCCGATGCGCCACTGATCCCATTCCTGGTCGATCTGCTCGGGCCTTGATGGCGAAGCCCGGCCGCCACAGGTTGGCTGGCGAGCCGGGAGACGGAAAGCATGGCGCGAAAGGCAACGAAGGCAATCACCAAGTCCGAGACAGTGGCGCCGGAGAAGCCAAGGCGCGCATCTCGGAAGACCACGCCCTCGCCCGAGACTCTCGCCCCCCTGGGCCTCGACCGACTGGTCGGGCTCGTGCTCGACGAGACGGCACGCAATCCCGCCTTCAAGAAACTCGTCACCGCTGCGATCGCCGGGCTTCAGGGTCCCGATGCCGTGGCCGCTCTCGTCGACAGGCGCCTGACCGCATTGGAGCGGGCGCATGGCTATATCGACTGGCAGAAGCGGCGCAGCTTCGCCGCAGATCTCGATGCCACGGTCTCGACCATCGTCTCGGAACTGGCTTCCCTCGACGTCGGGGCCGCCCTCGACCGATTGATCCGTTTCATCGGTGGGGCGCAGGGCGTGCTGGAACGCGTCGACGATTCGAGCGGGCAGGTGGTGGGAATCTACGAGCGCGCGACGCATGCCGCCGCGGACCTGGCGCTCCGGCTCCCCCCGGCCGAAGCTGCCGGGCTGGCCATAAAGCTGGTGCCGCTCCTCGACGCGGACGGGTTCGGCATCCTCGATGCGCTGCTGCTCACGGTGGTGGAGGGTCTGCCGGAGACGGCGTTGGAGCCGATCGATGCCGCCCTCGCATCGGCGACTCCCGACGAACTTCCCGCATCCGGCAAGGCGGCGGCGAAGTCGGCAGTTCTGAACACGAAGGCCTGGGACCGGAAGATGCAGCGCATGCGCCTGCTGCGGATGCGCCAGGCTCTCGCCGACCGACGCGGCGACGTCGCGGCCTTCATATCCCTGGAACAGGCGATCTCTCCCGACCATCCGGACGTCGTCGCCGTGGCCGAGCGCCTGCTCTCGGCGAACCGTGCCGCCGAGGCACTCGACTGGATCGGACGGCCGCAGAAACGCGGAATCGTCGTGGTGACCCGCGAACAGATGCTGACAGGTAGCTTCGATCCGGAGGCGCCCCGGCGCGAGCGCGACGGCCTCGAGATCCGCATCCTCGACGCGCTCGGCCGTAAGGACGAGGCACAGGGGAAGCGCTTGGCACGGTTCGAGACGTCCCTCGACCGCGAGATGCTGCGCGACTACGTCGCGAAACTTCCCGATTTCGAGGACGAAGAGGCGCTGGAGCGCGCCTTCGACCATGCGGCGGCTCATGCGGATGCCTACCGTGCCCTACATTTCCTGGTTCATTGGCCGAAGCTCGACCGTGCCGCACGCCTCGTCCTCGACAGGTCCGACGCCTGGGACGGCAATCGCTACGAGATCCTCGCTCCAGCGGCGGAGGCCCTGGAGGAAGCTCATCCGGTGGCAGCGAGCCTGCTCTACCGGCGCATGATCGACGACATGCTGAGCAAAGGCCGCTCCAGCGCCTATGGCTACGGCGCCCGCCACCTCGTGGCTCTCGATGCACTGGCCCGGCGGCTCGAACCCGGCGACCTGACGCCGGACCACACCGCCTATCGCGAAGCCCTGCGCAAGACGCACGGGCGGAAATCCGCCTTCTGGGAGAAGGTGAAGGGCTGAAGTGCGGTGAAGAGATTCATCCCACCTCGATCGCATCGACCTTATTGGGATAGAAAGCGAGGTGATCCTTGATCGCGGCCACGGCCGCGAAGGGAGTCTCGTAACTCCAGACCGAATCGGGACGCGAAACGTCACCGACCGTGACGGTGTAGTAGCTGGCATCCCCCTTGTGCGGACAATGGCTGGAGCGGGTGGTCTTGGTGAAATGCTCCCAGCGTGCATCGGCGCGGGGAATGTAGAGGACGGGACCCGAAGCGCCTTCCTTCAGGCTCAGCGCATCGTCCGACTCGGCGATCGTGACCCCGGCGAGAACGACCCGCACATGACGTCCGGTCTTCTCGATGGTGATGTACTGGCTCATGGGTCGCTCCTATCGGGCGTGATCTCGGGAACGCCCAAGGCGTCGGCGAGACGCGTCTTCGCGCTTCCGGGTTTCAACGGCTTCTGCTGGCTCTCGTGCGGCGCCCATCCGGAGAGCCATAGAACCTCGAAGGTCGCCCGCATGCGGCCGTCGGGATCCGAGAATCGCTCGGCGTAGATTGCCGCCATGCGCATCAGGGTGTCGCGGCGCAGGAGCGTGCGACGCCGCTCGGTCAGCACGTTGGTGAGGCCCATGGCACGCAGGTCGCGCATCAGGGCGAAGGGATCGGCGTAACGCACGGTGATCGTATCGACATCGGTCACCGGCAGGGCGAAGCCGGCGCGCTGGAGCAGGCTTCCCATCTCCCGCACTTCGGCGAAGGGGGCGACGCGGGGGGAGATTCCGCCCTCGATCTCGACCTCGGCCTGGCCGAAGGCCTGACGCAGCTCGGTGAGGGTGCGGCCTCCCAGAAGACAGCCGACGAACAGCCCGTCGGGCCTAAGGACCCGGCGCAGCTGCGCCAGGGCTCCTGGCAGATCGTTGACGTGCTGCAAGGCCAGCAGCGACACGGCGAGGTCGAAGCGGGAGGCGGCCAGCGGCAACGCCTCCGGATCGCCGACGGCGAGGGAGAGGCCATCGTCTCTCTCCGCCAGCGGGGCGAGGCGGGTGACGGCGCCGACGCGGCCGGAATGCAGGAGATGGCGGACGGGAGCGGCGCTCGGCGTCCCGAGGTCGAGGGTCTCCGGGAAGGACCGCAGGACAGCGGCGAGACGGTCGTCGAGGTCGTCGGCGAGGCGCGAGAGCAGGAAGTCCGCATAGCCCGACCGGGTGGCGCGCGCGAGGCGCCGGCGGGAAAGGGCCGTATCGAAGAGGGGCAGTGGGATCGTCATCTCGATCCTATAGCTGGCGCGAAAACGTGATCCTGCCAGCGGGGAACGGGCGAGAGCGGCGGAATGTTGGCCGATCATACGGAAACCGGAGACCGACACCCATGATTCGAGTTCTGACGGGAATCGCCTTGTCCACCCTCGCGGTGTTGTCCCTGAACGGTACCGCCGAAGCAAAGGGGTGCATCAAGGGCGCCCTGGTGGGCGGCGTCGCCGGCCACATGGCGGGCCATGGCGTGATGGGGGCGGCCGCCGGCTGCGCCATCGGCCGCCATAGGGCCAACAAGAAGGATAAGGAGCAGCAGAGCCAGGGACAGCAGCCTGTTGCGCAATGACATCGGACCTCGTCGATCCGACGTGTGGTGGGGATCGACAAGGCTGGCTCATCGGGCCATCGATTCTCGAGCCTCTCCCGCGAAAGATCATCGCGGAGAGGCGGACGACGCTTTAAGCAAATTGGCATGGTGTCCACCGCCCATCTGCTTCGGCGGGGTGTCCGCTCGATCGCGGCGGGTGCTCTCGGCCTGATCTATCCGCCGACCTGCGCCGGTTGCGGCGCCGCCACCGCCGATCCGCACGCCCTGTGCCCTCGCTGCTGGTCGAGCCTGCGCCTCATCGAACAACCCTATTGCCAGCGCCTCGGCACACCCTTTGCCGTCGATCTCGGCCTCGGCCCCCTCCTCTCCCCGCGCGCGATCGTCGATCCACCCGTCTTCGAACGGGCACGAGCCGTCGCCCTCTACGACGACGTGGCGCGCGATCTCGTCCACCGCCTGAAATACGAGGACCGGCTCGACCTCGCAGCCCCCATGGCGCGGATGATGGCAGCGGCCGGCGCCGAGTTGTTGCGGGAGGCCGATTGCCTGGTGCCGGTGCCGCTGCACTGGACGCGATTGTGGCGGCGCCGCTTCAACCAGGCCGCCCTCCTCGGCCGAGGGATAGGCCGGATCGCAGGCCTACCCTGCGAGACCGCGACTCTCGCCCGAGTGAAGGCGACGCGCTCGCAGGTAGGCCTCAGCCGCGCCGCCCGCGCCACCAACCTCCAGGGCGCGTTCAAAGTGCCCGCCGCCGCGAAGGCACGGCTCCAGGGCCGCAGGATCCTGCTCATCGACGACGTCACTACCACGGGCTCCACCGCCAATGCCGCGTCACGGGCCCTGCTGCGCGGGGGCGCGGCATCTGTGGACGTGCTCACCTTCGCACTGGTCGCCGCCGAGGCGGGATGAAGGGGAAGACCGGCGACCGCCCTTGACAGTCGGGCACGGCCACGGCCTCCCAGCGCTCATGAGTTTCCAGATACCTATGACAGGAACGATGTCACGTGACGTTGCGGTGATCGGCGGCGGCCCGGCCGGGCTGGCCGGCGCGGAGATTCTGGCCGAGGCCGGCCACCGCGTCACGATCTACGAGCGCATGCCCTCGGTGGGGCGCAAGTTCCTCATCGCCGGGCGCGGCGGCCTCAACCTCACCCATAGCGAGCCGCTGGCCTCGTTTCATCGCCGCTACCACCCGGCCCGGCCGTCCCTTACGGACGCGATCGATGCCTTCCCCCCGCAAGCCCTGCGGGACTGGTGCGAAGGCCTCGGCCAGCCGACCTTCGTCGGATCGAGCGGCCGGGTGTTTCCGAACAGCTTCAAGGCCTCGCCGCTCCTGCGGGCCTGGCTGGGGCGGCTCGACGCTTTGGGCGTCCGCATCCTGATCCGGCATCGCTTCCTCGGCTGGGAGACGGATGGGAGCCTGGCTTTCGAGACGCCGGAAGGGCGCGTCGTGGCGGGGGGCCGGCCGACGCTGATGGCTCTCGGCGGCGCGAGCTGGCCCCGGCTCGGCTCGGATGGGGCCTGGGTTCCGCTCTTCACCGGGTTGGGAATCGCCGTCTCCCCGCTCAGGCCCGCCAATGTCGGCTTCACCGTGCCGTGGTCGGACCTGTTCCGGGAGCGCTTCGCCGGCACGCCCGTGAAGCGTGTCGCCCTCCGTCTCGGCGACGAGACCGTTCGCGGCGAGGCCATGATCACCGCTGACGGGATCGAGGGCGGAGCGGTCTATGCTCTGTCGCGTCTCATCCGCGAGGCGATCGAGGCCCGTGGGGAAGCCCGTCTCGTCGTCGATCTGCGGCCGGACCTGACCGAGGCCACGCTGACGCGACGCTTGGAGACCCATAAGCAGGGGGCCTCCCTCGCCACGCGCCTGCGCAAGGATGCGGGACTCGACCCCGTGGCGGCGGGTCTGCTGCGCGAGGCCGCCGGCCTGACGCTCCCCTCCTCGGCGGCCGGCCTCGCCGCCTTGATCAAGGCGGCCCCCTTGCGCCTCCTTGCCCCCCGCCCGATCGAGCGGGCGATCTCCACGGCCGGCGGCGTCGCCTTCGAGGAGATCGACCGGCGCTTCATGCTGAAAGCACGGCCGGGGGTGTTCGTCGCCGGCGAGATGCTGGATTGGGAGGCCCCCACCGGCGGCTACCTGCTGCAGGGCGCCTTCTCCAGCGGCCGCGCCGCGGCCGCCGGGATGATGGACTGGCTCGAAGAGGCCGGCCCCGCGCTATAGCCGCGAGCAGAACCCGACCATGCCCTTGGCGTCGGACGGGCAAGACGCGCTGGCGCCGCCATTGGCGAAGGACGGGCTGCCCGACGACAGGCAATAGGCGGAGACGAAGGCCTCGCCGCTCGCGCAGCTCAACTCGCAGCCGCCGGACGAGCAATTCTCGTTGCGGACCGGCCGCAGGGTGGAACTGGCGGCACTCGCCGTGACGCCCGCCGCCCCCGGCTCACCCTGAGGACCCGCCTCTCCCTTCGGACCCATCTCGCCTTTGGGGCCTGTCTCACCTTTAGGACCCGCATCGCCTTTGGGGCCGGCTTCACCCTTCAGTCCAGCTTCACCCCTTGGTCCGGGCTCGCCCTTGGGTCCTGCATCACCCTTGGGGCCGGCCACTCCGGGCGCTCCGGCGAGTCCTGCCATGCCCTGCGGACCGGCCTCTCCTTGCGCACCGGCATCGCCCTTGGGCCCGGGCTCGCCGGCGGGCGCGCAATTGGCCACCACGGCTTCCCTCTCGTCTTCGCCGGCCTTCAGAGCCGCGACGCAGGTGGCAGGCCGATAGGGAAGGCGGAACAGAAATCGACCGCGCGAATCGGCCATGACCGAGATGTCCTCGTCGAGGATGACGACAGTGCCGCCCTTCCGCACGCTGCCGGAAATCCGCAGATCCCCCGACTCGATACGCGCATCGTAGACCTGGATCGGCTGCGACGGCGCCACGACCCGCCTGGACTTGGCCCTGGCCGTCCCGGGCCTCGGAGCCGCGGCGGTCTCCGTCGCCGGGGCGGCGCTCATCCCGCGTCCAGGCTGGCCGGGACTGACCTGCCCGGGCGCCTGGGCCGCAGCCGGGCCGGCCGCCAAGCCCGCGATGATCATCAATCCGACCAAGGACTTGCCAATCAAGGACTTGCCGACCGAGGACCGGCCAATCGGAGATTCGGCCATGAAGCCTGTCGAGGCCGGGCAGTGGGCGGCATGGTCGAGGCGCATGGGCATTCTCTCCAGGCTGATGCGCCGGAGGTCCGGCACGGCGGAGGGACAATGCCGGGTCAGGTCATGGGGTCAAGTCCGGCCGAGCATCTCCAATCGTCGCCTTACCGTTGCTCCATCCACACTCGTCCACAGCCGTCCACAGGGGAAGCGGTTCTACACGCTGGGTAAATTCCAAACCCTTTGAAACCGGTTGAGTATGTTCTTGTTTTGTTCTTATCGTCAGGCGATGGAACGGACATGATGGCTCGGGCTCAACGGACGACACGCGATGAAGCAGGAACGGAGGCGGACGAGCCCGCGCAGCGCAGGCGGATCGCCCTTGCGGCCCTGCGCGATCACCTGGGACGGGATTCCGACGCCCCGGCAATCGAGGCCCTGCCCCTGGGGATCGCCCATATCGATTCCGGGCTTCCCGGCGGAGGGCTGTCTCTCGGCCGGCCGCACGAGATCGCGCCGGAATCCGAGGGCGACGAGGCAGCGGCCTTAGGGTTCACGCTCGCCCTGATGGCGCGCCACCTCGCGCGGGTGGAGGGAGAGGCTCTCCTCGTCATCGGCAAGGGGCACCCCACGCCCTACGGCCACGGCCTTGCCGGGCTCGGCCTCGATCCGGGCCGCCTCCTGATCCTAGAGGTCGAGAACGACGCGGATGCCTACCGCGCCGTGGAGGAGGCCCTGCGCTCTCAGGGCCTGAGGGCGGTGGCGGGACTGGTGGATGCCGGCCTGCCGCTGAAGCAGAGCCGGCGGCTGCATCTGGCGGGCGAGGCCGCGTCCCGGCTCCTCCTCGTCCTGCGTCCGCCTCAGGCGGAATGCCCGAACATGGCCGCGACCCGCTGGCGGATCGGCTCGGGCGCGGCCCTGCGGGACCGGTTCGGCTGCATCGAGCGGCCCTGCTGGCGGGCTCGGCTCGACCGCTGCCGCAATGGACGAACGGGGGATTGGCTTCTGGAGTGGGATCATGCCGCGCATCGTTTCGGTCTGGCTGGAGCAGTGGCCGCTGACGCGTCTCAGGCGCGCTCGAACGGTCCCTGAACAGGCGTCGCCCGAAGCGACCTCCCCCGCCGTCGTGGCCGCCATCGGGCCGGGGGGCCTGCGCATCACGGCCGTGGATGCCGCGGCCTGGGCTCTCGGCCTGCGTCCGGGAGAGCCCCTCGCGCGAGCCCGTGCCCGGATCGGGCCGGGCATCGCCGTCCATCCCGCAGACCCGGAGGCCGACACCGCCGCCCTCGCACGGCTCTGCCTCTGGGCCCGACGCTACACGCCCGTGGTGGCACCGTTCGGGCCGGCGGAAGGCGGGGACGGCTTCTTCCTCGACATGGAGGGGGCGAGCCACCTGTTCGGCGGGGAGGAAGCCCTGATGGCCGACCTCGCCGCACGCCTGTCGGCCCATGCGATTCCCGCCCGGCTGGCCCTGGCCGACACGCCGGCCTGCGCCTTCGCGCTCGCTCGTCATGGCGGTTCGACGAGGCCTGTCGTCGTGCCGCAGGGAGGCAACGCACCGGCCTTGCGCGACCTTTCCGTGAGCGCCCTGCGGATCGAGCCGGCCATCGCCGAATCCCTCCGCCGCCTCGGCCTGCGCCGGATCGGGGCGCTGGCTGACGCGCCCCGTGCGCCCCTGGCACGACGCTTCGGCGAGACTCTGCTGCTACGTCTCGACCAGGCGCTGGGGAGACGGCCCGAACCGCTGGTCTCCCTGGCCGAGCCGGCCGCCTTCGGCGCGAGCCGGGGTTTTCTCGATCCGATCGGGCATCAGACGATCATCGTCGCCACCGCCATCGGGCTGATGCAGGAGATCGCGCCCCGCCTCGCTGCCTCGGGCTTCGGCGCGCAATCCCTGCGGCTGAGCCTGTACCGGGTCGACGGGATCGAGCGCAGCCTCGATCTCGGCCTTTCGGAACCGACCCTGTCTGCCGACCGGATCGGGCGACTGTTCGATCTTCGCCTCGACCGGCTCGGGCCGGCCCTCGATGCCGAATTCGGCTTCGAGACCGTGCGGCTCGACGTGACCGGCATCGGCCGGCTGGAAACCCGCCAGGACGCGCTGGCCGAGACGGGCCTCGACCGGGAGGCCGATACCGGCGGGACCGCCCGTCTCGCCGACGCCCTGCGCCAGCGCATCGGGGCGAGGGTGATCCGCGTGAGCCCACGGGCGAGCCACATCCCCGAACGCGCCGATGCCCTGGAGCCGTGGCGGGTGAGACACGTCGCCCTCGACTGGGCCGGACGGGTGAACGCGCGCCCGCAGGGCCCGATGCCCGCCCGCCCCCTCGTCCTCCTGTCACGCAGCGAGGCGGCCGACGAGGTGTTCTCGCTCGCCCCAGACGGGCCGCCCCAGCGCTTCCGCTGGCGCCGGCGCCTGCACCGGATCGCCCATGCCGAGGGCCCGGAGCGCATCGCAGACGCTTGGTGGCACGCGCCCGCGCCCACCCGGGATTACTACGTGGTCGAGGACGAATCCGGCCGGCGGCTCTGGGTCTACCGCGAGGGGTTCCACACGGCGCAGACGGCGGCGCGCTGGTTCGTGCAAGGGTTGTTCGCGTGAGGGAGGTCGGGTGCCGCCTACCCTATGCCGAGCTCGCGGTCACCACGAACTTCTCCTTCCTGCGCGGGGCCTCTCATCCGCAGGAGATGGTGGCGCAGGGCGCCGAACTCGGGCTCCACGCCATCGGCATCGCCGATCGCAACACGCTATCCGGCGTGGTGCGCGGCCATGCCGAGGCCAAGCGACGGGAGAAGGCGGGCGAGCCGACGATCCGATACCTTCCCGGCGTCCGCCTCGTCACCGAAGAGGGATTCGAGGCGGTCGCCTACCCGATGGACCGGGACGGCTACGGCCGGCTCTGCCGATTGCTCACGGACGGCAACCGCCGCTCGCAGAAGGGCGAGTGCCGGTTCGGCGTCTCGGAGATGCTCGCGGCGGCAAGGGGCCAGGTCTTCGTCGCGCTCCCGCCGGAGGAGGACGACCCCCTCTTCGCCCGACATCTCGCCGCCCTGGCCGAGATTGCCCCCGGCCGCGTCTTCCTCGGCGTCAGCCATCGCTACAGAGGCGACGAGCGGCGTCGGCTCGGCCGGCTCGCCGAGTTCGGGAAACGCCTCGGCGCGCCGATGGTGGCGGTGTCGGATGCACTCTATCACCATCCCGACCGGCGCCCCCTGCAGGACATGGTCGCCTGCATCCGCGAGGGCTGCACCCTGGTCGAGGCCGGCTACCGGCTGGAGGCCAATGCGGAACGCCACCTCAAGCCACCCGCAGAGATGGCCCGGCTCTTCGCCGATCATCCGGAGGCGATCGCGCGCACGATCGAGATCGCCGAGACCTGCGGGTTCTCCCTGGAGGAACTGAAATACGAATATCCCGACGAGCCCGTTCCCCCCGGCAGAACGGCGCAGGGGCATCTCGAATATCTCACCCGGCAGCGCGCCGAACTGCGCTACCCGGACGGCATCCCGGATGGAGTCGCGGCGTCTCTCGCCGACGAACTCGACCTGATCCGCCGGCTCGACTACGCCCGCTACTTCCTCACCATCCACGACATCGTCGAATTCGCCCGGAACCGGGGAATCCTGTGCCAGGGCCGCGGCTCGGCGGCCAATTCCGTGGTCTGCTACTGCCTCGGCATCACGGCGGTGGACCCGACAAAGATCCGCCTCCTCTTCGCGCGCTTCATCTCCGAGAGCCGGGACGAGCCGCCCGACATCGACGTCGATTTCGAGCACGAGCGCCGCGAGGAGGTGATCCAGTACCTCTACGACCGCTACGGGCGGGACCGGGCGGCGATCTGCGCCACGGTGATCCATTACAGGCCCCGCAGCGCCATCCGCGAGGTCGGCAAGGTGCTGGGCCTCACCCCCGACATCACCGGCATGATGGCCGACACGGTGTGGGGCTCATGGGGCGCCGGCCTGCCCGACCAGCATATCGCGCAAGCCGGGCTAGACCCCGCCAACCCCGCCATCCGGCAGGCGGTGGACCTCGCGATCCAGCTCATCGGCTTCCCGCGCCACCTGTCGCAGCATGTGGGCGGGTTCGTACTGACGAAGGGGCGGCTCGACGAGACCGTGCCGGTGGGCAACGCCGCGATGCCCGACCGCACCTTCATCGAATGGGACAAGGACGACATCGACACGATCGGCCTGCTCAAGGTCGATGTGCTGGCGCTGGGCATGCTCACCTGCCTCAGGCGCGGTCTCGATTTCCTGCGCGAGGATCACGGCACCGCCTACGAGACCCTGGCCGACCTCCCGCGCGAGGAGCCGGACGTCTACGCCATGCTGTCGAGGGCCGATTCCGTCGGCGTCTTCCAGGTCGAGAGCCGGGCGCAGATGTCGATGCTGCCGCGCCTGAAACCGAAGGAATTCTACGATCTCGTCGTGCAGGTCGCCATCGTGCGCCCCGGCCCGATCCAGGGCGACATGGTCCATCCCTACCTGCGGCGGCGCTCGGGCGAGGAGGAAGTGGTCTTCCCATCCCCTTCCCCCGAGCATGGACGGAAGGACGAACTCGAGGAGGTGTTGAAGCGGACCTTCGGCGTGCCGCTGTTTCAGGAACACGCCATGCAGATCGCGATCACGGCGGCCGGCTTCACGCCCTCGGAGGCCGACGGTTTGCGCCGGGCCATGGCGACCTTCCGGCACAACGGCCAGATCGTGAACTTCAGGACCAAGTTCATCGAGGGCATGGCGGGGCGCGGCTATCCGCGCGACTTCGCCGAGCGCTGCTTCAAGCAGATCGAGGGGTTCTCCACCTACGGCTTTCCGGAGAGCCATGCGGCGAGCTTCGCGCTTTTGGTCTACGCCTCGGCCTGGATGAAGTGCCGGCATCCGGACGTCTTCCTCGCCGCGATCCTGAATTCGCAGCCCATGGGCTTCTACCAGCCGGCCCAGCTCGTGCGGGATGCCCGCGCCCACGGGGTCGAGGTGCGTGGGCCGGACGTCAATGCCAGCGCCTGGGACTGCACCCTGGAGCCGGCCTCGGTGCAGCGGGGAACCGAGCGCCGCTTCGCCGTCCGCATCGGCCTGCGGCAGGTGAGCGGATTGCCGAAGGCGGCCATGGCCCGGCTCGTGGCCCTGCGTGGCAACGGCTACGCCAGCGTCGAGGGTCTGCAGGCCGCCCTGACGCTGCCCCGCAACGCCCTCGAGCGCCTGGCGGAGGCCGACGCCTTCCGCTCCCTCGACCTCGACCGCCGGGCCGCCCTCTGGGCCGTACGGGCTCTGGAAGGCACCTCGATGCGCGCCAGCGCCGCGCGGGGCGTCCCCACCGACCGGCGCACCCATCTCCTCGACGCCGCCCTGCCGCTCTTCGCCTTCCATGCCGATGACGGCCTGTTCCGGAACGAACCCTCGGTGGAGTTGCCCGCGATGGCGCTCTCCGAGCACGTGGCGGAGGATTACGTTTCCACCGGGCTCTCGCTGAAGGGCCATCCGGTGGCGTTCTTCCGCGCCCGCCTCGCCCGCATCGGCGCGATCCCGGCCGCAGCCCACCATGATCCCTCATGGGCCCAGAATGCCCGCGTCACCGTGGCGGGGCTCGTCCTCACCCGGCAGCGGCCCGGCACCGCCAAGGGCGTGGTGTTCCTGACGCTTGAGGACGAGACCGGCATCTGCAACGTCATCGTCTGGAAGAAAGTGTTCGAGGCCAACCGGCGCATCGCCATGAGCGCTCGGTTCATCGCCGTGCGCGGGCGCATCCAGCGCTCGGGCCTCGTGGTCCATCTCCTCGCCGAGCAGTTCCGTGACCTGACGGACGAGTTGCGGAGCCTGCGCGAGGGTGGCCTCAAGCTACCGGCGGAAACCACGGATTTCGGCGCACCGCTGGACCGGCGCGTCTATCGGAGCCGGGATTTCCATTGATGATAAGGAAACAGGATCACGGCCGCAGCAGCACCTTGCCCACGGCCTCGCGGCGCTTGAGAATGCCCAGGGCCTCGACGAACTCCTCCATCGGATAGGTGCCGTGGATCTTCGCCTTGAGGCGCCCTTCCGCCACCCAGGCGAGGAGCTGTTCCTGGTTCGCCCGGTGGGCCTCGGGCTCGCGCTCGACGAACACGCCCCAATGCACGCCCTGGATATCGATGCCCTTGAGGAGGGCGAGGTTGAGGGGGATGCGCGGGATGTCGCCGGCGGCGAAGCCGATGACGAGGTAGCGGCCCTTCCAGCCCAGCGAGCGCAGGGCAGGCTCGGCATACTCGCCGCCGATCGGATCGTAGATCACGTCGACGCCCCGTCCCTCGGTGAGCTTCTTCAACCCCTCGCGCAGAGTGTCAGCGCTGTAATCGAGGCCCATCTCGGCCCCGTGCGCCTGTGCCACCGCAAGCTTTTCCGGCGAGGAGGCGCAGGCGATCACCTTCGCCCCCATGATCACGCCGAGTTCCACCGCGGCGAGGCCGACGCCGCCCGAGGCGCCGAGAACCGCCAGCGTCTCGCCGGGCTGGAGCCGCGCGCGATCCCGCAGGGCGTGGAGCGAGGTGCCGTAGGTGATGGTGAGGCCGGCCGCCTGCTCGTCGCTCACCGCATCGGGCACGGGGGTGAGATGCGTGATTCCCACCGCGATGCGCTCGGCGCAGGTGCCGTAGGTGCGGTGGACGATGACGCGGTCGCCGACATCGAACCCGGATACTCCTTCCCCGAGCGCCTCGATGATGCCCACGGCCTCACCGCCGGGCGAGAACGGCAGGTCCGGCTTCACCTGGTAGCGCCCGGCGATGATGAGCGTGTCGAAGAAATTCAGGGCGGCGAGCGTCACCCGCACCAGGGCCTCGCCGGGGCCGGCGACCGGATCGGCCGTCTCGACGACGGCAAGGTCTTCGGGGCCGCCGAGCCTGGTGCAGAGCAAAGCCTTCATGCCGATCCTCTCCTGAGCCGCATCGCTTCTCGATGGATCGCGCTTGCACCGATTGGCGGCAGCGGCGCAAGCGTTTGTCGTCAGCGCCGCTCGTAGAGCCCGGTCAGGCTCCCCTTGGCGAGAACATGACCCGTCATGGCCTCGATCAGTGCGGCCCGGCCCGGGCTCGCCTGAAGATCGAGAGGCGCATCGAGGGCGTAGAGCTGGAACAGGTAGGCGTGCGGGCCGTGCCCGGTGGGCGGATCCGGCGGCAGCCACTGGTCCTTGAGGAAACTGTTCCGCCCCAGATCGTGCCGGCGCCCCTCGCCGGCGGGGCTCGCGAGATCGCCCTCACCGAGAACGTCGCCCTTACCTAGAACGTCACCGGCCGCGAGGTTCCAGGCGATGAGATGGACGAGGGGCTTCGGTGTCGGACTGCCCGCATCCTCCACGAGCAGGACCACATGGCTCGTGCCCGCGGGCAAGCCGCTCCATGCCAGCGGCGGCGAGACGCCGGGCCCATCCTCGGTAAAACGGGCCGGCAGGCTCGCCCCGTCGGCGAAGGCCGGGCTCGTCAGCGAGATCGTCTCGGGCACCGATCCGAAATCCTGTTGGTAGGCGGTCTTGTCGAGGCCGGCCTTCAAGCCCGAAAGGGCCGAGCCGACCGCGTGGGGAAGCTTTTCCAGCATGACGTCTCCTCGTCGATCCGCATCGTCAACGAGGAGGGCGGGGCCGGGTTCAGGCCGGGCGGGCGGCCGCGACCATGTAGTTCACCGCCGTGTCGCGGGCAGCCCGCCAGCTCCCGTCGAGGGGATTGAACACCACGCCCGTCGTATCGGTGACGGAAAGGCCGCCGCGCGTGATGGCGCGGGACAATTCCTCCGGCTTCACGAACTTGTCCCAATCGTGGGTCCCCCGCGGCAGCCAGCCGAGGACGTATTCGGCTCCGACGATGGCCAGCGCGAAGGAGCGCAGGGTGCGGTTGAGGGTGGCGGCGAACAGGAGGCCGTCCGGCTTCACCGCCTGGCAGGCCGAGGCGACGAAGGCCGGCATGTCGACCACGTGCTCCACCACCTCCATGATCAGGACGACGTCGAACCGCTCGCCCGCCGCGACCACCTCCTCAATGGTCTGCGAGCGGTAATCCACCGCCACGCCCTCGGCCTGCGCATGTGCGCGCGCCACGGCGATGTTGGTGGGCGCCGGATCGAGCCCGGTGACGCTGGCCCCGAGCCGTGCCAGGGGCTCGGACAGGACGCCGCCGCCGCAGCCGACATCGACGATGGTGAGGCCTTTCAACGGGTAGGGCATGCGCGGGTCGCGGCCGAATTTCGCGCAGATCGCGTCGCGGATATAGGCGAGGCGCACCGGATTGAACCGGTGCAGCACCTTCATCGGCCCGTCCTCGGCCCACCACGTCGCGGCGATGCCCTCGAAGCGCGCGACTTCCTCGGCGTCGATGGAAGAGGATGCCGCTGGGTTCATTCGCCTGACCTTCCGACCCGGATACGGGCCATACCGCCCGCATGCCCGATTGTTGACACGTCCGAAGTGCCCTTGTACCCGCCGAAGCACCGGCCGGTACAGCGGCGGGACACGGATCCGGCCGATTGCCGAGAGTGCCGTGCTCCCGGCAGGCGGCCGGGCCTGGAATGGATCGACGCGGACCCGACATGCCCCGTTTGGTGATGAAGTTCGGCGGCACATCGGTGGCGACCGTGGACCGTATCCGCAACGTGGCGCTCCACGTGGCGAGGGAGATCGCCGCCGGCTACGACGTCGCCGTCGTGGTCTCGGCCATGTCGGGCAAGACCAACGAGCTCGTCGCCTGGGTCAAGGACGCGAACCCGCTCTACGACGAGGCCGAATACGACGCCGTCGTCGCCTCGGGCGAGCTCGTCACCGCCGGCCTCCTCGCCGCGGCGCTCCAGAAGAACGGGATCAAGGCACGCTCCTGGCAGGGCTGGCAAATCCCGATCGAGACCTCGGACGCCCACGGCTCGGCCCGCATCGCGGCCATCGATCCGAAGAATCTCGATGCCGGCTTCACGCGCGGCGAGGTCGCCGTCATCGCGGGCTTCCAGGGCATCCATCCCGAGACCGGCCGCGTCACAACGCTCGGCCGGGGCGGCTCGGATACCAGCGCGGTGGCCATCGCCGCCGCCATCGGCGCCGAGCGCTGCGACATCTATACCGATGTCGACGGCGTCTACACCACCGACCCTCGCGTTGTGCAGAAGGCCAGGCGCATGGAGCGCGTGACCTTCGAGGAGATGCTGGAGATGGCCTCCCTCGGAGCCAAGGTGCTCCAGGTCCGCTCCGTCGAACTCGCCATGGTCCATCGCGTGCCGACCACGGTGCGCTCCAGCTTCGACCCGCCCGACAACGCCCGCACAGGCACCCTCATCTGCGACGAGGACGACATCGTGGAACAGCAGATCATCACCGGGATCGCCTTCTCGAAGGACGAGGCGCAGATCACCCTTCGCCGCGTCAAGGACAGCCCCGGCGTCGCGGCAGCGATCTTCGGGCCGCTGGCCGATGCCAACATCAACGTCGACATGATCATCCAGACCGTGTCGGGCGACCAATCGACCACCGACATGACCTTCACGGTGCCGTCGGCCGATTACGACCGCGCCCGCACGATTCTCGATGCCCAGAGCAGCGTCATCGAGTTCGCCCAGATCGAGGGCGCCACCGATGTCGTGAAGGTTTCGGCCATCGGCGTAGGCATGCGCAGCCATGCCGGCGTCGCAGCCAAGGCATTCAGGGCCCTGGCGCAGAAGGGAATCAACATCCGTGCGATCACCACATCGGAGATCAAGTTCTCCGTCCTGATCGACGCAGCCTATACGGAGCTTGCCGTTCGTACGCTCCACTCGCTATACGGCCTCGATCAGGCTTGAGCGCCCAACCCTTCCCGTCGCGCACGAAACTTGCGCGTGCGAGGTCGGGGATTGAATTCGGATCGAGGAGACCATGCCTGCTGCGCCCGGTGGCCCGCGCCTGCTGCTGCGCCGCCTCCGCGAAGCGATGGCGGAGCCGGTCAGTCCACAAGCACGCCTCGACCGCATCGTCACCCTCATCGCGGCGAACGTCATCGCCGAGGTCTGTTCGGTCTATGTTCTGAGCGATGACAACACGCTCGAACTGTTCGCGACCGAAGGGCTGAACCGCTCGGCCGTGCATCTGACCCGCATGCGGGCGGACGAAGGTCTCGTCGGCCTCATCGCCAAGACCGCCGAGCCGCTCTCCCTCTCGGACGCCCAGTCGCACCCCGCCTTCTCGTACCGGCCCGAGACCGGGGAAGAGGCCTACCACGCCTTCCTCGGCGTGCCGCTCCTGCGCGCCGGGAACACCCTCGGCGTCCTCGTGGTGCAGAACCTCACTTACAGGGTCTATTCCGAGGAGGAGATCGAGGCGCTCCAGACGACGGCGATGGTGCTGTCCGAGATGATCGCTTCGGGCGAGCTGCAATCCCTGGCGCCGGGCGCCGGCTCGGCCGCGCGCCGCGCCGTGAGCCAGCGCGGCGTCGCGCTCGCCGATGGCATCGGCCTCGGCCACGTGGTGCTGCACGAGCCTCGCATCATCGTGAAGCAGCTCATCGCCGAGAATCTCGAGCGCGAGGTCGAGCGGCTGGAAGAGGCCATCGGCGAGGTCCGATCGGCCATCGACGACCTCGTCGAGCGCGGCGACAGCATCGGCACCGGCGAATCGCGCGAGGTGCTGGAGACCGTGCGCATGTTCGCCCATGACAAGGGCTGGCTGCGCCGGATGCGCGAGGCGGTCCATTCCGGCCTCACCGCGGAAGCCGCCGTCGAGCGCGTCCAGTCGGACAATCGCGCCCGGATGATGCGGCAGAGCGACCCCTACCTTCGCGACCGCCTGCACGATCTCGACGACCTCGCCAACCGGCTCCTGCGCACGCTCATCGGCGCGGAAAGCAACGGAGCGCATCGCGAGCTCCCCGAGAACGCGATCCTGGTCGCCCGCTCCATGGGGCCGGCGGCCCTGCTCGAATACGACCGCGCCTCCCTGCGCGGCGTCGTGCTGGAGGAAGGTGGCCCGACGAGCCACATCGCCATCGTCGCCCGGGCTTTAGGCATCCCGGCGGTGGGCGAGATCGCTAATGCCACGGCGCTCTGCGACGCGGGCGACGCGATCATCGTCGACGGCGCCACCGGCGAGATTCAGGTCCGTCCCGGCCCGGAGATCGAGGCGGCCTATGCCGAGCAGGTCCGCCTGCGGGCGCGGCGGCAGGAACGGTACCGGGCGCTCCGCGATCTTCCCGCGGTCACCAAGGACGGGGTCGCCATCGGCCTGCAGCTCAATGCCGGGCTGCTCGTCGACCTGACGCATCTCAACGAGAGCGGCGCCGAGGGCGTCGGCCTGTTCCGCACCGAGCTGCAGTTCATGGTGGCCCAGCGGATGCCGTCGGCCGCCGAGCAGCAATCGCTCTACGAGGCGGTCTTCACCGCCACTGGCGATCTGCCGGTGACGATCCGCACCCTCGACATCGGCGGCGACAAGATCCTGCCCTACATGCCGGCCCTCGAGGAAGAGAACCCGGCACTGGGCTGGCGCGCGATCCGCATCGGCCTCGACCGCCCTGCCCTGCTACGGGTGCAATTGCGCGCCCTCCTCCGGGCCGCCTCGGGCCGGCCACTCAAGATCATGTTCCCGATGGTCGCGACGGTGGACGAGTTCGTCCGTGCCAAGGCCATCGTCGACCGCGAGAAGGCGCATCTGCGCCGCCACGGCCACGTCCTGCCGAGTGATTGCCGCCTCGGCGTGATGGTCGAAGTGCCCTCGCTGCTGTTCCAGATCGACGAGATCGCCAAGGTCGCCGACTTTCTGTCGGTGGGCTCGAACGACCTGATGCAGTTCCTCTTCGCGGTCGACCGCGAGAACCGCCGCGTCGCGGACCGGTTCGACACCCTGAGCGTGCCCGCCCTGCGGGCCTTCCGCCTCATCGCTCAGCGAGCGGCGGCGGCGGATTGCCCGGTGACGATCTGCGGAGAGATCGGCGGCAAGCCGCTGGAGGCGATGGCCCTGATCGGATTGGGGTTCCGCAACCTGTCCATGTCGCCGGCCGCCATCGGCCCGGTAAAGGCCATGGTGCTCGGACTCGACGCCTCCGCCGTGGCGGCCGTGCTCGATGCCGAGATGAAGCGGGCGGGCGACGGTGCCTCCCTGCGGCCGGTCCTGACGGCCTTCGCCAAAGCGCACGGCGTGCCTATCTAGCGAGCGTCACGGCTTCTGCCGACAGCCGCAGGCACCCACGGACCCTGCGCGTCCGTTCGACATTCCTATTCCACAGTTGAGAGTATCCTTCGGGCGATGACCCCTATTCCCTCAGACCGTCTCGACGCCATCCTGACGCGGCACGACATCGTCACCGCGACGCTCAGCGCAGGCTCGGCCGATTCCGACAGCTTCGTCCAGCTGTCCCGGGAACTCGCCGAGCTCGACGGCGTGGTGGCGGCGATCCACGTCTATCGTGCGGCCGCGACGAACCTCGCGGAGATCGAGGCTCTCATCGACGAGCCCGGCGGCGATGCCGAGATGCGGGCGCTCGCCGCCGACGAGAAGCCTGAGGCGGAGGCCGGACTCGAGGCCGCCCACAAGGCGCTCCAGGTGATCCTGCTGCCCAAGGACGCCGCGGACGAGAAGAGCGCGATCCTCGAGATTCGCGCCGGCACCGGCGGCGACGAGGCCGCCCTCTTCGCCGGCGACCTGTTCCGCATGTATGCGAAATACGCCGACCTGAAGGGCTGGAAGGTCGACGTCATTTCGGAGAGCGAAGGCACCGTCGGCGGCTACCGCGAAGTCATCGCCGAGGTGAAGGGCAGGGGCGTGTTCGCCAAACTCAAGTTCGAGAGCGGTGCGCACCGTGTCCAGCGCGTGCCCGATACCGAGGCTCAAGGGCGCATCCACACCTCCGCCGCCACCGTGGCCGTGCTGCCGGAAGCCGAGGAGGTCGACATCGTCGTCAACGATGCGGATCTGAAGATCGACACGATGCGCTCGCAGGGCGCCGGCGGCCAGCACGTCAACAAGACGGAATCGGCGATCCGCATCACCCATCTTCCCTCCGGCATCGTCATCTTCGTCCAGGAGGAGCGCTCGCAGCACAAGAACCGGGCGCGGGCCATGTCGCTGCTGCGTGCCAAGCTCTACGATGCCGAGCGGACCGCGAAGGACGCGGTGCGGGCCGCCGACCGCAAGTCGCAGGTCGGCTCCGGCGACCGGTCCGAGCGCATCCGCACCTATAATTTCCCGCAGGCGCGGGTGACCGATCACCGGATCAACCTGACCCTCTACAAGCTCGAAGAGGTGCTCGCGGGCGAGGCTCTTGACGAACTCGTGGACGCCCTCATCACCGAGCATCAGGCGGAACTCATGGCCGCCGAAGGCATGGTGTGACGAGGGACGGCATGATCCTTCCCGGGCAGACGCGCCAGCAGGCCCTGCGGCACGCGGTCGCGATACTCTCCGAGGCAGGGATCGACGGAGCGGCGAGCGATGCCCGCTTCCTCCTGCTGCACGCCCTCGGCATCACGCAGACCGATCTCGTCCTCTACGGCAATAGGGTTCTCAACGAGGAAGGCGCTGCACGGTTCGGGGAAGCCGTGCGACGGCGCCTCGACGGCGAGCCCGTGGCCCGCATCCTCGGCGAGTGGGAATTCTGGGGCCTTCCCTTCGTCCTGAATGCCGCGACGCTGGTTCCGCGGCCCGATACGGAGACCGTGGTGGAAGCCGCACTGGCCCTTCATCCCGACCGCCATCGGCCGTTGCGGCTCCTCGACCTCGGAACCGGGTCCGGCTGCATCCTGGTCTCGCTCCTCAGCGAATGGGGGCAGGCTTTCGGAGTGGGACTCGACCGCTCTCACGAGGCGCTCGCCTGCGCCAGGACCAATGCCAGGATCAACGGCGTCGGGCGGCGTGCCGCCTTCCTCGTTGGCGACTGGTGCTCGCCCTTCGGCAAACCTTTCGACGTCATCGTCTCCAACCCGCCCTATATCCCGAGCGCGACGATTCCGACCCTGGCCGACGAGGTCCGCCTTCATGATCCGCACGCCGCCCTCGACGGAGGCGAGGACGGCCTCCTTGCCTATCGGTGGATCGTGGCGGAGGCGACAGGCAGGGTGAACGGTGAGCACGGCCGGCCGGCCCTTCTCGGTCCAGACGGGGCCCTCGTTCTCGAAGTCGGCTACGATCAGGCCGAGGCCGTGAGGCGGATCGGCATCGACGCAGGGTTCTCCCAAGCTTCGATCAGGCAGGATCTGGCGGGACATGCCCGTGTCGTTACGCTTTCAGGTCCTTTGTCTGCCGGTAACGGCGCCGAGAGCTGAAAAAGAGCTTGTTGTGCCCTTGGGGAGCCGCTAATGTCGGAGACAGATCGCGAACGGTCCGTTAAGGCGGATCGCGGTAGAAATGTCGGCGGCAACCAGTTCCGCGATATTTTTAGACGATCTCCCCACCATCGAGCTGATACGCACAAGAAGCCGTGTGGAAGCTCGATGACCTGAGCGCCAGACAACCGATACGCGCCGGAATGTGAGCGCAGGATTCGGTTGGCCGGACATATGGCAAACACGGCGAAATCGATCGCGGAACCATTGACCGGATCCTACGAGGCCAAGGACGAACCCCGAACCGGGTGAGTTTTCGTTGCCCGTGAGACCGCCGCATCTTCAGACGCTCCGATTTGAACGAGGGTCAATCGACACCGATGAGACCAAACCAGAATAGACGGATGCGCGGTCGCAACCGCCCCAAAGGTCCCAATCCGCTCACGCGTTCCTACGAATCCAACGGACCGGATGTGAAAATCCGAGGGACGGCTCAACACATTGCCGACAAATACGCCCAGCTCGCGCGTGATGCGCAGGCGAGCGGCGACCCTGTCGCGGCCGAGAACTATTTCCAGCACGGCGAGCATTACTTCCGCATCATCTCCGGTGCCCAGGAGCAGAACCGCCAGCAGAACGGTGGCTATGCTCGCAACGGCTACGAAGACGATGAGGACGGCGACGACGAGGGGCAGGGCGCGAGCCAGGGCTATGCCGCCAACGGCTACGGCAACAGCTCGGGCTACAACGAGGAATACGGTGATCCGGCCCAGCAGCCGCAGCCGCAATCCTACGAGCCGCGGCAGGATACACGGCAAGACACGCGACCGGATTCCCGGCCGGACTCGCAATCCGACCAGCGCAACACGCGCCGGGATCGCTTCCAGAACCGTAACGATCGCTCTCAGCGTTTCGACGGCAACCGCGACAACCAGCGGCAGGATTACGGGCGCCAGGACACCTCGCGCCAAGATACCTCGCGCCCGGATCAGGGACGGCAGGATTACAACCGCCAGGATTCCTTTCGGGGTGAGAATTCACGGCACGAGAATGCGCGGCAGGATCAGCCGCGCCAGGATTACGGCCGCCAGGACGCCGTGCGCCAGGATCAAAATCGACAAGATCAGCCGCGGACCGATTTCAACCGTGGCCAGGGTCGCAACGAGAGCCAGCGCTACGAAGGTCATCGCAGCGAGTACCAGGGCAACGACGGTTCGTCGCGGCAAGACCAGATGTCTCCGGACGCGTCACGTCAGGAAGCGGCTCGCCAGGAGCCTGTGAGGCAAGATCCCGTCAGACAGGATCCCGTCAGGCAAGACGTCGCCCGGCAGGAAGCACCACGCAGCGACAACCGTCGCTCGGCGGAAACGGCTCCCCGACGGTCCCGTCGGCGGGAGGAATCCGAACCGCGCTCCTTGGAAGACGTGGCGGCGTTGCCGGCCTTCCTGACGGCCGCCCCCCGTCCGGCCCCTGCTCCGGTCGCGGAACGCCCGGCCGAGGCTCCGGGCAATACGGAGCCGACGCGCGATCTCGCCGGCGACGTGCCGCGGGACGATGCGTCTTCTGCGGCGCCCAAGCCCCGCCGCCGCCGTCGTCCGCGTTTCGAAGGGTCCGACGGCTCGGAGGCCGGCGGCGTCAATGCAGGCGACGCACCGTCCACGGTGGAATAGTCCGTCTGATTTTTTACCCGTCCGATAGGAGAGCCGCCCCCATGATCCGGGGCGGCTTTCTCATACGGGCTATGTGGGTCGATGCATCGCCATGTGCCAATCGGCATAGGCATGAACACGATGATGCTGCCGGTTGCCGCGCCCGATCTCGCCGAAGGGCGCGATATCCCAGATCCAGGACCGGTCGGGAGCGGGAAGCGCACTCTCGTGGAGCAGATCGAAGCGTTCGACGACCCGGCCCTTCCGGTCTTCCGTCACCTGTTCGACATCTGTCAGCAGGCAGACACGCCCCCGCAGACGCGTCAGTCCTTCGAGATGGTTCATGACGATGCTGCGTCCGAGCCCGTCGGGAATCGAGCGACCGCGCGACTCGAACCAGTCCAGCGGCAGGATCGGCAGTTGTGAGAGAAGGTTGGCGGAGACGACGAAGTCGATCTCCTCACGGTCCAGGAACGCGAGCGGATCGGTGCAGCGCTCGCCCTCTCCTCTCAGCCAATCCACGCATCCGCTGAGATCGGCGACCTGCAGGGTAACGTTCGTATAGCGGCGTACCGCAAGACGTGCCGGCCAGAGATGGATCATGTCCACCAGAATCACCTTCTCGAAGCATTCGGCAAGATAGGGAAGAGGCACGTCGTCGAGGAGGCCGGAGCCGAGGATGACGGTCGTGCGCCGGCGAACGAGATCCGCCGATGCCTGCCTAATGATGGACCGTGACGCATCGAGATGAGCTGCCCATGCCGCATGCCGGCGCCGCGAGCGCGACATCAGAAGGACGCTTTCGCGCAGATAGCCGAGCCGTCGCTGCGTCAGCGAGGCCGGCGTCGTCAGGTAGTGGAAAAATTCGATCAGCACGATGTCGAGCGCTCAGCGATCAGACCCTGAAACGGCGCGCGACGAGGCGAACCGTGCGACGGGCCTCGCGTGCCGTGAGGGCATGATAGGTCTCGAACACGCCGCGCCATTCCTCCGGCGTCATGTCCACTTCGGGCTTGGCCTCGATGAACAATCTGAGAGACGTCCAGCCGAACCCGACGGTCCGGAACAGAAGAAGCAAGGGGGCATGATCCGACGAGCGGAACGCGCCGAGCGCCATCTCGGTGGGAATGTCGGCGATCCGCGCCGTGATCAGGGCCGCCTGCTGAATATTGCCCCTGGCGAGCAGGGCCACGACGACCTTCTCCTGCTGTTCGATATCCGCGACGGTGTAACCCTGTGCGGAGGCGGGAACCGGCATGCCAGGTGATTTCGGGCGGCCTCCACCGGGATCGGCGGTAGCGCGGCGCAAGTGTCGAAGGTGGTTCGGCTTGTCGGCTCTTTCCTCCAGCATTTCGAGCAGGTCCGCATCGGCGGCGGCGAGGTCGGCGAGAGTCCCGAAGGTCGTCTCGGAGAGTTTCGCCCGATTGTTTGCGACGACGGTCCGGCGCACCGCCGGTCCTCCCCTCTGGACGAGGACGTCGGTGACGCGTTCGTTCAGAACGGACCGGCGCGCGAGGGCGCCCAGATGTTCCTGCCCGCGCATGCCGGCGATCGTCACGAGGTCGTCCTCGACGATCCTGGCCGAACGGGCGAGGACCGGGCAGGCCACGCTGGCCGCCGCATCGTAGGCGAGATCGCGCACGACTTTCGCGGGGGCGTTGGGGATGTCGGCGAGGATGTTCGAGAGGGCGGCCCGCGATGCCGATTCCGCCGGCCGGGCCAGCACCAGGATCACGTCATCGAAAGCCTGGACCTGAGCTTCGCCGAGAACGCTCGCCTGGGCGGTGAACAGATGGGTCACACGGCGGAGAATGGCCCTTCGGCTCTGGGCTCCTCCCGAAGTGGCGGCCCGTTCGACATCCGCCAGAAGTGACTCGATCATGGAGCGGCAGCCCGAAACAGTGACGACGGTTCTCGGACGGGAACGAGACCGGCAACACCCATCCCTCTTGGACCGGACGACAGCTTCCGATCCGAAGGTCTGGCCCGCTGAACGCGGTCACGTTCTTCCAGGATGGATCGTGACACGGGAAGTGTTACGAATGTGAATATCGGAGGAACTTAAGCGCGGCAGTTTCGGTTCATCGGTGGAGCAAAGGCGCTCGATCGATCAAGGATTTCTCGTGTCCAGCCTCATCCGCATTCTCCTCGCAATTTTTCTGCCTCCGATTGCGGTGCTTCTGACCGTCGGGATCGGGGTTCAGTTCTTTCTGAACATCCTGCTGTGCATTCTGTTCTACCTTCCCGGCTCGATTCATGCGCTCTGGATCGTGATGCGGGATCGGTGATGGGTTTTTGACGTGGCAAAACCCGCTGCGTTGATGTTTCGCAGCGGGCTCTTGTTTTTAAAGGGATGTCATCGGACACGACGAAGCCCGCTGCGATGTGTGTCGCGGCGGGCTTTCGGTGTTGTGTGTGAGGGTTTTGGTTGCGGGGACAGGATTTGAACCTGTGAC
>NZ_JBHTND010000025.1:0-66080 GCF_042679825.1 Methylobacterium marchantiae | reverse complement strand
CGAAGGCCAGCAGCGCGAACACGTTGCGCGTCGCTTCCGGATAGGCCGAGAAGAACTGCGCCCCGATGATCGCCGCCAGCGATCCGTACAGATAAAAGTCGTACCATTCGAACACGGTACCGAGGGACGAGGCGAGAATGACCTTCTTCTCGCCCGCGCTCATGGGCCGTGTGGCCGATGAGCTGCCAGGAATTGCGCTAGCCGCAACCATGAAACGTTTCTCCAGAATTTCTACTGCCCAAGCGTTGTCCACTCGTGGCACATTGGACCCTTTTACGTCACCCTGACTTCCGGAGAGGCCGACGAGACTGAACAGTCTCGCTGTGCACACTGGTCCGATCTGGGTACGTCGGGCGTACTATTAAGCGAGACTATGCTTTCGCCCAAGACCGGAAAGCGGTGTTCCAGTACCGAATTGAGATATTTTTCAACGCCGCGGCAATTATTTTTTTGTCGATGGCCGGGATTAAAATGCGCCGGACATAAAAAGAGGGCGCGGCTCACGCCGCGCCCCTTCTCAAATGTCCGGGAGATGAAGCCCGTCGTCAGTGCGCGTGGGCGCCCGACGCTCCGATTCCCGTCTCCGAGCGAATGAACTGCGCATCGAACAAGGCGCGTTCGCGCTTGGCCCTGGCCGTATTGTCGAGCTTCGACACGACATAGATCGTGAGGAAGGCGAGGGGCATCGAGAAAAGGGCCGGGTTGTCATAAGGGAAGATCGCCACCGGATTGCCGAAGGTCGTCACCCACACCGCCTTCGACAAGATCACCATGCCGACCGCCGCGAAGAGACCGACGAAGCCGCCGATGAGGGCGCCCCAGGTGGTGGTTCCCCGCCACAGGATCGACATGGTCAGGATCGGGAAGTTGCAGCTCGCCGCCACCGAGAAGGCGAGACCGACCATGAAGGCGACGTTCTGATTCTCGAAGACATAGCCGAGATAGATCGCGACGATTCCGATGACCACCGCCGAGATCTTCGAAAGCCTGACCTCGGACGCCTCGTTGGTACGACCCCGGGCGATGACGCTGGCATAGAGATCGTGGCTCACTGCCGAAGCACCGGCGAGCGTCAGGCCGGCCACCACCGCGAGAATGGTCGCGAAGGCCACCGCCGAGATGAAGCCGAGGAAGTACGGCCCGCCCACAGCGTTGGCGAGGTTCACCGCGACCATGTTGGTGCCGCCGATCATGCCCTTGAGCTTGTCGAAGGCGCCGGCCGGATCGAGCTTGAAATAGGCCGGGTCCGACATCAGCAGGGCGATGCCGCCGAAGCCGATGATGAAGGTCAGGATATAGAAGTAGCCGATCAGGCCGGTGGCGTAGAACACCGACTTGCGGGCGGCCTGAGCGTCGGAGACGGTGAAGAAGCGCATCAGGATGTGCGGCAGGCCGGCGGTTCCGAACATCAGGCCGACGCCCAGCGAGATCGCCTCGATCGGGTTCGAGACGAGGCCGCCCGGCGACATGATGGCGTCGCCCTTCGGATGGGTGGCGACGGCCGCCGAGAACAGGGCCTCGGGGTTGAAGCCGTACTTGTAGAGGACCGCGCCGGCCATGAAGGTGGCGCCGCCGAGCAGCAGGCATGCCTTGATCACCTGGACCCAGGTCGTGGCCTTCATGCCGCCGAAAGCGACGTAGACGATCATCAGCACACCGACGATCACCACGGCGTAGAGGTAGTCCAGGCCGAACAGAAGCTGGATCAGCTTACCCGCGCCGACCATCTGGGCGATCAGGTAGAACGCCACCACGACGAGGGTTCCCACCGCCGAGATGATGCGGATCGAGGTCTGGTCGAGGCGGAACGAGGCTACGTCGGCGAAGGTGAACTTGCCGAGGTTGCGCAGCCGCTCGGCGATGAGGAACAGCACGATCGGCCAACCGACGAGGAAGCCGGTGGAGTAGATCAGGCCGTCGAAGCCGGAGGTGTAGACGAGGCCCGAAATGCCGAGGAACGAGGCCGCCGACATGTAGTCGCCGGCGATCGCCAGCGAGTTCGTGCCGGCCGAGATGCCGCCGCCGGCGGCGTAGAAGTCGGAGGCCGACTTGGTACCCTTGGCCGCCTTGTAGGTGATGCCGAGGGTGAAGAGCACGAAGAACGCGAACATGCCGATGGCCGGCCAGTTCGTCTGGGCTTTCGTGACGGCGCCGATATCCGGGCCGGCCGCATAGGCGGCGCCCGCGAGAATGACAGCGAGGGTGGTGCCGAGGGCGATCGGGTGGGCTGAGCGGATCATCGGCCGAGATCCCGCTTGAGCGCGGCGGTCAGATCGTCGAAGCGGCTGTTGGCGCGCTGGACGTAGATGCCGGTGAGGATGAAGGCGAAGACGATCACGGCGACGCCGAGGATGAGGCCAAGCGAAGTGGTGGCGCTGCCGACCTTCATGGCGAGCAGGGACTTGTCGAAGGCGATCAGGCCGATGAAGCCGAAATAGACCAGCAGCATCAGGATCGTCAGCGTCCAGCCGAAGCGCGTGCGTTCGTGGACGAGCTCCTTGAATCGCGGATTCTGCGCAATCCGCGCAGTCTCGATGTCGGACATGGCATTACCTTCCCTGAAGCCTCGGCCCTTCTGATCGGGGCCTGGGGATCGAGCAGCGATGAGATGAGGGGACGATTGAATTCGATGCGGGCCTGACGTGTCTCGGGTCCCGAGGCCCGCCAGTGCAAGCGTCGCGAGATCACGATTTCGCCATGACCGGTCGACGGTTCGGAACCCGACCCGCGAATCGATCGGCGCACCCCAATTGGAGTGCGCCGTTTCACTTCTGGAACGTGGAGATCAGGACGCGCGGTTCTGGCGGTTCTCGATCAGGTCGTCGACCACGGCCGGCTCGGCGAGGGTCGAGGTGTCGCCCAGCGACGAGAACTCGTCCTCGGCGATCTTGCGCAGGATGCGGCGCATGATCTTGCCGGAACGGGTCTTGGGCAGGCCGGGGGCGAACTGGATCAGGTCCGGTGAGGCGATCGGGCCGATATCCTTGCGGACCCAGGCCACCAGCTCCTTGCGCAGCACGTCGGAGCCTTCCTCGCCCTCCATCAGGGTGACGTAGGCGTAGATGCCCTGTCCCTTCATGGAATGCGGGTAGCCGACGACGGCGGCTTCCGAGACCTTCGGATGGGCGACGAGGGAGGATTCGACCTCCGCGGTTCCCATGCGGTGGCCGGAGACGTTGATGACGTCGTCGACGCGCCCGGTGATCCAGTAATATCCGTCCGCATCTCGGCGGCAGCCGTCGCCGGTGAAGTAGAGATTCGGGTAGGTCGAGAAGTAGGTCTGCTCGAAGCGCTCGTGGTCGCCGTAGACCGTGCGCATCTGGCCGGGCCAGGAATCCTTGATGCAGAGGTTGCCCTCGCAGGGACCGTCGAGCTCCTTGCCCTCGGCATCGACGATCAGCGGCTGCACGCCGAAGAACGGGCGCGTGGCCGAGCCCGGCTTCAGCTTGGTGGCGCCCGGAAGCGGTGTGATGAGGATGCCACCGGTCTCGGTCTGCCACCAGGTATCGACGATGGGGCAGCGGCTGTCGCCGACCACCTTATAGTACCAGTCCCAGGCTTCCGGGTTGATCGGCTCGCCGACCGAGCCGAGGACGCGCAAAGAGGCCCGCGAGGTCTTCTTCACCGGGCCTTCGCCGCCGCCCATGAGCGAGCGGATGGCGGTGGGGGCGGTGTAGAAGATGTTGACCTTGTGCTTGTCGACGACGTCCCAGAACCGCGAGGTCGACGGGTAGGTCGGGATGCCCTCGAACATCAGGGTCGTCGCGCCGTTGGCGAGGGGCCCGTAGACGATGTAGCTGTGGCCGGTGACCCAGCCGACATCGGCCGTGCACCAGTAGACCTCGCCCTCGCGGTAATCGAAGACGTATTGATGGGTCATCGAGGCGTAGACGAGATAGCCGCCGGTGGTGTGGACGACACCTTTAGGTTGGCCCGTCGAGCCGGACGTGTAGAGGATGAAGAGCGGGTGCTCCGCCTCCACGGCGACGGCCGGGCACTCGTCCGTCACCTGGGCTGCGGCCTCGTCGTAATAGACGTCGCGACCGGGCTCCATCGGGACGTCGCTGCCGGTGCGGCGCACGACCACCACGTGGTCGACGGCGTCCTTGCCGAGGCGGCCGATGGCGGCGTCGACATTCGCCTTCAGCGCGACCTTGCGGCCGCCGCGCAAACCCTCGTCGGCGGTGATGACGAGCTTCGAGGCGCAGCCCTCGATGCGACCGGCCAGGGAATCCGGCGAGAAGCCTCCGAAGACGATTGAATGGACCGCACCGAGCCGGGCGCAGGCCAGCATGGCGTAGGCGGCTTCCGGGATCATCGGCAGGTAGAGCGTCACGCGGTCGCCCTTGCCGACGCCGCGATTGCGCAGCACGTTCGCCATCCGGCAGACTTCCGAATGAAGCTGACGGTAGGTGATGTGCTTGGATTCGCCAGGGTCGTCGCCTTCCCAGATGATCGCGACCTGATCGCCGCGGGTGGCGAGATGTCGGTCGATGCAATTGGTGGAGACGTTGGTCTTGCCGTCCTCGAACCATTTGATCGAGACGTTGCCGGGAGCGAAGCTGGTGTCCTTCACGGAAGAGTACGGCGTCGACCAGTCGATCCGCTTGCCGTGCTCGCCCCAGAACGCGGCCGGGTCGTCGACCGAGGCCTTGTACATCGCCTGATACCCGGCATCGTCCACATGCGCGCCGTCGCTCCATGCCGCGCGAACGTCGACCACCTTCTCGTCCATGACGCTATCCCTGCTGGTGCCCGATCGTATCGCGAAAACCGCGCAGCCGGGACTTCCAACTTGTTCTTAGGCGTAGGAACGGACTCTTCGCAAGCGCGAAGACCGGGGATTCACCGGCGCCTATACCCCTCTTTTAGAGAATATCGCCCGGCATCCCGTCTCCCGTATCAGTTGCAGCCGATACAGATGCCCTTTATTCCCGAGCCTTCCGTCTTGCGCTGCTTGCGGCGGTCTTCCGGCTTCATCTGCGTATCGGGCGCGGCGGCGGCGCCGGGAGGCTTGGTGACGCCCGTCGAGGTGATGTTGCGGAACTGTCCGGCCGAGTCGATGTTGCCGCCCGATGACTGCGAGGTGCCCGCACCTTGGGCGATGGCGGGGGTGCCGATCATCGCGAAGCCGGCCGCCGAAAGGCCGGTCATTGCGAGGCCCGAGACGAAGGCGAGGATGGACGCGCGCATGGATGTTCTCCTGAATAGTGCAGGAAAACGGATGCCGGCCTTCCGGGTTGCCTTGCGCCCGCACCGAACGTTCGCCGTTTTGTGAGCACCGAGGCTCAGGGGGGCGGCGCGCAGGGTTCGGTCCGGGCGGGCCAACCCGGATTGGCCGCGCGGAACTCGTCCACCACCGCATCGAGCCGTGCCTCGACGAGGTCCGTCATCGGCACGACCCGATCGGAGGCGACGAGCCATTTGGCGCCGTCCCAGATCTGCACGAAGCCGGGCGGACGCCCGCCATGGTCGCGGCAGGTGAGGGTAACGGCATGGGCGAAGCCTGCGAGGCCGAACACCTTCCAGCGGCTGTCGTCCACCGAGAGGCTCTCGAAGCTGCGGCGCACGTCCTCGCCGCGCAAAGGGGCGCCGCGTCGCGCCCTCTGCGCCTCCGAGACGGCCTCGGCGGCGAGCACGGCATTGTAGACGCCCCGGTTGTAATGGGTCTCGCCCGACCCGTCCTTGGGTGTCGAGGACAGGCCGCGATCGGTGACGAACTGGTCGATGGCGTCGAAGGCCGGGAATGCGTCGCCGAAGGCGTGACGGCTCACCTCCTTGAAGCCGCGACTGGCGGAGCCGGTGCGGCGGATTCCGTCCTGGTCGGGCCAGCGCAGGGCGATCATCCGGTCCGGCGGGAAGCCGACCTTCAGGGCTTCCTCGACGGAGGCGCCGCTCTGCGTGCCCTGGCCGAGGAGGAGAATGTGGTCCGGTGGCGAAGCGGCGATCCGCGTCCACAGGGCGGCCTTGCCGGCATCCGTCTCGTCGTCCGCGAAGAGCGGCGTCGAGAACCCGTAGCGGGCGGCGAGTTCCCGCAGGACCGCGAGGGCGGACGGATCGGCGCCCGCATCGCTGTAGACGAGGCCTATGGAGAGGCCCTGCAGTTCGGAAAGGCCGCCCAGCCGGTTCGCGAGATAGCGGATCGCCATGGTCATGCCGCCGAGCACGGTGGCGGAGGGGTTGAACACCCAGGGCAGGAGATCGCCGCGCGTGCCGACGGGGAAACCGTCGGCCAGCGACAGGATCGGGATCCGGTCGCGGGCGGAGGGCTGCAGCAATTCGTAGGTGACGCCCCGGTCGGGCGTCGTGATCAGCACCGATCCGGCCTCGCGGGCTTTGGCATAGCAGGCGCGGGCGCGCTCCACCTCCGAGGACACCTCGCATTCCTCGACCTCGAGCGGCACGCCGCCGATGCCGCCATCGCGCTGGTTCAGCATCTCCAGGTAGTCGTGCATGCCGTTGGCGACCCGCGCGCCGATGGCGGCGTTGGGGCCGGTGCGATTGGTGAGGAGGGTCAGGCGGACGGGATCGGCCGCGGCGGCCGGAAGGCAAAGCGTCAGGACCAGGGCCGCAACCGCCATCGGCCGCATGAGGCGTCGCGTCATGATGGATGCTGCATCGGGGCCGTTCCTCGGTGACCGCTCGTCGAGCGTGACGCACCGCCCGCGGCCGGGGCGATGATGCCAGATGCCCGGCCGGGAGACGAGGCGCGACCGCCTCGAAAAATCACGCGGTCGCGCTCACGCCGTCTTCGTCACCGCCTGGGGAGGGAACAGCATCTCCACCAGCGTGCCCTCGTCCTTCCGGCTCTCGATCCGGAAGCGGCCGTGATTGGCCTCGACCAGGGCCTTCGTCAGAGGCAGGCCGAGGCCGGTCCCGGTGCTCCGTCCGTCCGCCCGTCCTTTGGGCGGTCCGGCCACGGCGATCTGCCGGAACGGTTCGAGGGCGGTCTCGACCTCGTCCGGCGTCATGCCGATGCCGGTATCGCGGACCCGGAGCGCGATCTCGCCGCGATCGGCCATGGTGGTGGAGACGATGACCTGACCGCCGGCCTCGGTGAACGCGATCGCGTTGGCGATGATGTTGAGGGCGGCCTGCCGCACCGAGCGCTCGTCGGCGACGAGAATGGGAAGGTCGTTGGAGAAGCTGGTACGCACGACGATCCGGTCGCGCATCGCCTGGGGTTGCAGCATGGCCACGCAATGGGTGACGACGTCGTTGAGTGGCACTTCCGAGAAGGTCAGGTCGAGCCGGCCGGCCTCGATCTTGGCGAGGTCTAAGAGGTCGTTGACGAGGCTGAGGACGTGGGTACCCGAGGCGTGGATGTCGCCGAGATAGTCGCGGTAGCGCTCGTGGCCGAGGGGGCCGAACGGCTCGGCGAGCATCATGTCGGCGAAGCCGAGGATGCCGTTCATCGGCGTGCGGATCTCGTGGCTGATCCTGGCGAGGAAGTCCGACTTGCGGGCGCTGGCATATTCCGCCGCGCGCCGGGCATTCGAGGCTTCGGCGGCGACGCTCCGGGCGGCGCGCACGTCCCGGACGGTCATGGCCATCCGTCCATCGTCCCGTCCGGCGAGGGGCGCCACCCTGATCAGCATCGGCAGCATGCCGGACGCGGTGCGGCCGATCACGTCGGGGACGGGCTGCTTGCCGACAGCCTCATCGGCGACGGCCTCCGCCGGGCCGGCGACGCCGTGGACGCTGGCAAGCACGTCGACGGCGCTCTCCGGCGCGAACAGGCTGAGAATGCCCGCACCGACGATCTCGCGCGGGTCGAGCCCGAAGGTGGCGGCAGCGCTGCGGTTGAGCCCGATGATCCGCGCATTCCGGTCGAGGGTGATGATCCCGTCCTCGATCGTGTCGAGGACTGCCTGCGCGTCGGCCGCACGGGCTCCGGCGAAGGCATCGGCGATCTGCAGGGCGGTCCGTTCCCGGGCAGGCTCGCCGGAGAGGGCGTCGCGGACGAGGAGGAGCTGGGCCGGTGCGCCGGACCAGTCGATCTCGGATGCCTGCAGGTCGACGCTCAGGCTGCCGCCCATGGCGGTGGTGAGGATGGCGGGGGCATCGCTCGCCGCGCGATCATGGGGCACGAGCCCGGCGAACAGCCTGCCGATTCCGCCCCGCGCCGCGAGATCGCTGAGTTCGGAGAACCCCGCCATCGTCAGCAGTCGGCTGTTGGCGAACAGGACGTTGCAGCCGCGATAGACCAGGACCCCGCCGGGAAGCCGCTCCAGCGTCGCCGTCACCTCGGGGCTCGGCCCGTCGGGCGCCAGCTCGACCGGTCGTATCATCGCGTTGGGGAACTGGGTCACCGATCCGCTCACGGAGCGTTCTTCGCCGTCTCCCGCCGGCGGGGCGGCCTCCCAGTCCTCGCCATCCCCTTCGAAGCGGGCGCCGAGGGCGCGGGCGATCTCGCGGAACGCCGCATGTTCGTGACTGGACAGGTGGGGATTCTGGAACATCGCCCATCCGCCGTCCTCGGACGGCACGATCACTGGAGACGGTGCGAGATCGTCAGAAGGCGCAGTTGCTTCGAGAGGCGGGGTGTCTTCGGACGCTGTCGGCGACGGCTCGGCGACGGGATCGGTCGACTCCGGCCGCGCTTCCGATGTCGAAGCGATCACCTGCAGGGCAGGTGTATCGTCTTCTGGCGAGGCCACGCTCACCCGGTCCGGGACGAACCCGGTCCAGGCTTCGGCGACGGGCAGGGAGATCGCTGCCTCCGAGGCGGACCCTTGGGAGAATTCGGACGGTCCGAGAGCTTCGGACCGCGCAAAGACGGGAGCCATGCCCATGGCGGTATCGGCGATCCGGTTCCCATCGCTCTCCGTCTCACCGTCGGGCCGCTCGGCCGGAGGCTGCGGCGATGGCGTCGTCTCCGGCTGCGCCTCCGGCCCGTCAGACGGCGGCGACGAGGCGGGCCGAACCAGCGCGAAACCGTTGAATCCGGTGAAGGCGGTTCCGGCGCGCTGGATCGGCGTGCCCGATATGTCGAGGTCCAGGGCGGATGGTGCCCCATCGTTCCGCAGTGTCACCGAGATCGCGCGGAAGGTCCGGCGTTGGGCCAGGGCGAGGAGGAGCCCCTCGGCATCGATCAGCGTGCGCGTCTGTGACAGGGCGGCCCAGGTCCTGCCGATCAAGGCGGGCCGGATCGACGTGGCGGCCGGTCCTGAAATGTCGGTGAGCCTGTCATCCGCATCGCTCCGCCAGACGACGCGCCCGGTGGGGGAGGGCTGATCTTCGGCCGGCGAAGGGACGGCTTCCGCCGGCCGCACGCTCGCGGCCAGCGGCGCCGCGGCTTTCGGCGAGGGCGCGCGAAGGCTCGGCAGGCGCTCCATCGGTGCGAGGACGAGGAGATTGCGTCCCGTCCCGTCCTTGGTCCTCAGGACCAGCCAAGTCGTCGCCGGGCCTAGGCGACGCGAATCGAAACGCAGCTTCATCAGCGAGGGCCGATCCAGCGCCAGCCCACGGGGACGGATCTGTTCGCCGAGCCGAATCATTTCCGCGATCTGCCCCGAGCCGCCGGCGCTGATGGCCTGCCCGAGACCTTCCACGGCGGGGGATGCCAGCAGAATCCTCTCGGCTGTTCCATCCAGAACGAGCCATGCCGCATCCGCCGCGCTCAGGCGGGTCCCGAAACGCGAATCGCCACTCCACCGCCGAACGAGATCGCAGACGTCCGTTTCGGCGCCGGACGTCGATTCTTCAGCCCCTTTTTCGAACATTCGCACCCGTTTCGCGTGACACGCTCGTGATTCGCGACCTTTTTTAACCGCAACGCGCCGCCGATGTGGACACCAAGCGTCGCCGGTGCGCGTTTACCTTTTGTCATCCTTAATGCTGCGCCCGAGGGTGGCATAGGGCGGACGATGTGTTATTGTGCAGCGCACAACAAACGATCAACAAGCAAGTTCAGAGGAGACGAGACATGAGCAACACCCCGAACTACGAAGTGCCTGCTGAAATGCGTGATTTCGCCGAGAAGAGCGTCGATCAGGCTCGCAAGGCGTTCGATTCCTTCATCGGTGCGGCCCGTCGTACCGCCGATACCGTCCAGGGCTCCGCCGAGACCGCCCGCACCAGCGCGCAGGACGTGTCCGCCCGCGGCTTCGAATTCGCCGAGCAGAACGTCAACGCCGCCTTCGACCTCGCCCAGAAGCTGGTCCGTTCGCGCGACTTGCAGGAGGCCATGCAGCATCAGGCCGAATTCGTTCGCAGCCAGTTCGCCGCGATCCAGGCTCAGGCCAAGGAATTCGGCGGTCTCGCCCAGAGTGCGATGCAGCAGGGCGCCGAGAAGGCCAAGGCCGCCATGCAGGAAGGCGCCGAAAACACCCGCAAGGCGATGGAGCAGGGCACGGAAGCTGCCCGCAAGGCCGGCGCCGATGCCGAGCAGGCCATCCGCAACGCCAATTCCTGAATGCTGATCGTGCTCGGACGGACGCGGTCCGTCCAGTGAGGAGGCCCGTCCCGCCGATCCGGCGGGGCGGGCTCTTCCGTTGATGGACGGGCGGGCATCGAAGATGCTCCGCCATTCAGCCGCTGACGGGACTGGTATACGCGTCCTGGCAAGCACGTGCCGTTATCGTCCGACGTCAATTGATCCGTTCACCCGCTCTGTCATCCCGACGGCAGCGATGTTGCCGCCGGAAAACGGTCCCGACGTCGTGTCATCATGAACCGCTTGCAATCGTTTCGCCTCCGCGGATGTCTTCCTCCGCGCAGCCAGTCGCTCGTCACGCCGCTGGTCTTATCGGTGCTGATGACGTTCGTCGTCTCTGCGATCTCGACCTACAAGGCGCTCGGGCCCGATGCGGCCTTCCTGGCGCATTGGCCATCGGCGTGGGCACTGTCCTGGGCCGTGGCGTTCCCGACGCTCCTTCTGGTTCTGCCGCTGGTGCGCCGCATCGTCGGTTTCCTGGTCCGGCCGGCATAGGCCCTGGGCTTCGCGTTCCATTCCGGATGAACCCTTATCCCAGGCGACCGGATGGTGGCCGGGAGATCACGTGCGGTCGCTCCCGACGGGGTGGGGTCGGGCTTGGCAGAAGCCCCGCATCCGTGGTTCGAGGAAGCGCGGACAGTAGGGACGGGATGATCGGTGGCTATCAAGATCGGTGACTATGCCGCGTCGGACGACAACGAAGCGACCATGAGCGTGATCGAGATCGACGGCGACAAGGCCCTGTGTCGCTGGTTCGTGGACGGCGACGTAGATGGTGACGAGCAGGAGGCATGGTTGCCGATCGCTTCTCTCACGGTTCTTTGAGCGACCCGAATCCGACCGATTCGTCATCGCTCGCAATCGATTGCGGGGTAGCACGTGCGAAGGCGCGCTTGCACCCCGGCGGCCGGTCTCTTAACGCTGGCGCCCCGCCCGGCTTCCGGGCTCGTCGAAGAGGGCGATCCTCCATGCGACCTGATTTCATGCGCTCCGCCCAGCGTCTCGGCCCGATAGCCCTCGCTCTGGCCGGTGCGTTTTCCGCCAGCGCTGCCAGCGCGCAGTATTACGATGACGGCTACGACCGTCCGCCGCCCCGCCGCTATTACGACGATCGCGGCCCGCCGCCGCCTCGCCGCGCCGTCGGCCTGAATTGCGACGCCGTGCAATCGGGCATCACCGGCCCGCAGCCCTATTCCTGCCCGCTGCCCGGACCGCGTCCGCTCGGTGTCCGCTGCTTCTGCGACCTGCCGCTGGCGCCTCTCAGCCCGGCTCAGACGGCTGTCGGCCGCGTCGTTCCGTAAGCGCCGATCGTCGATAACAAAAGAAGGCCGCGTCATCCTGCGATGACGCGGCCTTTTTTTTGTCCGAAGGAGTTTCGGATCAGTTCAGCACGACGACCTTGGCGCCGACCTTCACACGCTCGTAGAGGTCGGTGACGTCGTCGTTCGTCATGCGGATGCAACCGGAGGAGACCGCCTGACCGATCGTGTCGGGCTCGTTCGAACCATGGATCCGATACTCGGTATTGCCGATATACATGGCGCGGGCGCCGAGCGGATTTTCAACACCGCCGGCCATGTAACGCGGCAGGTCGGGGCGACGGGCGATCATCGCGGCCGGCGGGGTCCATGACGGCCATTCGCGCTTGGCGGTGACGGTCTTGGTGCCGGACCAAGTAAAGCCCGGGCGACCGACACCGACGCCGTAGCGGATGGCCTCGCCATTCGGGAGGACGAAGTAGAGGCGTCGCTCTGCCGTCGAGACCACCACCGTCCCCGGCTTGTACTCGCTGCGGAAGCTCACGATCTCGCGCGGGATCGGGGCGACCTGTGCCTGGGGAGCAGCCTGCGCTCCCTGGCCGACCGTACCCTGGTAGCCGTAGGGGTCGTAAGCCGGCTGGCTGTACTCGGTCTCGGGATAGTAATCGTCGCCACCCGTGCCGAACGGGTCGTAGGAGGAGGCGGCGAGGACGGGGGTGGAAGCGAGAACACAAGCACCGAGGATGCCTGCAAGAGCGGTGGCCATCGTCTTCATGGTGGAATGCCTTACCTGTGCGGTAACCTTTGCTATACAAGCGTAGGCGTAGGCCAGTGGTTCCACCCCCTTTTGCAGATTTCACATCTCGTTAACGTGAGCTTGCGAGCTTAGAACACCTCGTCGGTATGCACGTCGAAGCGTGCGAGGTGCGAGTACCCAAAGTTGGTGGTGATCGCGACGTCGGTGGCGTCGCGCCCGCGCGCCATGACGATGCGCCCGATACGCGGCGTGTTGTGGCGGGCATCGAACGTGTACCAGCGCCCGTCGAGATAGACTTCGAACCAGGCCGAGAAATCCATCGGGTCCGGCACCGGCGGAATGCCGATATCGCCGAGATAGCCCGTGCAGTAGCGCGCCGGGATGTTCATGCAGCGGCAGAAGGCGACGGCGAGGTGCGCGAAGTCGCGGCAGACGCCCTGGCGCTGCATGAAGCCGTCCCAGGCCGTGCGGGTCGCATCGGCGCACATGTAGTCGAACCGGATCCGGTCGTGGACGTAGTCGCAGATCGCCTGCACCCGCGACCAGCCCGGCATCGTTCCACCGAACAGCGACCACGCGGTCTCGGAGAGTTTGTCGGTGTCGCAGTAGCGACTCCCCAGCAGGTAGACGAGGACGTCGTTAGGCAGGTTCTGCACGTCGATCTGCTGGGCATGCGGAGCGTATTCGTCGGGCAGGCCCGAATCGTAGACGGTGAAATCGGCCGAAATGTCGAGCCGGCCCACCGGTGTGACGATGCGCGTGCAGATGTTGTCGTAGACGTCCCTGTATTCCACGTACGGGATCGGCGGATTGAAGCTGATGACGTGCGGGGTCATCACGTCCGGCATCCGTGACGGATGCACGCTCAATTCGAGGATCATGGGTGTCGGCTGAACCGATTCGAAGGCGATGTCGAACCCAGTTCTGATCTTCATCGTCGTGGCCCCATATGCAAAACGTATTGATCTGAACCCGTCCGCGTCCGACGCGATCCGGGTCTGTTCGCCGTCAACGCACCAGCATCGGATCCGGTGTGCGCTGTTCGAGAGAGCTCGCCTCGACCTCGTCGACCTCGACGCTGACGGACATGCCGAGATCGTCCGCCGGGAACCCGAAGAACGAGCCGTGCAGGGGCACCGCCTGGCGCGGATCGCGGGCCACGGCGACGCGGATGAGGTCGCGGTTGCCGACGATGCCGTTGGTGGGGTCGAACTCGATCCAGCCCGCACCGGGCAGGTAGACCTGCACCCAGGCATGGGTCGAGCCGCCGCCCACATGGCGGTCGCGATCGCCGCGGGGGTTATAGAGGTAGCCGGAGACGAAACGGGCGGCCATGCCGAGGGCACGCACGGCCTCGATCATCAGCACCGCGAAGTCGCGGCAGCTTCCACGCTTGAGGCGCAGGGTGGTGACGGGATCCTGCACGCCCTTCTCGGAACGGGCGAGATAGGCGAAGTTGCGCCGGACATGGCGCGTCATCTCGGCGAGCAACTCCTGCGTGCCGATGCGGCCGGCAGGCGGAACGAAGCTGCGCGCCCACGCATCGACCTCGTTCTTCGGATCGCGATGCTCACGCTCGATGGAGCGGCTGAGATCGGGCATGTCGTCGGCGCCGTAGCCGAACGGGTAGAAGGCCGCGTGCGGCGCGATCGGGAATTCCGGCGCCAGTTCGGGCGTGTGGTCGAGGGTGATCGAGCATTCGAAGGTCAGGGAGGAGGCCCGTCCCTGGAACGTCGCCACTGCGACGCAATTGCCGAACACGTCGTGCAGCCAGCGCAGTGAGGACGGTTCGGGCGTGATCTTCAGGGTCGCGGCCAGCAGGCGCTGGTCGTAGCTATCACGCGGCCGGAACATGATCCGGTGCTCGCCCAGACCCACGGGCTGTCGATAGCGGTAGGTGGTGATGTGACGGACGGACAGGATCGGCACGTTCACGGGCTCCGCGGCACCGGTCGGTACCACTCTCTCGTATCGATGCAATGCAAGAGGTGCGCCCAAGGCCCTCTCCGCCCGTGATTTCTTCCGGGTCCCCCACGAAGCGGGGCGCTCCTCAGGGTACCGCCGGAGGGGGAGCGCTGGTGGCGCGCTCGGCCTCCACCAACACGTCCTGGGGCCGCCACGGCTTGGGGATGAACACGACCCTCTCGGGCAGCAGGTCGGGACGGGGCGAGCGTCGTCCCGAGGTGACCACCATCCGCGCCGTCGGCCACAGCATGGCGACGGCGCGCGCCAGTTGCAGCCCGTCCATTACGCCGGAGAGCTGGATATCGGCGAAGACGAGGGCGACGTCGCCGCCCCGGTCGCGCATCACCGCGAGGGCCTCTTCCGCCGTGGCGCATCCGACGGCCTCGAGTTCGGTCTCGTCGAGGAGAGAGACCGCGACTTCCTGGGTCGCCGCATCGTCCTCGACCACCAGAGCGATGCGGCCGGACTTGCGGATCGGCGCCGCGGCGACAGGATCGGGCTCGCTCACCGGCTCCGGCTGGTGGACCTGGCGCACGAGGGCGGCGAGGTTCTCGGGAATGCCTTCGGCGATCAGGTCGTCGTAGAAGGATGCGAGCGCTTCGCCGATCTGATCCAAGGCGAGACCCGGCGCCAGCGTGTCCTGGCTGGCACGCGTCGCCGACCTGTCCTTGATGGGAATGGGCGAGCGATGGTTAGACGGGCTTTTCGGGTCGAGCACGTCATCCCTCCGACTTTCGTAATTCGCACCCGCACCATGGCGTGCGGCCGCAAGCTCAACGTCGGGACTTCGGCGTCAGTTGCTCTCCGGCAGTCAACAAGTACACGCTGACGACTGGTTCGATCCGGCCAGGCGGGACGTTGGCGCGAGGCGCGCGGATCGGCGAGCGAGAGGAACTCGCCTCGGCTCACTCCGCCGAGGCGTCGGCATAGGCCATAACGCCCGAGAGCGAACGGACGTCGCGGTAGCGGGCTCCGCGGGTGCTCATCATGGTCTCGAACTTCTCGTGGACCTGGGCCACCGAGAGGCTCGCCGCCTTCCGGCGACCGCGCTGTGCCGCGAAGAAGATGGTGCGGTTGGCACGCGCCGGGCCGGGCAGCATCTGCGCGGCGGCGGATTTCGGCTTGTCGACCACGGTGGCGAGAAATTCCTCGGCATCGTCCGGGCCGAGGAAGTGGGCGAGATAGACCTCGCCGAGGGTGAGTTCGCGCCCGATACGCAGGGCGATTCGCGCCGCATCGCGCTTCAGCATCTCGCCCGCCATCAGGGCGGCGAGATAGGGGTCGCGCCGTAGTTCGAGGATGCGGGTCCGCTCGGCGGCATCCGTCACTGCCGGCTTGCCGTTATCGCCGGAGACCACGAGGGCGGCTTCCTGGGTCAGGCCGTATTTCGGGCCGAAATCGCGCACGACACCGAGCCAGGTCCGTTCGATGAACTGGAACAGGCCGGTCGCCGAGGAGGTCTTGGCCTGCACTTCGGTGATGAAGCTCGATTCCTTGTCGGCCACCGCCATCAGCAGGACCGGGTCGGTCTGCACCGCCTGTGCGGCACGGACGATCTTCTGCACCAGGTGGCGGCGGATCTTCATCGGCCCGAATTCGAGGATGTCGTTCGGGTCGCCGACCGCGCTCTCGGTCAGCAGATAATCGTAGGACACCCGGTCGACGGCGTTGGAGCCGATCTCGGTGTCGAGGTCGTGGACGGGAGCGAAGGCCGAGGAAGCGGTGAGGACGGTCGGCGCATCGAGGACCGCCGGGACCGCCGAGTGGATCCTGGGCTTGGGCATCGAGAGCTCGGTCATCGCCTGAGCCGATTGCACCACCGCGCCGAAGCCGCCGGCACCGGTGCCGTTGAGGACGACGGCGCTGAGACCGCCGACGACCAGTGTCATCGCGAAGAGCGAGCGGGTGATGGCGGGGCGGCTGCCATGGTCGCGGCCGACGCGGGTCTTGAGGGTCAGTGCATCGGAGGACGACACCGTATCACCGCCGGCGCCGAAGCGGCGCGGGGGAGGGGCTATCCGTGATGATCCAACCTGTTGACCCCGCATCTGATCGACTCGTCTCCGTGTGATGGCGCACATCCGCATTTGCGAGGACAGATGTGGCGACAAAACGGCTAGGCTTGTGGTCTTCTGGTGACACCGGTGTCCGCTTTGCGGCAGCTTGGCCATTGAGCCGTGGATAAGCGTCGGTTTTCGGGGGAGGGAGGAGACCGTCGGCGGGGCGAATTAGGGTGGCGGCAAGGAACGGGAGACGGCAGAAGGCAGGGCACGGCAAGTAATTGCTGTCTGAGGCCGTCAGTCTCCTATCCTATGGGATCACCGATGGACCCCGGTCGGACGCATCAAGGCGACTTCCGGCATCGGCACGCTCGGGCGGGCACTCGATTCGGATGTCAGTAACCTGCGCAATGAGGCCGCGGAGGCACTCGCGGAGATCGCCGACCCGCGTGCCCTGTCCCAACTCGAACCCGCAGCCGAGAAACCGGACCCGGACGTGCGTAAGCTCGTCCTTTGGGCCATCGGGCGCTGTCGGGCGGAGGTCCGAGGCCGGTACGCGCACTTTCGAGGGCGCCGGCCGTACGGCAGATCGCCCGCTGTCGCGAGGATACCGATCGCTCAGACCAAGCGGAGGATCGGCGGCGGCATGTCCTGGCGTCGGCCTTCGTCAGGGTGTGGGGCGGTCGGCCTGAAATGGAGGAAGCTGCGGTCCCCGGTGGCAACCTCCGCCACCGCGTCGATCGTGTTCAGCAGTTCGCCGATATCCTTCGCCACCAGGACGGCGGGGTCGATGCGCTTCTTCGAGATCAACCCGGCCGCGATCTGGGCCTCGCTGAGCCTGTCGAAATCGCGACGGCTACGTCCGGTCATGGCCTCTCCTCTTTCGAGGCAGCGTGCCCGCGACATGGTTGATGAAAGGTTAACGTCGCCGACCGGCATGGATCGGCAGGGCCAGACTATGCCCCGCCATCGTCGGCACCGGGCACAATCCGCCCGGCAGAATTATCGTTGGGGCGGCCTCCACCCGGCATCGCGGCGTCGCGCAAGCTCATGAAGGCTGCGTCAGTGCCGGGCAACAAGGGGAAGCAGATCGACCCGATCTCGAAACCGGATCCTGAAGGCGAATGGTACCACTGCCCCGGCTCGAACGGGGGACCTCTTGATCCACAATCAAGCGCTCTAACCAACTGAGCTACAGCGGCACTCGGGCTGCGATGTATCCCGAGGCCGCCGGCATTTCAAGCGCCGTCGGCACGGGGAATGCAGAATGGGGAAAACTCCACGGTCCCGCGATCGAGCGGCAGGCGAAACCGGGTCGACTGCCGTCGCCTCCCGACCGTAAGGTGCCGCTTCGTTTCCCGTCCTCAGCTCTCCCTTCCAGTCGATGAAGCCAGACAGCGCGCCGCGGCGCGGTTTCCCAGCGGGCCAGATGCTGGTTCAGGCGCCCGGCCGCCTGCGTGCCCTGGTGCGCGGCAGCGAGTTCGGCCTCGTGACCCTGGCCGCCTGCGTCGGCGGTGTCGCCGGGATCGCCGTCTCGGTCATGAGCCTCACGACGCAGGCCCTGCGCGAGATTCTCTACCGGCTGCCGCACGGGGCACGGCTCAGCGCGTCGACGGATGTGGCGCCGCTCCTGATCCTGTTCGGCCCGGCCCTGGGCGGCCTCGTCCTCGGGCTGATCGCCTTCTCCCTCGCCCGCTGGCGGGGCAGGCCGCAGCGGCCCATCGTCGATCCGATCGAGGCCAACGCCCTGCATGGGGGGCGGCTCTCGGTGAAGGGCTCGGCCGCAGTTGCGGCGCAGAACGTGATCTCCAACGGCAGCGGTGCCTCGGTGGGCCTCGAGGCCGGCTATACCCAGATCTGCGCCGGCATCGCTTCGCGGCTCGGCCTCGCCTTCGAACTGCGCCGCTCGGACCTGCGCACCCTGGTCGGCTGCGGCTCGGCGGCCGCCATCGCCGCCGCCTTCGGTGCACCGCTCACGGGCGCGTTCTACGCCTTCGAGCTCATCATCGGCACCTATTCCATCGCCACCCTGACGCCGGTAGTGGTGGCCGCCCTGTGCGGCAGCCTCGTCGCCAAGGCGCTGGTGACGCAGAGTCCCCTCGTCACCGCCAACGGGCTCGATGCCCTGACGACGCGGGCGATCACCGGCATCGACACCCTGCCGAGTCTCGTCCTCGGTCTCGCCTGTGCCGGGCTCGGCATCCTGATCATGCGCGGCGTCACCCTGGTGGAGCAGGGCGTGCGGGCGAGCCACCTGCCGTCCTTCCTCGCGCCCGCCTTCGGCGGCCTCTGCGTCGGCGCCCTGGCGCTGGAAGTCTCGCCGCAGATCCTCTCGGGCGGGCACGGCGCGCTCCATCTCCATCTCGATGCCGACATGCCCGCCATGGGGATCGGCGCCCTGGCGCTGCTGTTCGTCGCCAAGGCTTCTGCCTCCGCGATCTCCATCGGCTCGGGCTTCCGCGGCGGCCTGTTCTTCGCCTCGCTGTTCCTCGGCGCGCTGGCGGGCAAGCTCTTCGCCGCGTCGATGGCGGAGGCGATTCCCCTCCTGTCCGGTATCCACGGCCTGTCCGGCCTGCAGAGCCTCACCGTCTTCGGCCTCACGCCGGTCGCCTATGCGGTGATCGGCATGAGCGCTCTCGCGGTGGCCGTCATCGGTGGCCCGCTGACGATGACCTTCCTGGCGCTGGAACTCACCGGCAGCTTTCCCATCACCGGCCTCGTCCTCGTGGCGGTGATCGCTTCGTCCCTCACCGTGCGCAAGACCTTCGGCTATTCCTTCGCCACCTGGCGGTTCCATCTGCGCGGCGAGAGCATCCGCAGCGCGCACGATATCGGCTGGATCCGGTCGCTCACCGTCGGGGCGCTGATGCGCCGCGAGGTCGAGACCGTGCCGGTGGCCATGCCGCTCTGCGACTTCCTCAAGGCCCATCCCCTCGGGTCGCCCTCGCGGGTGGTTCTGGTCGACGGGGGAGGGCGCTATGCCGGGATCGTCCTGGTACCCGAGGCCCATGCCCTGGCGACGGCCAATGGCGCGGCGACCCTCTCGGAGGCGATGCGCTACGCCGACGTGTTCCTCACCGCCGGGATGAACGCCAAACAGGCGGCCTCGGCCTTCGACGGCGCCGAGAGCGAGGCGCTGGCGGTGGTGGACGATCCGGTCTCGCGGCGGGTGGTCGGGCTGCTCACCGAGAGCCACACGCTCAAGCGCTACAGCGAGGAACTCGACCGGCAGCGCCGGGCGATCATGGGCGAGGCGAACTGAAAGCGGGCCGCAGGATCAGGCCCGACCGGTGATCCGGCGCCAGCCGAAATATCCGAAGGCGAGCAGACTCGCGGTACCCATCATGACGAGGCTCAAGCCCCAGTCGCTCGGCAATTGTCCGTAGACCGGATGCCCGGCCAGGCCCGAGGCGAACACGATCCCGAATCCGGTGACGATCGCGGAGACCAGAAGCCCGAGACTGATCCCGATACCCATGGGACGGCTTCCTTCTATGGACTGCGTGCTGCGCTCCGGCCACCGCGTGGCGACCGGCCGTGCGAGGACCGGCGCCGCGTCCCGGTGAGGAGGCCGCGCCGGCGGGGTCGGGTCAGGACGTCACTTCTTCGGCGCGGTCGCGGCCGGGGCCGTCCCGGTCGTGGCGGCCGCCGCAGCCGAGGTCTTCTGCGGCGTACCGACCATATCGACCACGTCGAAGCGCACGCCGTCCTCGACCCGCTTGAGGAGGGCATTGCCCTCGTAATACTTGCCCTGGCCGATGAGGTTCGCAGCCTGGTCGACGTCGGTCGCCGTCTGGTTCAGGGGAACGACGGCGAGCACGAAGCTCATATCCACGCCGGCCAGCTTCAGCTGGTCGACGGCTCCCTTGCGGTCGCCCTTCTCCAGGCTCTTGTTGGCGGTCGCCACCGCGGCGGCTTTGGCCGGCGTCGCCACGAAGTCCTCGCCGAGGGTCAGTTGCCCGTCGACAGGCAGCCAGGCGGTGGGCTGAGCTGTCGCCCTGGCCGCATCGGTGGACTTTCCAGCATCCGCCGCCTTGGCGCCATTCGCCGATTTGGCCGCGTAGGAATGCTTGGCCGGGGCGCGCAGATCCGCCTCCGCCTTCGTGTAGACCGCCTCGTCGGTCTTGGCCGTGGCGAGCAACGCCTGCGCCTTGCCGATCAGGTCCTTGGCGAGAGTCGGGTCGGCATCGAAGATGGCGATGCGGGCGAGGTGCAGGTCGCGGAACGCCTGGGCGCCATCCTTCGACAGTTTCCCGACATCCTGGTCCGCTGCCTGCTGTGCGGCCGTGATCGGCGCCACCGCCTGGGCCTTCACCGCGTCGTTGGCGAGGGCAACCCCACTGAGAAGCGATGTTGCGGCAAGGAAAACGGCGACCGTTCTTGTCTTTGTCATGGCAATACCTCTGAAGCCGAGCGGCGCCTTAGCCTCTGATCTTCCAGATCTGTCCGCGCCGAAGCTCTCTTCGGTCATGAACTTGATATCGCCCGATGCTGGTGTCACCTTAAATGATGGTTAGATTCATTTAATCAAACAATCCTTGACAGATGTCGGTATTAGGAGGCCGTTAAAGGCGGATTCGATTCTGGCGCCCTCGAAACGAAAACGCACGCGGTGCGCCTGCACCACGTGCGTTTCGTCGAACCGAAGGGCGCCCTGTCAGGCTGGCAGGACCCGTCGCGACTTGCGCATCAGCGCTTCCTCGACGGTGCCGTCGCCGTCGAGATAACCGTGGCGCTTCGGGTTCGGCATGATCAGCGAACCGATGAAGGCGATGGCGAGCATCACCGTGACGTACCAGAAGAAGCTGCTCTCCGAGCCGATCTGCTTCAGGTAGAGGGCCACCGCCTCCGCCGTGCCGCCGAACAGCGAGTTCGCCACCGCGTAGGAGAGGCCGACGCCCAGCGCGCGGACCTGGGTCGGAAACAGCTCGGCTTTCACGATGCCGCTGATGCCGGTGTAGAAGCTGATCACCGTGAGGCCGATCATGATCAGCCCGAAGGAAAGGTAGGGGTTGGTGGTGGAGCCGATGGCGGTCATCAGCGGCACCACCATCAGTGTGCCGAGGCCGCTATAGAGCAGCATGTTGGTCTTGCGGCCGATCCGGTCCGAGAGCCAGCCGAAGAAGGGCTGGATCACCATGTAGACGAGCAGCGCCGCCGTGGAGATCTGCGAGGCGGTGATCTTGTCGATATGCGCCGTGTTGAAGAGATATTTCGGCATGTAGGTGGTGAAGGTGTAGAAGCTCAGGGAGCCGCCGGCCGTGTAGGCGAGCACCACGCAGAACGCCCGCCAGTGCTTGAACAGGGCGGCGAAGGTGCCGGATTCCTTCGAGGCCATGTCCTCCTTGGTGGCGGTCTCGGCGAGCGACGAGCGCAGGAAAAGGGCGACCACGGCCGCCATCGCACCGATGAAGAAGGGAATGCGCCAACCCCAGGCGGTGAGCTGCTGCGCGGTGAGGAAGCTCTGCAGGATGATGAGGACCAGCGAGGCGAGGAGCTGGCCGCCGATCAGCGTGACATACTGGAACGAGGCGAAGAATCCTCGCTGACCCTTCAGCGCGACCTCGCTCATGTAGGTGGCGCTGGTGCCGTACTCTCCGCCCACCGAGAGGCCCTGGATCATGCGGGCGAGGAGCAGCAGGGCGGGGGCCCAATGCCCGACGGTGGCATAGGTCGGCAGCACGGCGATCATCAGCGAGCCGGCGCACATCATCAGCACCGAGATCATCATCGAGGTCTTGCGGCCGAGCCGGTCGGCGATGCGGCCGAACAGCCAGCCGCCGATGGGACGCATGAAGAACCCGACCGCGAACACCGCTGCGGATTTCAGCAACTGGCTGGTATCGTCGCCTTCGGGAAAGAAGACGGGCGCGAAGTAGAGTGCGAAAAAGGCGTAGCAGTAGAAGTCGAACCACTCGACGAGATTGCCCGAAGACGAGCCAACGATGGCGAAGATGCGCCGGCGGCGATCATCCGGATCATCGGAACTCGAAGGATCGATAGCGATGGCATCAGACATATGAACTCCCGGCCGTTTCCCCGGGCCCCTCTCCGGGCCTCTTGCGGGCGACGTTAAGCAGCGGTTCGAAATTCACAAGAGCTCGAACGCGGCTTTCTGACAGGGCACCGAAAATGTCCGTCACTCGCCCCAGGGTCGTCGCGCGGCCTCATCGTCGCTGAAGCAAAGCTTCATGCTGATTCACAATGAAAACACTCTGCCTGCAAGCTTGAGCATGGGTATGTCCGGACCGATCCATGAAAACGCAGAGCATAGTCAAAAATTGAGGAACGGTTTCGCTGGTCTTTCCGTTTGGGCCTCGCATCGACGTCAGATGGCGTCAGATTTCCACACGGGAATGGACTACGCGACATGAACAAGCTCTTGCGGAGTACGATGACGGCGGCCGTGCTGGTCGTCGGCGCGGCGACGGCCTTTGCTCAAGGCGGGCCCGGCGCAGGCGGTGGTGCTGGTGGAGGCGCCGCGGGCGGCGGTGCGGCGGGTGTCGGCGGTGGTGCCGGAGCCGGTGGTCCAGGTGCTGGCGGCGCAGGTGCAGGTGCTGGCGGTATGCGCGGCGGTGGTGCCGGGGCTGAACGCGGTGGCGCCGGAGGCGGGATGGAGCGAGGTGGCGCGGGCACCGAGCGTGGCGGTCCGGCAGGAGAGCGCGGAGGCGCCGCCGGGATGGGGCGCGGTGGTGACGATGCCGGTGGCGAGCGTGGTGGCCGGGTGGATCGTGGCGACCGACCCGATGCGGGCGGCAAGCCGGACCGGGATGGCAAGGCGGACCGGGATGGTAAGGCGGCCCGGGATGGTAAGGCGGACCGGGATGGTAAGCCGGATCGCGGCGATCGGATGGACCGTGACGGCAAAGGCGATCGTGGCGGCAAGGCCGACCGCGACATGAAGGACGGCGCCGACGGCAGGGCGGACCGGGGCGACCGCATGGATCGCGACCGGGGCGACCGCGGTGACAAGACAGGTCGCGCCGAGCGGGGTGGGCGTGGCGATCGCGTCGCCGTGCGCGGTGTCTATGGGCGCCTCGGCGCTCCCCAGCGCACCGAATTCCGTCAGAGCGTTTTTCGCCGCGGGGTGCCACGTCTCGCTGCGGGAGCCTTCGCCCTGACCGTCGGTGCCGCCATCGCCCGAAGCTACACACTTTACGATCTGCCGCCGGACATCGTGCGCATCGCACCGGAATACGAGGATTACCGCTACGTCCTCGTCGATGACGACATCGTCATCGTCGATCCCGACACCTACGAGATCGTGGACGTCATTCGCGGCTGATCTCGACCGATGCCGTCCCTGGACGGTCGCCCTGGACATCGCATCCGGGGCGGCCGTCCGACTTCTGTTTTCACATCGGCCTTTCCGGGATCCGGCGTCCCCTTCCCGGACGGTCGTTCCAAAGTTTGCCGTCTCCGAGCAGGGCTGGCGCCTGCGACCCGGGAATCCGACATGGCGGGACGCGTCCGAAACTACTTACCGGTCTTCATTTCCTGGTTGAGGGATTCCGCCGCCTGAACCGCTTGTTCGCTGAGGAACAGCTTGACCTGAGGGGGCGTGACCGCCCATGCGGCGGAAACGAGGAAGGCGACGGTGGCCAATCCATAGGCAAATCCTTGCATGATACCCAGCCAGCCGAGCAGCAACGGCACCAGGCTGACGACGAATGCAGCGCTGAAGCTCTTCGTGAGATAGAAAACCGACACGGCGCAGATCGCCGAAAGCGCGACGGGTTTTAAAAATTTAATAATATAGCTTTCCATGATCCATGCTTTCTACGCAAAATACTCATACGGAAGCTTGCCGTCGACGGCTGAAACACCTTCGCCGGTGATTGCTACCTCGAATAGACTGATGAGATCGGAATTGAGGGGCCGTCAATCGGTCCGCTGGTCGACCGGACAAAACGACTTGTTATTCCGCTAAATTGGGACGAATTGTCCGTTGGCGTTCCGGCTGGAAATCTCCGCCCATGAGTTCGGCTACGGTCCCATGAGTTCGGCCACGGTGAGACAGTCCATTCGGCTGATCGACGGTGATGCGGCCTATAGGGTCGCCGCCTGGCAGGAACTCATGGAAACGTCGGGCGAGGTCCGCGTGACGCCCGAGGAGGCCCGGCGTTTCACGAGCGACTCGTCGTGGCGGCTGCTCGGCCCGGTGATGGTCGGGCGCATCACGGCGACCGCCTTCTCCCTCGTGCGCAACGAAGAGGTCGCCAAGCGGCCCGGCCTCGACCACGTCTTCTTCAACGGTTACGAGGCAGGCCGGGGTATGGGTGTCTGCGGCCGGCGCCAGATGACCTTCGAGGTCGGCTCACTCTCCGTCACGAAACTGTCCAGCACCGCGAACTATCGCCTCGAAGACATCACCTTCACCGCGCTGGTCGTGCCGCGCCGGCTCCTCGAAGCCGGGATGGGACCGGTCGATCCGATCGACGGACGGGTCTTCAAGCCGGACACTCCCGAGGCGATGATTATCGGTGCGCATATCCGTGCCCTGCTCGATCTGCCGGAGACGCTCACGCCCGCCAAGGCCGCGCTGGCGGGCCGCGCCAGCCTCCTCCTCCTCGCGGCCTGCTTCAGCCGGTCGGCTCCGCAACTCGTGAGCGGCGCCGACCCGGAGGCCGAGACCACGAAGGCGATCCGCCGGTTCATCGACGATCACCTCGCCGATCCCGATCTCGATGCCGCCCTGATCTGCCGGCATTTCGGCCTGTCGCGGTCGCGGCTCTACCGTCTGACGAGCGCGACCGGCGACGTCGCCCGCGTCATCCGGCGGCTGCGCCTGACGCGGGCACATCGCGAGATCGCGGCGCGGCGAAAGACCGACGTTCCGATGACCGAGATCGCGGCCCGTTTCGGCTTCCGCCAGGAGCGCAGCTTCCGCAGGGCCTTCCAACAGGCTTTCGGCTACTCGCCCGCCGAGCTCAGGGCGAGGGCCCGCTCCGGCGCTTCGATCTCGCTCCCCGATGCCGGGGCCGTCGTCGACGATTGGTTCAACGAACTCTAGCTCGCCCGAGGCCGGTCTCCCTCAGCGGCCGCCCCGATCGAGCATCTTCGAGACCACCCGCGCCGTGTAATCCACCATCGGGACGATGCGCGCGTAGTTGAGCCGCGTCGGGCCGATGACGCCGACGACGCCGACGATCTTCTGGGAGCCGTCCCGGAACGGCGCCGCGATCATCGAGGAGCCGGAGAGCGAGAACAGCTTGTTCTCCGAACCGATGAAGATCCGCACGCCCTCGCCGCCCTCGGCCCGGGAGAGGAGCTCGATCACGTCCTTCTGCGTCTCGAGATCGTTGAACAGCAGGCGGATGCGCTCGAGGTCCTCCACCGCACGCAGGTCGTCGAGGAGGTTGGCCTGGCCGCGCACGATGAGCTGGCGCGCGTCCGACGGTCCGACGGTAGTGGCGAGGCCGGCATCGACCAGGCGTTCGGTGATGGCGTCGAGCTCGCGCTTCATCGCCTCGCGGCCGGCCTCGATCTCCGCCCGCAGATTCCCGAGGGTGCGCCCCTGGAGCCTGGCATTAAGATAGTTCGAGGCTTCCTGCAGGGCGCTGGCCGGCAGGCCCAGAGGTAGGTCGAGGATCCGGTTCTCCACCGAACCGTCGTCGGAGACGAGGACCACCAGAGCGCGGGCAGGGTCGAGCCGGACGAACTCGATGTGCTTAAGATGCACGTTGGTCTTGGTGGTGAGGACCACGCCGGCCCCCCGCGAGATGCCGGACAGCAGGGTCGAGGCCTCTGCCAGCGCGCTCTCGAAGGTGTGGCCCGAGGCGGCGGCACGCATCTGCGCCTCGATCCGCTCCTGCTCCTCGATGCCGACATCGCCGATCTCCAGCATGGCGTCGACGAAGAAGCGCAGGCCCATCTCGGTGGGCAGGCGGCCGGCGGAGGTATGCGGCGCGAAGATCAGGCCAGAATGCTCCAGATCCGCCATCACGTTGCGGATCGAGGCTGGGGACAGGGCCATGGGCAGGATGCGCGCGAGGTTGCGCGATCCCACCGGCTCGCCCGTGGTGAGGTAGCTCTCGACGATCTGCCGGAAGATCTCTCGGGTGCGCTCGTTCAGGGCCGAAAGGGCCTGGAGCTGCTGCTGGGATGAGAAGGGGCGCGCGCGTTCGGTCAATGGGTTCTTCCTGAACCGCGATTGTGTCCGGCTCCGCGCCCGCGCACAACCTTTACCGCCGCGGCATCGACACCATCCCCAGACGCGCCGCCGCAAAGCGGAATGCCCTTTGCGTTGCGCTGCCGCCTTCGCGCCGCCACGAGTCTTCGCGGGTCCCGGGCCGGCGCGCATCGAACCCCTGTCCCGCAGAGATGAGCGACGCCGTGCCAGACCTCGACCGTGTGGTGAAGGAGATTGCCGAGGAGATGGCCGACCGGCAGGACCGGGGCGAGGTCGCCACCTACATTCCCGAACTCGCCCGCGTCGACCCGAAGGCGTTCGGCATCGTGGTGATCGATGCCGACGGGCAGGTGGCGGCGGGCGGCGACAGCGACACGCCGTTCTCGATCCAGAGCATCTCGAAGGTCTTCACCCTCACCCTGGCGCTCGGCATGGTCGGCGACCGGCTGTGGCGAAGGGTCGGGCGCGAGCCCTCGGGCAGCCCGTTCAATTCCATCGTTCAGTTGGAGCGCGAGCGCGGCATCCCGCGCAATCCCTTCATCAATGCCGGCGCCATCGCGGTCACCGACGTGATCCTGTCGGGCCACCAGCCGCGCGAGGCGCTGGGCGAGATCCTGCGCTTCATGCAGTTCCTGGCCCAGGACCCGACCATCACCATCGACGAGGCGGTGGCGGCCTCCGAACTGCGCACGGGTTTCCGCAACATCGCCCTCGCCAATTACATGAAATCCTTCGGCGTCATCGACAACCCGGTCGATTTCACCCTCGGCGTCTATTTTCACCACTGCGCCATCGGCATGTCGTGCCGGCAGCTCGCAACGGCGAGCCGCTTCCTGGCCCATTCCGGCCGTCACCCGCTGACCGGACATTCCGTGGTCTCTCCGGAGCGCGCCAAGCGCATCAACGCGGTGATGCTCACCTGCGGGCATTACGACGGCTCCGGCGAATTCGCCTATCGGGTCGGCCTGCCGGGCAAGAGCGGCGTCGGCGGCGGCATCATCGCGGTGGCGCCGGAGCGGGCGTCGATCGCAGTCTGGTCACCGGGGCTCGATGCCTCGGGCAATTCGCATCTCGGCCGGATCGCCCTCGAAATGCTGACGAAGCGCCTCGGCTGGTCGATCTTCGGAGTCTGACTCTTTCCCGGGGAAGACCCATCACGCCTTCGGCGCGACCGAAGGTCCGCGCTTCAGCAGGGCGAGGTAGTCGCGCAGCAGCCCGACCCGTTTCGGCCGGTAGCTCGTCCCCTCCAGTTCGGCGGCGGCGATCCGGTCCACGCGGAACATCCGATGGGCCTCGCGCAGGCAGCACCAGGCGAGGACCACCAGCCTGCGGTCGAGATAGACGATCGCCAGCGGCCAGATCGTGCGATCGGTGCTCCGGTCGTCACTGTCCGTGTAGCGGATCGTCACCGCTTCCTCGCGCCAACATCCTTGGCGGATCACCGGCGTCGCGGGCGAGGGCGCGAAGCGCGTCTCGAACCGGCGGACCTGCGACACCGCGTGGAGAAGGTGCTGCTGCCCGGCATCGGGCAGGGTCGCCGCCACCTTGCCGAGCACCGCGGCAGCGGCCTTAGCCAGGGCCGGATCTCCCATATGCGCCACTTCGGACAGGCCCAGTACCAGCGCTTCGATCTCGATCCGGTCGAACATCTGAGGCGGCAGCGCCCCGTCCTCGACCAGGCGATAGCCGTAGCCGCGCTCGCCCTCGATATGGGCCCCGGCGGCGCGGAGGCTGTCGATGTCGCGGTAGAGCGAGCGGAGCGACACGCCGGTCTCGTCCGCCAGCCGGGCCGCCGTCACCGGTGCCGGCAGTACGCGCAGGGCCTGGAGCAATCGGAAGAGACGGTCCGTCCGGGGCATCGTCCAACTGACGTAAAGTGGCAGTTGAGGTCGACTATAGACGGCGGCGTCGAACCCGCCAACAGGAACGCCTCCCGATGCTGACGCTCAATCATTCCTCCAAGAGCCGCTCGACCCGCGTCGTCGCGCTGCTGCACGAACTCGGTGCCCTCGACGACGTAGCGATCGGGATCGTCGCTATCCCCCGTCAGGACGGTTCCGGTCGGCGCGATCCCGGCAACCTCCATCCCGAAGGCAAGGTGCCGTTCCTCGTCCATGACGGAGCCGAGATCTGGGAGAGCAGCGCGATCATGCTGTATCTGGCCGACCTGTTCCCGAAGGCGGGCCTCAGCATCCCGCCGGGGCATTCGCAGCGCGGGGCCTATCTCAGCTGGTTCGCGTGGTATTCGGGCGTGGTGGAGCCGGTCATGCTGCTGGAAGCGATCGGGCTCTCGCATCCCGCCATCACGTCGACCTTTCGAAGCGGCGCGGAGGTGAGACAGCGCCTCGTCTCGGCCCTCGCCGAGGGACCGTTCCTGTTCGGCGAGCGCTTCACGGCGGCGGACATGCTGCTGCACTCGCCCTATGCCTGGTTCGGCAACCCGGGCGAGCCGATCCTCGACGCCTGGGTCGATCGCTGCAAGGCTCGTCCCGGACCGACTTTCGCCACCGAGTTCGACTCCCGGCACGCGTTGGCGTGAGGTGAGGAGGCAGCAGGGCTACGCGGGCATTTAAGTCGCCCATGGAAAAGGCAAAAAGAAAACCTGCCGTGAATTTCACGGCAGGTTATGATGTCGAACTAGGCACATTGCCTCGTTGCTAGCCTAAGATTTAGGCGGCTGCCTTGGCCGAATCCTCGGTGGGGACCATCGAGACCGTTTTCAGGATCTGCGAAGCAATCTGGTAGGGGTCCCCCTGGCTGTTGGGACGGCGGTCTTCCAGGTAGCCCTTGTACTCGTTGTTGACGAAGCTGTGGGGCACGCGGATCGAGGCGCCGCGATCGGCGACGCCGTAGCTGAACTCGTTGATCGCGGCGGTCTCGTGCTTGCCGGTCAGACGCATGTGGTTGTCCGGGCCGTAGACGGCGATGTGGTCGTCCAGGTTTTCCTTGAACGCGGCCATGAGCGCTTCGAAATAGGCCTTGCCGCCCACCGTCCGGAGATGATCCGTCGAGAAGTTGGCATGCATGCCCGAGCCGTTCCAGTCGGTCGCGCCGAGCGGCTTGCAATGGTATTCGACGTCGATCTCGTAGGTCTCGCAGAGGCGCTGCAGCAGGTAGCGGGCGACCCACATCTCATCGGCGGCCTTCTTGGAGCCCTTGCCGAAGATCTGGAATTCCCACTGGCCCTTGGCCACCTCGGCATTGATGCCTTCGTGGTTTATGCCGGCGTCGAGGCAGAGGTCGAGATGTTCCTCGACGATCTTGCGGGCGATGCTGCCGACTTCCTTGTAGCCGACGCCGCAATAATATGGGCCCTGCGGAGCGGGGTATCCGGCGGTCGGGAAGCCGAGCGGACGACCGTCCTTGTAGAAGAAATACTCCTGCTCGAAGCCGAACCAAGCGCCGTCATCATCGAGGATGGTGGCGCGCTTGTTGGAGGCATGCGGGGTGACGCCGTCCGGCATCATCACTTCGCAGAGGACGAGTACGCCGTTTTTGCGGGTGCTGTCGGGGAAGTGGCGGACGGGCTTCAACATGCAGTCGGAGCTGCCGCCCTCGGCCTGCATCGTCGAGCTGCCGTCGAAACCCCAGAGCGGGAGCTGCTCAAGGGTCGGGAAGCCGTCGAATTCCTTGATCTGGGTCTTGCCACGCAGGTTCGGCACCGGCGTGTATCCATCGAGCCATAGATACTCGAGTTTATACTTCGTCATTTCGAGCCTCTCGTCCCTTGAGCGATACGACGGCCGGGTCTCCCCTCTCGTCGGTCGCGGCCGTTCGTAGCCGGATTCGCCGTTAGCATATCGTGTGCCAGCGAACCTTGGCTCATCCTGAGGAGAAGCGCCCGACAGTCGACGAGGCCGAGGAACGCGCCGGCAGGTCCGAACGGGGCGAACCGAGGAACCGGGAAGACTGCCTATCGAATAGGCAATGCGTGCGCCGAACACCTAGGAATGTATGGCCTTCACGTTGGATGGACCGGCATCGCACCGGTGCCGATCTTCCCGACCCGGAGAGCAAGGATGAAATTTTCCTTCGTCTAGGAAGAATGCCAGCCCGCCGCGGGCACCGTGCTTAATCCCAAAACAAAAAATATAAATTCGAGGCAGAGCGTGCGGCCATTCCGCGAGGACGCGCGTTCCAGAGGGCTTCCGCACCAAGCGGTCGGTGACACCTACAACCTTCGGAACGGAGCCTGCCCTGATGAAGAACCCAACCCTGTCCGCCATGGCGAAGACCTTCGCCATCGTGGTCGCCCTGGTGGGCGCGATGATCCTCGGCGCCCCCCGCAGCGCGGACGCTGCGCCGATGGCGATGTCGACCGAAGTCGCGGGCTCGGCCAACGTGGCGGCCACCCAGGTCCAATATGCCGGCGGTCACTGGCGCCACCACGGCCGTCATCATCGCCGTCACTTCGGCCACCATCGCGGTCGGCATTTCGGCCACCACTACGGTCGTCGCTTCGGCCATCACCACCATCACCGCCGTGGCGTCTACCACGGTCGCGCCTACCGTTACTGAGACGTGAGGCGGGGGCGCGTCGCTCGGCGCGCCCCTCCCCCTCCTGCGCTTGCCGGTGAACGAGCCGGAGCCTAAGAGCCCGGACGACCAATCCGGAACATCTGAGGAGAGTGCCCATGCGGCCCTCGAAGCGCGCAAACGACGAATTGCGCAACGTGACCCTGGAGCGCGCGGTCGCCCGCTATGCCGAGGGTTCCTGCCTCGTCACCTTCGGGCAAACCAAGGTGCTCTGCACCGCCTCCCTCGAAGAACGCGGCCCGCCATGGCTGCGCGGCTCGGGTAAGGGCTGGGTCACAGCAGAATATTCCATGCTGCCCCGCGCCACCCACGAGCGCACCCGCCGCGAGGTGAATTCGGGCAAGCCCTCCGGGCGGACCCAGGAAATCCAGCGCCTCATCGGCCGCTCGCTCCGCGCGGTCACTAACCTCCCGGCCATCGGCGAGCGCCAGATCACCGTCGATTGCGACGTGATCCAGGCCGATGGCGGCACCCGCACCGCCGCGATCACCGGAGCATGGGTCGCCCTGCACGATTGCTTCGCCTGGATGCGGAGCCGCTCGATCATCTCCGTCGATCCCCTGCGCGAGCACGTTGCCGCCATTTCCTGCGGGATATACAAGGGCGTTCCGGTGCTCGACCTCGAATATGCCGAAGATTCGGCGGCTGAGACCGACGCGAACTTCGTCATGACCGGCTCCGGCGGGATCGTCGAAGTGCAGGGCACCGCCGAGGGCAAGCCCTTCTCCGAGGCCGAACTAATCGAGTTGCTGCGCCTCGCGCGCGGCGGTGTCGAGCAACTCGTCGCCCTGCAGAAGAAGACCGTCGCGTGACCGGGCCGCGCATCCTCTCCGGGCGGGTCGTCATCGCCACCCACAATGCCGGCAAGCTCGTGGAGATGCGCGAGCTTTTGGCACCGTTCGGCGTCGAGGCGGTCTCGGCCGGCGAGCTCGGTCTGCCCGAGCCCGACGAGACCGGGACGATGTTCTCCGAGAACGCGTCGATCAAGGCCATCGCCGCCGCGCAGGCCTCGGGCCTGCCGGCCTTTGCCGATGATTCCGGCCTCTGCGTCAATGCTCTCGACGGCGCGCCCGGCCTGTTCTCCGCCCGCTGGGCCGGTCCGAACAAGGATTTTTCCGGCGCGATGGCCCGCATCATGGCCGAACTCGACAAGCGCGGCGCCACGACCCGGCGGGCTCACTTCGTCTCCGCTCTGGTCATCGCCTGGCCCGATGGCCACACTGAGACCTTCGAGGGCCGCGTCTTCGGCGATCTGGTGGAGCCGCGAGGCTCGCAGGGCTTCGGCTACGATCCGATGTTCCTGCCCGACGGCTATGACCGCACCTTCGGCGAGATCTCGTCCGAGGAGAAGCACGGCGTCGACTGGCAGAGCGGTAACGCGTTGTCGCACCGCGCCCGCGCCTTCGTGATCCTGGCCGGACGCTGCCTGCGTCGGCCGGGCTGAGCGGGCGGGATGCAGAGTTTCGAACTCTGTGTAAGCCGTCTAAGGCATATCTGAAGCCACCACGGTTTTTGAAAACAGACCCGTCGTTCCGGTGCGCCCAAGGCGAGTCCGGAATCCAGAAACTCAGGATGTGCATGGCTTAGCACGACTTGTGGTCATGGATTCCGGGTCTGCTCCTCAGTACCGGAATGACGGAGGAGCGCTCCGATGACCGACCGTTCAGGCCTGGACCACCCGACCCGCGATGCCGGGTTCGGTGTCTATGTCCATTGGCCCTTCTGCGCCTCGAAGTGCCCCTATTGCGACTTCAACAGCCATGTCCGCCATGCACCCGTGGACGAGGGCCGCTTCCTCGCGGCCTTCCGCGCCGAGATCGCCCATGTGGCGGCGCAGGTTCCGGGGCGGACCGTATCGAGCATCTTCCTCGGCGGCGGCACCCCGTCCCTGATGCAGCCTGCCACCGTGGCGGGTCTGCTCGACGCCATCGGCGAATCCTGGGCAACGGCGCCGGACATTGAGGTGACGCTGGAGGCCAACCCGACGAGCGTCGAGGCCGGCCGTTTCCGCGGCTACCGCGCGGCCGGCGTCAACCGCGTCTCGCTCGGCGTCCAGGCCATGGACGATGCCTCCCTGAAGGCGCTGGGGCGTCTCCACACCGCCGCCGAGGCGATGGCGGCGGTGGAGACGGCGGCCGCGCATTTCGAGCGCTATTCCTTCGACCTGATCTACGCCCGGCCGAACCAGAGCGCAGCGTCATGGCGGGCCGAGCTGAAGGAGGCGATCGCGCGGGCTGCCGAGCATCTGTCGCTCTACCAGCTGACCATCGAGCCGGGGACGCCGTTCTTCGGCCTCCATGCCGCCGGCAAGCTCGTGCCGCCCGACAACGACATGGCGCGAGCGCTCTACGACGTGACGCAGGAGGTCTGCGACGCGGCCGGGCTCGCCTCCTACGAGATCTCCAACCATGCCCGGCCCGGCGCGCAGTCGCGTCACAACCTCCTGTACTGGCGCTACGGCGAATATGCCGGCATCGGTCCCGGCGCGCATGGGCGGCTGGTGACCGAGGCGGGTCGGACCGGTACCGTCACGGAGCGGGTGCCCGAGGCGTGGCTGGAACGGGTCGAGCGCGACGGCCACGGCATCGTCGAGACCGAGATTCTGTCGGCCGCCGACCAGGGCGACGAGTTCCTGATGATGGGTCTGCGTCTGGCCGAGGGAATCGATCCGAAACGCTACGCAATCCTGAAAGAACAGCCCCTGAATCCGGTACGGATCGAGGCTCTGATCCGGTACGGTTTCGTGGTTCGTCTGGACAACGGGCGCATCGCCGCGACCCCGCGCGGAGCCCCCGTGCTGAACGCCATCGTAGCCGAACTCGCGGCCTGATCCGCCATATCCGAGAAGCGGCGGATCAGGTGCCCGAAGGCCCGAGCGTGCGGGGTGCCGGGCTGACGATGGTCGGCGCGCCGCTGCGGATTTCGTAGATGGCCAGCGCCCGGTCGCTCAGGCCCTCGGACCGGAACCGGAACGTCCCGTCGATGCCGGAAAAGCCGGCCTGAGTGGTCAATGTCGCATCGGCAAAGCGCTGCGATCCGTATTGTCTGGTCAACGCCGCCATCAGTGACACGGCATCGTAGGCCAATGTCGCCACGCGGGGTGGCACCGATCCGAAGCGTGCCTGGTAGCGCTGCGAGAAGCCGTTGAAACCATTGGCATCCGCCGCCGCGAACCAGCCGCCCTGCAGGGCAGGCAGGGCGTAGACCCGCGGATCGTTCCACACCGCCGTTCCGATCGGCTTCACGCGACCAGGCGAGAAACCGGCCTTTGTGAGCGCCGGTGCCACATTGGCGAGTCCTTCCGGGCTTTCCGGTAGGAAGAGAGCATCGGCCTGAGCGCCCGGACCATTGATCAGGCCGGAAAGACGCATGATGGCCGGAGTTGGCGTGCCCGGCGCGTAACGCTCGATCGCCACCAGTCGAGCGCCCTTCCTGGCCACGGCCTCGCGGAACTGCGCCTCCACGGCGTTTCCGTAGCTACTCTCGGGGATCAACGCAGCGAAGGACCGACGGCCCGCCGCCACCGCCTCGTCGACCACGCGGTCGACCTCGGTCTGCGGCAGGAAGCTCAAGAGGTACACGCTGCGCGCAGCGACGCTCGCATCCGTGGAGAAGGCGATGATCGGCTTGCCGCCACCGCGCGCCACCCCGGCCGCGACCTTGACATTAGCCGCGAAGAGCGGACCGAGCACGAGCTCAGCACCTTCGGACACGGCGGCTTGCGCCGCCTCGCGAGCGCCATCGGGCGAGCCGCGATCGTCTTTCACCAGGATCTGCAGGTCGGGCTTCTGAAAATCCTCGATGGCGAGTTCGGCAGCATTGCGCATGGCCGCACCGACCATGGAGCCGGGACCGCTCAGCGGCAGGATGAGAGCGATCTTGACCGAGCCCGTCCCGATCTTGATGGCGCCGGCCGAGGGCACCTGCGGATCGGCGGTGGGCACTGTATCCGTGATGGCGGCGCCTCTCGTAGCACGCGGGCCGCCATCGGGGCCGCCGATGCACGCGCCGAGGCCGGCGGTGAACAGGACAACGGCCGCCACTCTCGCCCAGCGCATCGCGGCTGGATCGTCGTCCGTTGCGAGGCTCTTCACCATTGCGAGGCCCTCCTTGTCGCCCGCGCAACCCGTAGCTCGACGTCTGCACGGTTAAGGCCTGGATATGAAAAGTAAATGTGCCGGGTGATCCGCCGCAGGCATTCCTCCGGACTGTGTCTCCGTGGCAAGGTCGCGACCATGAATCAGAGAATCGACAATAGGACGCGGCGCATCAAGGCGGGACATGACCCGGCCAAACCCGTGTCCACCTTCACGGCCTTCGGCTTGGCGGCGGAGGCCGTGCCTCTTGACCCTGGACTCCACGTGGTCGCGACCCCGATCGGCAATCTCAAGGATGTGTCGTTTCGCGCGCTGGCGACACTGGCTGCCGCCGACACTGTGCTCGCCGAGGATACCCGCGTCACACGCACCTTGCTCATGCATTACGGCATCACGACTCCCCTGGTCGCCTATCACGAACATTCGAACGTGGCGGTGCGCGAGCGGATGATCGCCCGGATGCAGAACGGCGACGCACTGGCCCTGGTCTCGGATGCGGGAACGCCGCTGGTCTCGGACCCCGGATTCAAGCTCGTCCAAGCGGCGATCGAGGCTGGGATCGCGGTGACTCCGATCCCAGGTCCATCAGCGGTCATGACCGCCATCGTCGCTGCCGGTCTGCCCACAGACCGCTTTTTCTTCGAAGGGTTTCTGCCTCAGAAGTCGGGTGCACGGCGCAACCGGCTTGCGACGCTCGGACAGATTCCTGGAACACTGGTCTTGTTCGAATCGCCTCATCGCCTGCCCGAGATGCTGGCCGATGCCGCCGCGATCCTCGGGGGAGCCCGGCCCGCGGCTGTCGCCCGCGAACTTACGAAGCTCTACGAGACCATCCGGCGTGGCACCCTCGCCACGCTCGCAGAGACCTTTGCGGACGAGGGGGCTCCCAAGGGCGAGGTCGTGGTCGTGATCGGCACCAGTCCCGAGGAGCCCCCGGACGAGGAGGTCGAAGCCGGGCTCGATGCGGCGATCGAGACGGCACTTGCCCGCCACTCGATTAAGGATGCCGCCGCCCTCGTGGCTGACGCGACCGGCCAGCCGCGTCGGGTGGTCTACGCGCGCGCCCTCGTCCTGGCTCGGCGCAACGATGCGAACATCTAAGCCCGTCGATGCGAAGGGTCGGCGGCGCGCCACCTACCTTCGTGGCCAATCGGGCGAGACCTTCGCCCTGCTCGCCATGATGCTCAAAGGCTATCGCCCCCTGGGTCGGCGCTTCAGTGCTAACGGCGGTGAAATCGACCTGATCCTGCGCCGGGGTGACACCATCGCTTTTGTCGAGGTGAAAGCGAGAGCGTCGCTCGATGCGGCAAGGATCGCCATTGATGCAAAGAAGCAAGTCCGCTTCTCCCGCGCGGTGCGCGCCTGGATCGCACGCAACCCGCGCCATAAGGCCATGACGTTCAGGGCCGATGCGGTCTTCGTTGCGCCTCGTACTTGGCCTCGCCACCTCCCTGATGCCTTCGCGATCGAAGGGATGTGAAGGTTGGGTGCCATGGAGCGGCGCACTCCATCCCCGAATCCGTTTTCTTCACAGCTTCAAGCGCGACGGTAACCGGATCTTCGACACGGCACGACGCCTTGCAAAGCAGGCGACATCGTTGCTTCTACCGTGGGAACTATCAATCCTGACAGTCGTCCGCTCACGCTTCGGCCGTTCGTGAAAGGCGGGCCATCCAGCAGACGACCCCCTCGATGGAAGCAGAGTCTACTTCCGTGCCGCCGCAAGGGCAGCGATCAGCGTGCGCTTCAGGTCGGCTTGGCTGAACGGCTTCTGGACTACGGGGCGGTCGCGAAACGGCTCACGGATTCCGGCGCCGCCATAGCCCGTCGAGAAGACGATGGGCAGGTCGCGCTCGGTAATCGCTTCGGCCACCGGATAGATCGGTTCGCCGGCGACATTGACGTCGAGGATCGCGACCTCGAAGGTCTCGGTCCGGGCCATCTCCAGAGCCGTCGCCAAACGCGCTGCCGGCCCGACGACGGTGCACCCGAAATCGAGCAGCATGTCCTCGAGCAGCATCGAAATGGCCGCTTCGTCCTCGACCACCAGAACCCTGGCGCCGTCGAGGAGAGTGTCGTTCTGTTCAGCACTCACGCTGGGGATTCTTCCCTTCGATTCATTTTTGCTCGGAACGATGCCGTTATCTGAACCCTTTCGGGCTTGCCGTCCGAGGGATAGGCAAAAACGACGTACAGCGCTCGCAACAGCGATCGAGCCGTCGCCCGTTCCGATGGGCGTGTCAAGGCGCAGAAACATGTAGCGGGGGTTCAGGATCGGGTTAATGTTATTGCACGATACATTTTCGCGTGTCAGGCCTTTGCCTGCGACATTGGGTGCTGGCGACCGGCACAAACCTGCGCGCGTCAGCCGGCGCAGGGCCATGGCGATGTCGGGCGTCGCGACCCTTACGCGGATCCTTCCCGCATGGGCCGATCGACCTCTCGTGGTCGCCTCCAAGAGCGATACCGAGGGGGCGCTGACGGGAGCGATGATCGCTCTGGTCCTGCAGCATCTCGGCGTGCCCGTGACGCGCAAGCTCGGGCTCGGACCGACCCTGATCGTCCGCAACGCGCTGCTGTCCGGGGAGGTCGACATCTACCCGGAATATACCGGCAATGGCGCCTTCTTCACAGGAACCGAGACTGATCCTGCCTGGAAGCTGGCCCTGAACGCTTACGACACCATTCGGCGCAAGGACGCCGAGCGCGGGATCGTCTGGCTCGAAAAGGCGCCGGCCAACAACACTTGGCTCATCGCCCTCAACGGTGCCTTCGCACGGACGCGTCGCCTGGCGACGATGGTGGATTTTGCCAGGGTCGCGAATGAGGGCTTCATCCTCCTCGCGGCCTCCACCGAGTTCGTGGAGAGCCCGGCGGCACTTCCGTCCTTCGAGGCGGCCTATCGTTTCAGCCTCCCCCTCGATCGGATCATCAGCCTGCCCGGAGGGGATACGGCAGTGACGGCCCGGGCTGCAGCGCAAGGGATCAGCGGAGTGAACGCGGGCATGGTCTATGGCACCGATGGGGCGCTCTCCGCTCTCGACCTGATCGTCATGAGCGACCCGCTCGGGGCTCAGATCGTCTACGAGGTCGCGCCCGTCATCCGCGCGTCGGCCCTGCAGCGATTTCCGTCGATCCGACCGGCTCTGGGCCGCGTCTTCGCCAGCCTCGACGCTCCGACCCTGCGCAGACTCAACGCCCGGATCACCGTGGACGGAGAGGTCGCAGACGTCGTCGCGCGGCGATACCTCATCGAGCGTGGACTGATCGAGTGAGGACGAAACCGACCCTCGCCATCCCGCTTCGGACCTTCTCTTTCCGCCATGCCATGGCGGGGCTGCCGGTCGCCGGCCTGCTCCTCGCCGCACTCCATGGCCTGCCTCTGCTCAACCTCGCAGCCAACCGGCTGCTTCCCGGCGATCCCGTCTACGCATCTGCCTTCGTGAATCCGTCGATCGGAATCGTCTCGATCCTGTCCATTGCAGCATCGGGCTTTCTCGTGAGGACGCAACGCGGCATCGGCGGCCTTCTCACATCGATCCTCTTCCTGGCAGCCTGGTCGGTGCTCCTGCTCGGCCTGGGTGCGCAGGCGGCTCACCTCGTCACGTCCCAGCCACCGGCGGCGAGTGCCAGCCTCGGTTCAGGCTTCTGGATTGCTTCGGTTTCGCTCTTGGTGCTGACGGGCATCAGCATCGGACATACGCATCGCCGTTGCCTCGGCGCGATCGCTGCGATGTGCGGATTGGGCCTCCCGATGGCGGCTTGGCACAGCGGTGGCCTCAACCACCTTTCGCTGGCCGTGGAATATGCAGGACGACAAGCGGCATTGCATGATGCCGTCGTCGAACACCTGCTCCTGTCGGGCGGGGCGGTGTGCCTCGCTCTCTTCGCAGCGATCCTTCTCTCCCTCTGGCGCTCCGGCCAGAGTATCGTCGGTCTCCTCGTCAGCGGCGTGCAGGTGATCCCCGCCGTCGCTCTGCTCGGAGGCCTCGTCGCTCTCGTTTCCGGGCTCGTTCGCGCCGTGCCCGCTTTGCGCGATCACGGTATCTCGGCCCTCGGACCGTGCCCTGCCGTCATTGGCATCGCCGCCTACCTGCTTCTCCCTCTCTGGCGAGGCATCGGCGCGGCCCTTCGTTCGGCCGACCCCGCGTCCATTGACGTTGCGGAAGCCCTCGGTCTGACGAAATTTCAGATTCTCAGAGATGTCCGGCTTCCGCTCGGCGCATCCGTGCTGGTCGGGTCTCTGAGGGTGGCTGTGGTCCAGAGCCTCGGCCTCGCGACGCTCGGCGCCATCATCGGCGCAGGCGGTCTCGGGCGGCTCGTCTTCGATGGCATGGCGCAGTTCGCTTCCGATCTGATCCTCATCGGTGCCATCCCCATCATCGTCATGTCGCTGGCTGCGGAATGGGTCCTGAGCGCAATCGAGGCCCGTTGCCGGCTCAGGTGGCGTGCATGAGAGTTCGCCAGCATCCTGCCCTGGCTGTCGGTCTCGTCGGCGTTGCGCTCGCCGCGATGAGCCACCCGACCGCCGCCGCCTGGATCGTCGGCGGGTTTGGCGAAGAGCCGCGACGCGGTCTGAACCCGGACCGTCTCCTGACACTCGGAATCCACCATCTCTCTCTCTCGGCGGTCGGTCTCGCCCTGGTGGCGTTACTCGGTCTCGGTCTCGGGATTCTGGTTACGCGCGCATTTGCCGAGTCCGTACGGGGAGGCGTCGATGGCCTCGCAGCCGCCGCACAGGCGGTGCCGCCGGTGGTGATGGTCGCTCTCGCCCTCCCTATCCTCGGTTTCGGTGGACCACCGACCCTACTGGCGCTGGTCGCCTACGGCGTCATGCCGGTCCTGCGCGGGACGGTCAGCGCCCTGGAATCCGTCTCGGTCGAGGCGCGCGAGGCTGCCGAAGCCCTCGGCTTCACGAAGCTTCAGATATTGTTGCGGGTGGAACTACCGTTGGCGATGCCGGGCCTCGTCGATGCCCTGCGCACGGCCGTTGTTCTCGCAATCGCCACCACGGCGGTCGGTGCGCTTGCCGGAGCTTCGACCCTCGGCACGCCCATCGTCGCCGGGCTTCAGAACCAGAACGTCCTGCCGATGTTGCAGGGAGTTCTCGCGACCGCCGCACTGGCCTTCCTCTGCGACGCGGCGATGCTCGCCCTCGCAGATCTGGCGCCAGGAGGAACGGCGAGGTGATAACGCCCTCACTCGTCCTTGAACATCACCGTGGAGCCGCGCTCGATGCGGCTGGCGAGGTCGCGGGCGTCCCAGTTGGTCAAGCGGATGCAGCCATGAGATTCGGTCTTGCCGACCTTCTCCGGCTCGGGCGTGCCGTGGATGCCATAGGAAGGAATCGACAGGTCGATCCAGACGATGCCGACCGGATTGTTCGGACCGGGACGGATCGAAAACTTCTTCTTCGCGCTCACGCCCTTGAAGCGATATTTCGGGTTGTAGGTGTACCAGGGTTCGAAGGCGATGCCCTTCACCTTGGCTTCGCCGGAAGGAGCCGGCTTCTCCTCGCTACCGATCGAAGCGGGATAATAGGCGAGCAGAGTGCCGTCCTCGCCAAAGCCTCGAACGTGGCGTGTCGCCTTGTCGACCTCGATCCGCACGATGTCCTTTTTCGGAGTGTCTTCCGCCTTGTCGAAGCCGGACTTTCGTTCCGCCTTGATATCGGTCTTCGTCTGAGGCGCTGGTTTTCCGGTCTCCAAGGGCGGGACCGCCGCCACGACGATGACGGTGCCAGCTTTGTCGAGGGCGGCATCGGGATTCAGCGCGGTGACGAGATCGCGCGACATGTGGAACCGCTCGGCCAGCATCTCGCGCAGATTGGTGTAGCTCATGGCTCCGAGATCGGCCTGCTCTTCCATCTTGGGAGGAATCCGATCGACGAAGGGACCCGCGACGTCGGCGTCGGTGATCGTGTAGGACATCACGACCGGATCGCTACTGGACGCGACCAGCCTGTCAAAGAGATCTTGGTTCAACGACTTCGCCGGCGGCAATCCTCGCGCCACGGCGAAGGCCGAAAGAGCGCCGCGCATGTTCTCACCGTCGCGGCCATCAATGGCGCCGGGAGAGAAGCGAGCACGGTCCAGCAACACCTGCACCTTCACCAAGAGCGGCTGCGGAGGCTTTTCGGCCTTGCCCTCGGTCTTCCGCACGTCCTTTGCCCGCTTGTCCTCCTTCGTCTTCTCGGCGGCGGGTTTCCCCTTACTTTCCGGGGCGTCGGTGGATGTGAAGATGGCTGCATTGATGACGTCCGGCGTCAGCCTATCGATGGGAGCATCCCGGCTCGCTGTCTTCGCCTCTGCGCTCACGGCCGGCGATACCTCCGCCGATGATGGACCCGCGAGCCAGAACAGAGCCGTGAGCGCGATGGCGCTCGGCACGGGTAGATGGGCCATTTTCGGTTCAACTCTCGCCGGGGGATCGACATGTCCGCTCCTTCAAGCGTGACCGAGCCATCGGCGTTCCACCGCTCTTACTGACAGAGGCGATGCCCGGCATTTCGGTCGCGCTCGTCGAGGTGGAGGTGGTTGCCATGGGAGGCATCCGACCCGGGCCCGAGCACGGTGCGGAAGAAGCCGCAGGCCTTCGCGCGCACGGCGGTCTGGAACGTCGCCTCCGGCGTGCCGTCGAGACCCGCGCCGACCTGGATCGGCGCACGACCGTCGAAACCGAAGCCCATCACATCGACACCGTTGGCGAAGCTGTGTTCGCTGAGCTTGGCATCGGGATCATGATTCTGGCCGCGACATTCGTAGGATGTGCCGATCGACAGGCTCCTGAGCGGGGCTTTGAGGATCTGACCGGCGGCTTCCTGAGCCTCGGTCGCCCAGCGCGCGAGGGCTTCGGCGGAATTGCAGACGAGGGTCGCCGGTGGGCTGAGCGCCAGGTCGCCGTGAAGCCGTGAGAGCTTCAGCGGCCTTTCGGCACCGCATTGGCCGTTCGCGATCGGCGGCAAAGGCTCGAACGTCGCGCCGAGGCGTTCGAGACGCTTGCGGCAGGCGGTGTCGTCGATCGGGGTCACCGTCAGGACGAGCGGGGGCGATACGACAGCCGGTGTCGTAAGATCGGTGGGGCGTGGAGGTGGCGTCGGCATCTCGGAGGCCACACCCGGTTCAGGCGAGACCGGCGAGGAGGGCGACAGTTCCGCGGGCCTCTCGGGCGGCGCGGGAGCGTCCGGCAATGCCGGAGCGGTCGCAGGCGTCGGTGCCGGTTCGGGCTTCAGTTCGGCGGGACGTGCCGGCGGCTCGGGCATCGCCGGCGAAGCGGAAACCGAACGATCCTCGGCGGACAGCGCCGGGTGATTCAGCCGGACAGTCCCGAGGAAGAGCGCCGCGAGACCTGCACCGACGATGAGTCTGGTCCAGTGCCGGCCAGGCATGAAGACGTTGGCGAGGGCGGCCTTCATGTCGTCCTCGATCCACCAACCACTCTGTCATCGCCGAAAGGCCGAGCCCGCGACGGACTCGGCCCCTTGGATGGACGCTCAGCCTTCCGAGCGAGCCGCAAGGCGGCTTGCGCCGAACGACAGGATTCCGGCGACGACGAACAGCGCGACGAATGTCTTCACCGTAGCGGTGAAGAGCGTCGGTTCGATACCTGTATCCGTGTAGAGCAAGATGCCGATGGCTGCGATCGGGATGAGCAGGACGATCAGGACGGGGCCCAGCGGGTTCATGGCGTACTCGCGTTTGTCGGGGCCGAGGTTCGGCCCTTCTCTCTAAAAGCGGCACCGGTCATAGCATCACTGCGCACAGGTGGGACACCTTAGGACGCAACAAATTTCATCGAACTTCGCTGGTCAGGCCGGAATGCGCACGGTTGCCCGCAAACCACCAAGCGGGCTGTCGTGAAGGCTGACATCGCCGCCATGGGCGCGGGCGATGTCACGGGCGATGGAGAGGCCGAGGCCCGATCCGCCCGCATCCTGGCGCGCATCGTCGAGGCGGACGAAGGGTTTGAACACCTCTTCGCGATTCTCGTTGGCGATACCTGGCCCGTCGTCGTCGATGGAGACGAGAAACGAGCGTGCCTCGGTCCGGCCGTGGATCGCGACCGTATCACCATAGCGAGCAGCGTTCGCGGCGAGGTTGAACAGACAGCGCCGGAACGCGTCCGGCCGTAAGGTGACTGTCGTGCGGCCGTCGAGCCCGACTTCCGCCACATGGGCGCCGAGCCGCTCGACGTCGGTCCGCAGATCTTCCAGCATCGCTCGCATGTCGGTCGGCACGGCGGCTTCGCCGGAATCGCCGCGGGCGAAGGCCAGGTAGGCCTCCAGCATTCGGCTCATCTCGTCGACGTCGCGCTGCAGGTCTTCTACCTCCGCGGTCTGTTCTACGAGGGCGAGGGAGAGCTTGAACCGGGTGATGATGGTGCGCAGATCGTGGCTGACTCCGTTGAGCATGGTCGTGCGCTGTTCCATGGCGCGTTCGATGCGCCGCTTCATCTCGATGAAGGCGTGACCGGCCTGGCGCACTTCGCGGGCGCCACGTGGCCGGAACTCGATCTCACGACCTTTGCCGAAACTCTCGGCCACGGCAGCGAGACGTAGGATCGGCTTGATCTGATTGCGCAGGAAGAGGATCGCGACGCCGAGCAGAACGAGGGACGAGCCGCTCATCCAGAGAAGGAAGATGTGCGAATTCGAGGCATAGGCCATGCTCCGCCGGGCGGTCACCCGCAGCACCCCGTCGGGGATCTCGACACGGATTTCGATCAGGCTGGAGCGACCCACCGTATCGATCCAGAACGGCCGGCCGATCTGCTTGGCGAGTTCTTCGGAAAGAGCTTCGTCGAGGATCGAGAAGAATGGGCGCGGACCCGGGAGCGGAAGCTTGGCCCCCTTCAGGATGTCGAGGTCGAGGTTCAGCCGCGTCCCGGCAATGCGTGTGAGCGTGTCGGCGTCCTTGTCCTGCGGATAGCTCTCGTAGATGTCGATGAGGGCTGCCACGTCGGCCGTCACGGCGGCCGACAAGCGTCGGGTCACCAGTTGCCAGTGCCGCTCCATGAAGGTGTAGGCGATCACCGATTGCAGCAGCACGACCGGAGCGATGATGATGATCAACGAACGGGCATAGAGGCCCTTCGGCAGGGCATTGCCGATGGCGCGTGCAACCGTCTTCCACATTCGGCGCGGATTTGGCCGGGCGCGGCTTAGGGCCGTGATTTTCTTGACGATCTGCCACAGCGTCAGGTCAGCTAGCGCCATCGCGCGATCCGTAGGAAACACCCAATCCGTCCGGTGCTCCAGGCTCGCGCGATCGCATGGCGTCGCGCGGAAAACCCAAAACCACTCTTCGGCTTCATGCTCAATCTATCGCGAGGCGGTAGCCGACACCGCGGACCGTCTGGAGGAAGAGGGGATTGCCGGGATCGACTTCGGTCTTGCGCCGCAGACGATTGATCTGCACGTCTATGGTGCGCTCGGCGGCGAGACCACCGTTCCCCGCTAGCACTTCCCGCTCGACATTGCCGCCTTTGGCCTCTGCCAAGATCGTGAGGATTTCGCGCTCGCGCTCCGTGATTCGGATGGCTTCATCGTCGCGGCGCAACTCGCCCCTGTCGATGCGGTAAGAGAACGGCCCGAACGTCACCGTGGCGATGGTGCGGTCCGAGGGAGGGGTGCCTTCGGGCCGGCGCTTGATGATGTTGTTGAGACGGAGGATGAGCTCACGCGGCTCGAACGGTTTTGGCAGGTAATCGTCCGCCCCGATCTCGAGCCCCATCACCCGGTCGTTCGGGTTCGAGCGTGCGGTGAGCATGAGAATTGGCACGCGCGAGGTTTCGCGGACCTGCCGGGCATAGTCGAAACCATTCTCGCCCGGCATCATCACATCGAGAACGAGGGCATCGAAAACGAAGCTCTGCGCCCTCTGTCGCGCCTCATTGACATTGCCGGCGGCGGTGACGCGAAACCCCTGCTCGAAGAGGTAGCGCGACAAGAGTTCGCGGACGCGCCGGTCATCGTCGACCACGAGGACGTGGGGAGCGTGATCGGGAAGTTCCGTCCGAACCTTCAGGTCGGAAGAGGCCATCTCAGCTACGGTCCCGGATACGGCGGGCCATCAGGCTGCGAACGGCGGCGCGCTCTTCGGGTTCGATCATCGCCATGAGAAACCCTTGTGCTGCGGCATGGGCGCCCTTCGGTTCGTCCGCGACGGGGTCGGCTATGGCACGGGCGACCCGTCGTACCTGGACCCGTGTCAATTCGGCCGTGAGCGTCGCTCCGGTCTTCGAGCAAAAGAGCAATCGCTGCCGGCGATCGCTCTTGCCGGTTTTCTGCACGATGTAGCCCTGCTCGATCAAATCCTTGAGCACCCGGTTCAGACTCTGCTTCGTGATCTGGAGAATGTCGAGGAGTTCGGCGATCGTCAGACCCGGATAGTGATAGACGAAATGCAGGACTCGGTGATGCGCTCGGCCGAAGCCGTAATCCGCCAGCATCCGGTCCGGATCGCCGACGAAGTCGCGGTATGCGAAAAAGAGCAGTTCGACCAGATCGTTGGTCACGCTCTCCTCGACCACGGGAGCGTTCTGCGGGGACGCAAGGGCGTCCATCGGCTCGCGCTCCCCGTCGGATAGGGGAATGGCGGACGCGTCCGTTTCCGCGGTCGGTTGTCGAGTCACGTCCGGCAAGACCCTCGATATACGTCAGTGATGTTGACATATCTCAGGGGCATTGATAGTCGTCAAGCCTCGTTGGTGCTGCGACCGCGACAGGTCAATGGTCTCGCAGACCTCAAGCCTTGCAGCCTCCATTCCTCGCGGATATTGCGCGAGGAATGGCCGGCTATCGAGCCAATCCGATCGATCGACCCCGCAGACTCGATTGCGCGAGCCCGCGGATTCAAGGAATTCGTCATGTCCGTGATCCCGTTCGACGAGCGCGAGGGCACCATCTGGTTCGATGGTGTGCTGGTTCCGTGGCGCGAGGCCAAGATCCACGTACTCAGCCATGGCCTGCATTACGGCTCGGCGGTGTTCGAAGGCGAACGGGCCTATGGCGGACAGATCTTCAAGAGCCGCGAGCATGCCGAGCGCCTGCTCCGCTCGGCCCAGTACCTCGACTTCACGATTCCTTACGGCGTTGCCGAGATCGAGGCAGCCAAGGAACTCGTGCTCAAGACCAGCGGCTTGAGCGACGCCTACCTCCGACCCGTCGCCTGGCGCGGTTCGGAGATGATGGGCGTCTCGGCGCAGAACAACACCATCCACCTCGCCATCGCCGCCTGGGAATGGCCGAGCTACTTCGATCCTGAAACCAAGATGAAAGGCATCCGCCTGGACATGGCCGATTATCGTCGGCCCGATCCGCGGACCATTCCTTCCGCGTCGAAGGCGGCCGGCCTCTATATGATCTGCACGATCTCGAAACACCGGGCCGAGAACAAGGGATATGCAGACGCCCTGATGCTCGACTGGGAGGACAACGTCGCCGAATGCACCGGCGCGAACATTTTCTTCATCAAAGACGGCGTGGTCCACACACCGCTCGCCGACCGGTTCCTCAATGGTATCACGCGTCAGACCGTCGTCGATCTCGCCCACCGACGCGGTTTCGACGTGATCGAGCGCCGGATCAGACCCGAAGAGATGGAGGGCTTCTCGGAATGTTTCATCACCGGCTCTGCCGCCGAAGTGACGCCCGTATCCGAGATCGGCCCCTACCGATTTACCCCCGCCGACATGACGAAGACACTCATGGACGACTATAGCGCCGAGGTTCAGCCGAAAGCGATCGCCGCCTGAGCCGAACTCCGTCGCCCCGAACACAGGGGCGACGGAGTTCGGAACCTGCCGCGCCACTTCCCGTTATGAATAGAACAATTCATGAACGAGGTTGCCGGCGATGACGAAGAATCAGTCTGCGAGCGAGAATGCGAACCCCAAGACGGCGGGCGGCGACGCTTCGAACCGCATCAAGGATCCGAGTGAGTGGACCACCGGCGACGAGCCGATGACAGGCGCGCAGGCTTCGTATCTCAAGACGCTGTCCGAGGAAGCCAAGTCGCCCGACTCGTTCGAACCCGATCTCGACAAGGCCGAGGCATCTAAGCGAATCGATGCTCTGCGCAAGGAAGCGGGACGGGATTGATCGTTGGGGAGAAGGCCCGTAGCGGCCCGGCCCCCAGGAGGGCCGATCACCGCCAACGGGCTTTCACTCGCTTGATCCTAGATCGTCCTTGCGTTTGGCGAGTTGCATTAAGCCATCCGCAACGATCGAGGTTCTAATTTGGGCTCAGACGACTTCGTCGAGGATCGAGATACCCATGACGAGGCGGGCGCCTACCGACCAGACAGAGACCGGTTTTGGAGCGGATGGATGGCGCCTATCAAGCGCCGTTGGTCGCTTCGGCCGCGATACGAGCGGCGCGACGATGATCGAATATGGTCTGATCGCCGGCCTGACCTTCCTCGCCATCGTCGGAGCGCTTCGGTACTACGCCGAGCGCCTGGAGGTGATGTATCAGATCATCGGTGCCGCGGTCATGAAGTCGACCTGAACTGACCCGGTACCATTCGACGTATCAAGCACTTCCACCATATGACGATGGCGAAGCCGTCGATCCGGTGCTCGATGGGTCGAACGAATACGATCTGACGTAACCACGCGTAGCGGATCAGCGCTTCTGCGGCCCAGCCGTACGCGAACGTGAGGTCGGCGCCTTCGATGCATCCGACTCCGTGGTTCCACCGCGCCAGAGGCTGTCGAACAGACTCTGCATCGTTTTTGCATTCTCCTGCTGAGCGTCCAGCCCGGACTGGAACATCTGCTGCAGGAGATCGAATGGGTTTAGTACGGACGCTTGAGACGCGGCAGTCGCGGCTGCCTTCGTCTCCACGGCATGACGCGCCGACGGAAGGCTTCTCTGGGGCGTTGTCGTCGCGGATGAAGGTGTCAGCACGGAACTGCCAGGCCCCATGAACGCATTCATCATGTCGGTCCAATAAGGCGGGGTCGGGATGCCGATTGGTGAAGGTGGAGGGGCTGCCGGGGCCGGAGCCGGCGATGCCGGGTTCATCATGACATGAACGATGCCAGCCACGACCATGCCGGCCATGACGGGAAGCATCTGCCTCAATGCCGGTGTCGCCACGCCACTCACCGCCGCTGCCTGCTGCAGAACGGCCTGGCTGAGATGCTGTGAACCGAACAGTTGGCGGATCATCGCATCCATTTGCGGCTTTCCCGCCGCGGAGCCGACCGTTGTCGGATCCATCAAGCTGAACATCTGTGTGAAATCGCTCGGATCGGCGCCGGCGTTACGCTGGAGGCCGAGGGTCAGGGCCGGCATCAAGGCTTCCATCGCCCGACGTGTCTGGTCCGGCGACAAGCCGAATTGCTGACCGAAACCGTTGGCACCCATGCCGCCCTGCGCTTGCAGGAGATCGAACAGGTTGAACATGGCGGCGGCCTCATGATCCCATCACGGGCAGATCGAGATACTCCGGCCTGCCATCGAGATGTGAACTCTGTCGCATCGCCGCGCGACTTACCAGCCCGCCATTTTCCTCATCCCAGCCCTATACCAACGCGTTGGGCCTCTCCGACGCCGGAACATCGCCTCCGCAGGCATCCGCATCGGTGATAGCGGCTGGCGTCGAGGGGGCAACGAGCGTCCGGTTCTCGAGCGTCGTGACGGTCCGGAACGCCAGAACGATGCCTATGACGCCGAAAGCGACCGAGCCCAAGCCGACACCGGCGATGACGCCCTTCGGGCCGTAGAAATGCGCTCCGACGAGGGCCGGGAGCACCGTCCCGATCGTGGCGCGGCCCCAGTTGAGGAGCGTGGATAGGAATGGAAAGCCAAGATTGTTGAACGATGCGTTCGACAGGAACAGGAGCCCGGTGAAGAACCATACCCCGCCGCTCACGAGGCAGAAAAAGACGAAGAGATCGGCAGCCGTGCCGCTCAGCTCGAACAGGTCCGTCAGCGGCCCGCGAAGGGCGACGAGCGCCGCCCAGACCACGACGACGTAGAGGCCCGTCACCAGAGCGCCGTCCCGCAGCACGCCGCGCATGCGGTCGAAGCGCCCCGCCCCCCAATTCTGGCCGAGGATGGGGCCAATCGAGCCGGACATGGCGAAGAGGCCGCCGAAGGCGACCGGCGTCAGCCTATCGATCACCACGTTACCGGCGACTGCCACGGCACCGAACTTGGCGAGGGCATGAGCAATGAAAGCACTCGCGACCGACGGTGCCAAATTCGTGAGTACCGCGGGCAACGCGATCCTGAGGACGATCGGGGCGTCCGAAACCACATCCGCGACGCTCGGCACGGTGAGCATCCGATGCTGTCGGATCCCCCACAGCCCAATGAGGGCGAACGTCGCACGGGCGACGCAGGTGGTGATGGCGGCTCCGTCGATCCCGAGCCCCGCCGTGAAGATGAGCAAAGGGTCGAGCCCCGCCGTGACGATGGCTCCGCCCAACGTCACGTACATAGCCTGTCGGGCCGCACCGATCGCGCGCAGCAGGCCCGAGAACATCATGCCCGGCCCCATGAGCAAGTTCGAGGGCAGGGCGATCCATAGAAAGCGCTCGGCGACGGGCAGCGTCTCGGCGTCGGCGCCGATCCAGGACAGGATTGCGGGGAGGAAAGGCAGCATCGCCAGGACGAGGATACCCGACACGATGATTCCGTGAATCGAAGCCGAGGTCGCCAGACGTCTCGCGCCCGCATCGTCGCCCGCTCCGATAGACCGCGAGACCAGGGCGCCCGCAGCGATCATCAGGCCGATATTGATGGCGATGGCGAAGAATTGGACGATGGTGGCGAAACCGACCGCTGCGGTGAGCTTTGGGTCGCCGAGCTTCGAGACGTAGATCAGCGACAGCAGATCGACGACGAAGATGGCCATCAGGCCGATCGAGCCCGTTCCGCTCATCACCACTACGTGCCGGAGGATCGAGCCCGTGACGAACTGCCCGCCCTCTCGTCGCACGGCAGGGTTTTTCGACGTCGCGCTCAATTCAGGCATCCGATGGAGTGTCCTGAAGTTGGAGCGTGCGGGTCGCGGCCTCACGCCTCTCGAGGCCGATGATGTCGCGGGTCTCGGGACTGAGCGCTCGCGACGGTCGCTGAGGAAGGGTCAGTGGCTCGGGCTTGATCTCGGGACTGCCGCCGATGTAGCGCGATTCCTCGGGCATGGCGCCGGCCTGCTGCAGGACGAGCCGTGCGACGTCGCGCTTTCTCACGTCCTGGGCCGTGGCCGCGGCGGCCTCGGTCGAGATGCCGAGACCTTCGAGCGTGGCGCGCCCGAAGGCGATCGCGGATTCCACTGTCTCACGGAGCTGGTAATCCACGTCCCGGTTCATCAGCTCCACGGAATGCATGCGGTCGTAGGCACGAACGTAGGTGCGCACCCCGGTGAACTCCTCGTGGACGATATCGACGATCTTGAGCGCGGCCTGTGGATCGTCGACGCAGATGCATAGCAGTTCGACCCGGCCTATACCGGCCGCACGCAGCACGTCGAGGCGCGTGCCGTCGCCATAATAGATGCGAAAGCCGAAGCGCGAAGCGCTGCGGATCTGCTCGACGTCCTTGTCGATGACCGTGACACTGATGCCCTCGGCGAGGAGCACCTGGGTCAGGATCTGGCCGAACCGACCGAAGCCGACGACGAGAACGCGGGCTTCGGTACTCTCGATCTGGTCGGGCACCTGTTCGGCGACCTCCGCCCGCCGGCGGGATAGAAAGCCCTCGAGGGCTTTGGCCGCGACCGGGCCCACGAGCATCGTCAGAGCAGCGAGTGCCACGGCGAAGCGGGTCGCTGATTGATCGATCAAGCCGAGTTCGGCACCCGCCGGAAGGAGCACGAAAGCGAACTCGCCGGCCGGCGCCAGGATCGCCGCGCCGCGGACTGCATCGAGCCAGGGTGAGCCGAACAGGCGGAACAGACCGGCGACGATGGCGACCTTGATGAGGATCGCCGCCACCGTCGCCCCCAGGAGAGCCGGCCAGGCACTCTTCAGGAGGCCGCCGTCGATGGACATCCCCACGCTCATGAAGAAGAGGCCGAGGAGCATGCCGCGGAAGGGCTCGATATCCGCCTCGAGCTGGTGCCGGAAATTTGACTCGGCGAGCAGCACGCCGGCGAGGAAGGCGCCCATCGCCATCGACAAGCCGACATGCTCCATCAGCATCGCGGTGCCGAGGACGACAAGGAGGGCCGCAGCCGTCATCACCTCTCGCGCGCCGCTGGCCGCGAGCAGGCCGAAGAACGGGTTGAGGCCGTAGCGACCCACCAGCACGACGGCGAGGATGGCCGCACCGACCATTCCCGTCGATTGCAACGCGTGTCCAAGCCAAGCACCGTCGCCGGTGCGGCCGGTGGAAGCGAGCAGAGGCATCAGGGCGAGGATCGCCACCACGGAGATGTCCTGGAACAGGAGCACCGCGAAGGCGCGTCCGCCGTAAGGCGTGCCGAGGTCGCCGCGCTCCTCGAGCAGTTGCAGGGCTACAGCGGTGGCGGAAAGAGCGAGGGCGACGCCGATGACGAGGCTCGCAGCCGGGCTCAACCCGAACAGGGTGCCGGCTCCGGCCAGCACCATCGTGCACAGGATAAGCTGCGCCGTGCCGAGCCCGAAGATGTCGCGCCGCATCGAGATCAGCCGAGAGATCTCGAGTTCCAGGCCTACGATGAAGAGAAGCAGGACGACGCCGAGCTCGGCGACACTCACCGCCGTCTCGGGCTCGGCAATGAGCGAAAAGCCGAAGGGACCGATCACCACACCGGCGACGAGGTAACCGAGCACCGCGCTCTGCCCGATGAGGCGGAAAATCGGAACGCCGATCACCGCCGCCGACAGGAAGGTCAGCACCGGCGGCAGGAAGCTCACATGGGTGGAGGCGCTCGCCATGTCGATCCAGGCTTTGAGGAGTGGGACCGCCTACGGACGAGACCGCAGCGCGTCGCCGCGCTCTCCTCTTAGCCCAGGGGCACTGCCCCCGCCACGCCTGCAGGGCGTGGACGAGCCGTCAGGCATGGCATTCGTGCGGATCGGCACAAAGATCAGGCGAGGCGCCGGGAGACCTGCCGCACGGCGCGATGGGCCAGGATGATCTTCGAGGCTTCGGCCGGCGAGGTGGCTTCGGCCGCATCGAGGACGTCCCAGCGGGTGAGGCCGATATCGTTGAGCTCGCGCTCGGACAGGGAGCCGAGCTCGTCGAGGCCGCGCCGGTCGTCGTCCTGACGTGAGACGACGGAAGCGGCCTTCGAGAAGAGACGGCCGATCAAGCGGGTTGCCTGCGTGACCTGTTCCGCAGCCGAGTCGCCGGGGGTCCAATTGAGGGTGCTGTTCATGATCCTGGACTTCGTGTGGCTGAAAGGGGTGAGCACCATGTGCGCTCCCTCTCCCGGCAAAGACGTGCGATAGAGCACTTAGACTAGTTAGACTTGCGGTGCCTGCAGGTCTGGTAGAACCGGACCGCGCTTAAAGCCTCGACCTCCAAGTCATGATCAATAATTCCGAAGCCATGACTTTCCTGGCTCATTAAGGAATCATGACGCACGGGCGCCGCGCCGTTCATCGCGCCGGGCCAGCAGCAGCAGCGAGGCGTCCCCGACGCCGGAGCCCGCATCCTCCACGTCCTGGCGAACGAGGCCGATATCCTTCAACTCGCGGTCGGACATGACCGCGAGCTTCCTGACGACTCGACGGTTGATCGCTTGGCGCGACAGGCCGGATGCGATCTGCGCGAGCAGGCGGCGCAGGGCAGTCGACACCTTCGCGAGGGGCCCGGTCGGGAAGGGCGTGAGGGTCCGATGGACGGTCTGGCGGTGCACGATGGGGGTCATCGCTCGTTCTGTGTTCGTGATCGGGCGGCTGTAATGAACCCGACAGCCCTAGCGCTGACAGGGACAATCCAGTACGATCCGGGAGAATTGTCCGGACGAGAGACCAGTACAGATGGCGGTATCGGCGCGGACGACGCAGACCCTCGTGGAGACCGTGTCGTCCGCGATCATGGAACGGATCGCCGGGCGCCAGCTCATGCCCGGGGCAAGGTTGCCCTCGGTGCGGGCCTTCGCAGATTCCATGGGCGTATCGAAATCCACCGTGGTGGAGGCTTACGAGCGCCTCGGCGCGGAGGGCGCCATCGTCGCGCGTCGGGGCTCGGGCTTCTACGTCGCCGGCAAGACCCGTCCGCTCTGCCTGAAGGAGGTCGGGCCGCAGCTCGATCGGGCGGTCGATCCGCTCTGGATCACCCGGCAGTCGATGCAGGCGGGGCCGGATTTGCTGAAGCCCGGATCGGGCTGGCTGCCGTCCTCGTGGATGCCGGAGGAGGCGATCCGGCGCGCTCTGCGCCAGATCGCCCGCGAGCCGGAATCGAATCTCACCTGCTACGACCAGCCCCTCGGCCTGCCGCCGCTGCGCAGCCAGATCGCCCGGCGGCTCGCCGAAAAGGGCGTCGAGGCGGAGGCCGACCAGATCGTCCTGACGGATTCGGCGACCCAGGCCGTCGACCTCCTGTGCCGCTTCCTGCTCGACCCCGGCGACACCGTCGTCGTTGATGATCCTTGCTATTTCAACTTCAGCGCCCTGCTGCGGGCGAACCGCGCGAAGGTGGTGGGCGTGCCGTTCACGCCGTCCGGGCCGGACGTAGCGGCCCTCGAACGGGTGATCGTCGAGCACCGGCCGCGCTTCTATCTGACCAACTCGGCGCTCCATAACCCCACCGGCGCCACCTTGACTCCGACCGTGGCCCACCGCGTCCTCAAGCTCGCCGAGGCGCATGACGTGCTGATTATCGAGGACGATATTTTCGCCGATCTCGAGCCCGATCCGGCCCCCCGTTATGCAGGATTCGACGGCCTGAATCGGGTGATTGCGGTGGGAAGCTTCTCGAAGACGCTATCGGCCTCGATTCGCTGTGGTTACATCGCCTTGAGGCCCGATTGGGTCGAAGGACTGGTCGATCTCAAGCTCGCCCTCAGTCTCGGCAACGGGCATCTCTCGGCCGCGCTGATGCATCGGCTCATTACCGACGGGGCCTACCGCCGGCATCTCGCCGAAATTCGCGAAAAGCTCGCGCGGGGCATGGGCCAGACCGCCCGGCGGCTGGAGGAATGCGGCCTGACGATCTGGACCGAGCCGCGCGGCGGCCTGTTCCTGTGGGCGCGCCTGCCGGACGGGCTTGATTCGGCCGATGTCGCCCGCGCCGCCCTGGCGCGGGACGTGGTCCTGGCCCCGGGTGCCGCCTTCAGCACCGGGGAGGCCGGCCGCGACTTCCTGCGCTTCAATGTGGGCCATTGCGCCGATCCCGCGATCTTCCGCGTGCTGCAGGATTCCATGGCGACGGTCGCCAAGGGAGCGGTCTGACGGGACGTCGCCGGGCGCCGGCGTGGAACTCCCCGGCCATGGCGGGGCTTTGCTGAATCACGGCAAAGCTCGAGAATGCTCTGCAAGAACAAACCGGGAGGAACCATGTCGAAGCCCGAGTTGAAGCAGCCGCGTCCGCCCGAGCTGTTCTCGCCCTGGCGCACCGAGGCGCGCGCCAGGCTCCAGCAGGAGGCCCGCGACTTCGCCCGCGACGTGGTGCTGCCGATGGCCGACGAGCTCGACCGGCAGAAGGCCGAGATGCCGCGCTCGCTCATCGACCGGATGGCCGAGAAGGGCTGGTTCGGCATCACCATCCCCGCCGAACATGGCGGCCTCGGCCTCGGCGTGTTCGAATATTGCCTCGTCTCCGAGGAACTCGCCCGCGCCTGGCTCTCCGTCGGCAGCATCCTGGCGCGGGGGCAGGGGCTCGGCACCCAGACCCTCGACGACGAGCGCCGCGCCACGCTCCTGCGCAAATCCGCCCGCGGCGAGTGGATCGGCGGCATCGCCCTGTCCGAGCCCACCGCCGGCTCCGACCTCGCCGGCGTCCAGACCCGCGCGGTGCGCGACGGCGACGAGTGGGTCCTCACTGGCACCAAGCGCTGGGCCGGCTTCGCCCTCGCCGCCGATTTCGTCGAGGTCCTGGCCCGCACCCGCGAGCCGGAGCCGGGCGAGCCGCGCTCGGCCGGGCTGGAGCCGTTCCTCGTGGTCAAGACGCCCGGCACCTTCCCCGAGGGCATGACCGGGCACGTCATCGACAAGATCGGCTATCACGGCTTCCTCACCTTCGAGCTCGCCCTCGACGGCGTCCGCGTTCCCGAGGGCGACCGCCTCACCGGGCTCTACGGCGATGGCGGGGCGGATGCGGATTCCGGCGGCTTCGCCTCGGTGCAGCGAGGCCTCAACATCGCCCGCGTCCACACGGCGGCCCGCGCGGTCGGCGTCGCCCGCGCGGCGGTGGAGGATTGCCAGCTCTACCTGCAGGAGCGCGAGCAGTTCGGCCATCCGATCGGCGAGTTCCAGGCCCTGCGCTTCGCGCTGGCCGACATGTCGGCCGAGGTCGACCAGGCCCGCGCCTACTGGCAGCAGGTGGCCCATCTCCTCGACGAGGGCGAGCCGGCCGAGGGCGAATCCGCCAAGGTGAAGCTCCTCGCCACCGAAATGGCGGTCCGCGTCACCAACCAGGCGATGCAGCTCCACGGCGGCAACGGCTACACCACCGAACGGCGGGTGGAACGCTACTGGCGCGACGCGCGCCTGACCACGATCTTCGAGGGCACCAGCGAAATCCAGCGCCGGATCATCAGCGACCGGATGCTCGGTCGGGGGTGAGGTCCGCAATGACCCTGACCCGGCGAATTGGTCCACGCTGAGCGCGACCTGTTCGAGCATCCTGAACCCTGGAAGAGGGTAGATGCCATGCCTCGCCATCACTCCAAGAACGAAGAGATCGCCTTCGCCCGATGGCAGGCGTAAACCGTGCTTCGACGGGTTCCGGGCGCTGGAGTCGCCTAATGGCGGAAATGCGACTTGGGGTACTTACCCGCAACGATTGATTTGGGTGGTTTGCAGGCCGCGGCGGCTCCGGCATGATCTGCAGCATGAAAGACTGGATCGAGCACTTTCGGGAAGCAGCCGAGGGGTTGGTGGTCGCCGACGTCTGGCGCGGCTACGGATCGGCGTTGTTCATCGAATTCGGCAAACTGACACCTGCAGACGGCACACGCAAAGATGGCACTCCTGGTGCGCCTTCGGGTGCGATCGGCCTGATGATCGAGGCTGACTGGCGCATCGAAGACGCGCACGCCATCGTGTGCGGAAGTAGCAGCGACGAAGAACTTTGGGAGCCGACGTTCGCGCGGCTCGTTGGAAAGCATGTCGTCGATGTCGCTACGTTCGGACGTTTGCCCGAAGTGCTGATCTCGCTCTCAGATCGCTTCCACGTTGCGTCGTTCTCAACTTTGGAGGGCGATCCCGGGTGGTCGCTGTTTGACCGGCGAGGCGCCGCACCGATCACGGTCGGGTGCTGGTCCGGCGTGATCACAGAAGAGCAAGTCAATTCTGCTTAGGGTGGTTTGCGGACGGCCCATAGGTATGTTGGACCGATGAAATATACTCTCATCCGCATTGCCGACGCTGCCGACTGGCAGGTTTACCACGCCATCCGTCGTTCCTCGCTCTGGGAGGAGAGAGGTCTTGATGGCTACGACGATGCTCGCCCGCAGGAGCGTTTTGCTCATCATCACGCGCTGCTTCTTAAACTGAATGAGAAGGGGATCGGCACAACGCGGCTGGACGACCTGCGGGACGGGACGGGCATCGTAAGGCTGGTCGCCATCACAGCGTCCCTGCGGAGGCAGGGGCACGGCCGTGTGCTAGACACGATGGTCGAAGACTATGCACGAGGGATTGGGCTGAGCGGACTGTTCGTGAGTGCGGCTTCAGACGCCGAGAGGTTCTATACGGCGACAGGCTGGACCCGTGTCACGACGCAGGCGCCAGAACTGCTTGGAGACGCCGATGGCTGCGTTCGGATGACCAAGTCCATCGTCCCCTGAGCGTCGTTAGCTGCCATATGGTCTAGATGAATGGTCCCCTCACAATGAGGAGCGCCGCCAATCAGCCAGAGCGGCCGTTTCAACGGCCTCGATCCATGCACTCTTGCATGCGCCATACGCGTGAGAGTCGTCGGGGTAGAGCGCCCGGCAGCGAGCTTTCTCATGCTCGTAGGAGGCAACGATCTCTGGTCGCTCCCGAAGGTAGTCGCGAAAAGCGAGATGTCGGTCGATGTCCGGCGCACCGATTTCATAGCAGTGCACTTGGACAAGACGCCGCCCGGTGCCCGGCTCGTCCTTTGTGACGTAACGCCGCCCAGGAAGCCCAAACTCACCCCACCAGTCGTAACCGATCTGTTCGAGGTTCGTCTTCCTCAAATCCATTTCGTCGATGCTTCGGACGACAGGCAGGAGATCAAGGATCGGCTTTGCCCTCAAGCCTGGGATGGCCGTTGATCCGATGTGATGGACGATCAACAGGGCTGAACCGAGCACATCATGAAGAACGGACGCTTCCGCGAGTGCCGCTGCCGACCAATGTGGATTGTGTTCGGCCAATTCGACCTTGAAGGGTGGAGGCATCGTGTTCGACAATCAGGGCGACTGATACGAAGTTTCTAACGTCCAATCACATGTTCGCAATGGGTCCAGGCTGTGTGAAAACGCGGTAGCGGTAGAAGGACTTCCCCTCGACTCCCTGGGCAGCGCTGGCACGGACGTGCGAATGCCATCCGAACCGCCGTGTCAGATGTCTGGACGCCTACCGCATAGAAGATCGTTCCACGATTTCAGAGCCGCCCTGCGTTTTCACACAGCCTGGGTCGAAACCAGACCCGGAACATAGGTGCCATCCGTTCGATCCAGACGACGAGGGCGCGGCTTGGATGCCCGATTTCGCACTATGCGCAGGAAACTTCTTCCCCCGATCCCGTGGCGCATGATTGTGCTTGTTCGGGGAGGGGACGACCGTTAAAAGCCCAGTCCTGGACAAAAAAAGGCCGCCCCGGTGAGGGAGCGGCCCGAAGTCTAGGGAGGAAACGCCCAAGAAGGGCTGCAGGACCGCGACGCCATCGCGGTCTCACTCCACTCTTGTCGGACGCTGCACCGCACAATGCAAGCGCCGAAAGGCCATAGTGGTATGCCAAGCCTGCATAGGGCAGGGCCACGCGACTGGCTCCACACTCCCCGGTGATCCGAACGGGCGCCGATCGCGCCAAGGATCCGGGCTCATGTCCGCTCGCTGACGCTTCAGCAAGGCGTGTTCGGTCGGACTTGTCAGCAGATGCGCATGCCGGAATGAAGCATCCCATCAGACCACCTCATCCTGAGGTGCCGTTTGCGAAAGCAAAGGGCCTCGAAGGAGCCCTCCAGGCACCGAAGCGATCCCTGGAAGTCTCCTTCGAGGCCGCTTCGCGGCACCTCAGGATGAGGTAAATTCTTGGGAATACAGATCGAACAGGCGCTGAGACTATAAAGTCGCTTGCTGAGGCCGCGAATGTGCGCCGCAGCACCCCCGTCGCCGCTCCGCCCGTTCCGGAAACATAGCCGCAAAACACGCGCGTCATGGTTCGTCCTGCCCCGATCGATCCGGCGGCCGGACATTTCGAGCATGAGCCTCTCACCCTATCTGCAACGTCTCAGCATGGTCCTCATCGCGGCCGCCCTCGTCATGGGGCCGATCGCCGATCCGATGCCGGTGCTGCTCGCCTACGTCACCGCCGGGTTGCTGCTCGCCTATTGCAGCGTCGTCGATCTGATCTCCCCCCGTGATCGGTCACGGAAGGGGAGGGGGGTCGGCGCAGGGGCCTAGGCCGGTCGGGCGATCACATACTCCGGGGCGATCATTGCGCGACATCATTTCGCGACCTGGAGAAAATCCACGGCCGGGCCGGCTTCGTCCGTGAAGACGCCTGCCGTGAGGACACGGCCGAAGACGCAGGCCGTGTCGAGATTCGTGCGGAAGGGGCGGACATCCGGCCTACCGTCCTTCTGGGGCGTGTGCCCGTGAACGACGTGCTTGCCGAAGTCGAAATCCTCGGTGAGGAACGGCTTCCGGATCCAGAGCCGCGCCTCCACGTCCGGATCGATGCCGGTCCGTCCGGGGTGGAACCCCGCATGGACGTAGTAGCGCCGCGCGTCCTCGTGGACGGTGGCGAGGACGGACATCCAGTTGAGGACGCCGCGCGGCAGGTTCTCAGGGTCCTGGATTCCGAACGAGGCGAGGGTGCTCTCGCCGCCATTCTCGAGCCAGGCCGTGACCCCGAACGGCTTCTCGTAGGCGTCGAGCACCATCCGTTCGTGGTTGCCCATGAGGAAGGTGGCGCTGCCGTTCCCGGCGCGGTCGAGATCCCGCAGAATCTCGAGGACGCCGGCACTGTCCGGTCCGCGATCGACGTAGTCGCCGAGGAAAACGAGACGGCGCGGGCGGCCGTCGCCGTGGCGCTCGATCTCGGCGAGGAGCCGGACGAGGGCATCGGCGCAGCCATGGATGTCGCCGATCGCGTAGGTCAGGTCAGTCATCGGGCTCCCGGCCGCGCCCGGCGGCGCTCGGCCTTGCGGGTCGCCGTCTCGCGCAGGTGCTGCTCGATGACCGCGTTGGCGCGGCCCCGCATAACACGGATCTGCTCGTCGTCGTCGAAGGTTTCGGGGAACCGGCGCGACAACCACAGATAGGCGCTGGCGAGGCGGACGGTCCGCTCCTGATAATCGAGTTCGCCGCCGAGATTGGCGCGCAGGGCCGGGACGGTGGTGCGGGCGGCGCGGGCCTGGGCCCAGCGTTCCAGCATGGCGATGGCGATCTCGTCGCGCCGGTTCACCGGGCAGACCGAGAAGGCGAATTTCTCCTCGATCGGCAGGCGGGCGCGATCGATGACCTTGGCCACGTCGAGGATCTCGTCGAGGGCCGAGGGTTGGAACGGCGACCCGGCATAGAAGGTGGCGCGGGCGAAATGCGTCATCACCTCGCGCAGGCTCTCCGTCCGCATTTCCTCGGCGACGGAGCGGATCGCGATGAGGTCGGGCCGGACGAAGAACCGCGTATCGGCGGCGGGTGCGGTCGGGGCGCCGCCGAGGGCCGCCCGGATCGGCTCGATGCCGGTGGCCTCGGTGGCGGCGACATAGCCGACATCCTGATGGCCGAAGCGGCCGGCGCGGCCGGCGATCTGGCGGATCTCGGAGTTGGTCAGGGCCCGCTCGCCGACACCGTCGAATTTCCGCGTGGCGGAGAAGACGATGCGCTTCAACGGCCCGAGATTGAGGCCCATGCCGATGGCGTCGGTGGTCACCAGCACGGTGGCCTCGCCGGTGCGGAAGCGGGCGGCTTCGGCGCGCCGCACTTCCGGGGAGAGGGCGCCGTAGATCGTCGCCACGCTGTGTCCGGCGGCCACCAGGATCTCGCGGTTCTCGTGGACCGCGCGCCGCGAGAATGCCACGACCGCATCACCCGGCTCGACCTTCTCCAGGGGGACCGGCTCGTCGAGGAGGACGAGGGGCGTCTTGCGCACGAAGGTGACCACCTCCAGCGATTCGTTGGCCGCCTCCGCCGCACGGCGCACGGCGGCGAGCGCATCGTCGGAGCCGCAGACGACCACGAGCCGCGCCGGGATGCCGAACAGCGCGTTGGTCCAGGCCCAGCCGCGATCGGGGTCCGAGAGCATCTGGATCTCGTCGATCACCGCCACGTCGACGGGACGCGACAGGTCGGCGGTCTCGATGGTCCGCGAGGTATGGGTCGGCCTGTCCTCGCCGAGCACCTCCTCGCCGGTGACCATGCCGGCCTTGAGGCCGCGCTCGGCCAGCCCCTCGTAATTCTCGAGGGCGAGGAGGCGCAGGGGCGCGAGATAGGTCCCCGTCGGGGCAGCCGCCAGCAATTGCAGGGCGGCGTAGGTCTTGCCGGAGTTCGTCGGGCCCATATGGAAGACGATGCGGCGGCCGAGGCGCCGGGCGGCCGTGAACTTCTCGATATAGGCGCCGAAGCCGACCTGGTCGCGCAGCCGGCGCAGGCGCGAATCCTCCCGTGCGACGACCTTGGCGCGCTTGCGCACCGGGGCGAGCGTATCGCCCATGGAACGCCCGAGCTGCGGCCCGGCATGGAACACCCGCGAGCGGAGCGAGCGGTCCATATGGTCGATATAGGTGACGGCATCGGCGCCGACCTCGCGCAGATCCGCCGCCACCGCCTCCCGAAGCCGTTCGAGGGAGGGGCGCAGCACCCGCGCCGTCTGCGCGGTGATCTCCGCCACCGCATTCCGAAGGGTCTCGATGCGCCAGGCCGGATCGTTGCGCTCGGCCATGCCGGAGAGGATATCGCCGGCCACACCGTCGGGGGGGACGTCGACGCGCACGTCCATGCGCCCGCCATCGAGGAGGGGCAGGACGACACGGACGCGCCAGACGAGGGTGTCGTTCGCCGCGACCGTGACCTTCAGGCCGGGGACGCTCCGGGCCACCGCCTCCGCTCCGGTCCTGGTGAAGGCGCCCTGCGCCCTCATCCGCCGCAGCGCCTTGCCGACGCGCGAATCCTCGACGAAGCCGCCGAATTCCGGAAGGTCGAGCTGCGCCCGCAACGCCTCGATATCCACGGAACGCGGCGGCAGGCCGAGCCGGGCCACGGCCTCCATCAGCAGTTCGGCGGTGGGCTGAACGCGCTTTCGCGCCATGGGCGATCGATCCTCGGACGGGTATGGCAGCGGCGGCGCCATCGCCCCACGAGCCACGGGCAGGCTGCCCGATCCCGGACCCGGCGCCTATCCCGGATATGTGGATAAGGCCGGCATTTCTGGGGAGCGGCCTTCCGTCTCGGGTGCGGGACGAAGCTTTTCGTCGATCCGCTCTTGAACCGCCGAAGCTCTCGCCGGTTGACACCCTGTCTCACGGCCAATCCGGGCGACCTGCCGCAGAGATCGATGCGTCTTCATCGGGGTGCGCGACAGCCGGAATCTGGTTTCACTGCAACGGACATCGAATGTCTTCATTCGACGGGACGGGGAAGGCGGATCTCTTGCGAAATGGCGTCGCTCGCGGCCGCAGCGATCCAGTACAAAGCGGAATGTTTCGACGCTTTCGCGCTTGTGGAATGAGTGTTCGAGGCATGAGCGCGACGGCCGCTCGGGGAGGATGAACAGCGTGGACCAGCCGACACCGGTCGCTCACGTCGTCGATGCCACGGATGCCGCGAGGATCGCCGCACGGGTCGCGGCCTCGCGGGCGGCCGAACACGATCACGACGGCGGGTTTCCCGAGGCGGATGTGGATCATCTCCGGACGCTCGGTCTGCTCGCCGCGCCGATCCCGCGGGACGAGGGCGGGGCCGGCCTCGGCGAGGAGCCGGGTGCGGCGAGCCTGTGCGACGTGCTGCGCCTCGTCGGCAGCGGCAGTCTCGCCCTCGGCCGGATCTACGAGGGCCATGTCAACGCCCTGCAGCTCGTCGCCCGCTACGGCGACGCCTCCCAGCGCTCCCGGCTCTTCGCCGATGCGCGGCACGGGCATCTGTTCGGAGTCTGGAACACCGAGCGCGCCGATGACGGGCTGAAGCTCGTGGAAGGCCCCGACGGGTATCGCCTGAAATCCGGCAAGATCCTCGCCTCCGGCGCCGGCTACGTCACCCGCCCCCTGGTCACCGCCCGCACGATCCCCGGCGACCTCGCCTACATGGTGGTGGCGGATCTCGCCCCCTTCACGCGCGCCGATCTCTCCGATTGGCGGGCCCATGGCATGCGTGCCTCGGCCACGGGCACTGTCGATCTGACCGGCCTCGCCCTCACGCGGGACGACCTGCTGGGCGAGCCCGATTCCTACGGCCGGCAGCCCTATTTCTTCGGCGGCGCCTGGCGTTTCGCCGCCGTCCAGCTCGGCGGGGTCGAGGCCGTGCTCGACATCTGGCGCGATCACCTCCGCCGGACCGGCCGGGGGCACGATCCGCATCAATCGGCGCGGCTGGGGGAAGGGCTCGCCGCCGCCGAGACCGCACGCCTCTGGGTCGAGCGCGCGGCCCGCATCGTGTTCGAGGACGATCTCCATCCCGACCGGATCGTGGCCTATGTCCATCTGGCGCGAACCGCTGTGGAAGCGGCGGGGCTGACCGTGCTGCAGCTCGCCCAGCGCTCGGTGGGATTGCAGGGGTTCCTGCGCGATCATCCCCTCGAACGGGCCTCGCGCGATCTCGCCACCTATCTGCGTCAGCCGGCACCGGATTTCGCGCTGACCTCCGCCGCGCGCTATGTTCTCGGTGAGACCGTCGCCGCCGGAGATCTCTGGCGCGACGCCGGAGATGTGCCATGACGCGCCACTCGCAGACGATGCCGCCGGACTATTTCGAGGACCGCTACGCCGGCGATCCCGATCCCTGGCAATTCACCACCAGCCCCTACGAGGCCGGCAAATACGCCGCCACCCTGGAGGCCCTGCCGAAATCGCATTACGCCTCCGCCCTCGAAATCGGCTGTTCCATCGGAATCTTCACCGAGGCGCTGGCGCCCCGCTGCGACGCCCTCATCTCCGTCGACACGGCGGAAAAGGCCCTCGAACAGGCGCGCGAGCGCTGCGAGGCGGTCCCGCAGGTGAGATTCGAGCGCCTGCACGTCCCCGACGGATGGCCGGAAGGCCGGTTCGACCTGATCCTGATGTCGGAAGTGATCTATTTTCTCGATCCCGACGACATGGCCCGGCTGGCCGAACGCATCCTCGAAACCCTTCGCCCGGACGGCGATCTCGTCCTCGTCCACTGGACGGGGCCGACCCACTATCCTCAGAGCGGGGACGAGGCCTCCGACATGCTGATCGGCATCCTCGACGGGTCCATCCGCATCGTCCACCATCATCGCACCGACCGGTACCGGCTCGATGTCCTCACCCGCATCGCGTGAATCCTCATTCCTGAAGGTAGAGGCCGGCCAGAAGCGGGAGGCCGGTGCGGATCGAGGCCGGACCGTGTTTCGCCATCCCGCCTGGCTCCGCCTGACCCATTGGCTGAACGCCATCGCCTTCGGCACCCTGCTCGTCAGCGGAATCGCCATCCTCCTCGCTCTGCCGCGCCTGTTCTGGGGAGAGACCGGGGCGCTCGGCGCACCGGCCTGGCTCGATCTGCCCCTGCCGGTCGATCTCGAACAGACCGGCTGGGGCCGAAACCTCCACTTCCTCGCTGGCTGGATCCTCGTCCTCAACGGGCTCGCCTATCTCGTCCTCATCCTGGTGAGCGGGCATCTGCACAAGGCCCTGATACCGGATGGCGACCAGCTCACGCCCAGGCATCTCGCGGGAGAGATCGGCGATCATCTCCGTCTGAAGAAGGCCCGCGGCCGGGAGGCCCTCCGCTACAACGCCCTGCAGAAATTCGCGTATCTCGGCGTCGTCCTGGTGCTGTTCCCGCTCATGGTGCTCACCGGCCTCACCATGTCGCCGGGCGTGACGGCAGCCTATCCCGAACTCTTCAGCCTGTTCGGCGGCCGCCAATCGGCGCGCACGATCCATTTCCTCGTGGCCTGCCTGCTCGTTATGTTCCTGCTGGTCCATGTGATGCAGGTCTTCGTCGGGGGCGCCGGCAACCTCATGCGCTCGATGATCACCGGACGCTTCGCGATTCCCTCGGAGACGGGCGATGACTGAGCTCTCCCGCCGGAGGCTTCTCACCGGTTCGGCCGGTCTCGTCGGGGCCGGTCTTCTCGGCGGCTGCGAGGCCCCCTCGCTCAGCCGCCTCGCGACGCCCTACGATTGGAGCAACGGGCTGACCTTCGCGGTACAGCGATGGCTCCTTCGCAACCAGCCGCTGGTGCGCGAGTTCGGACCGGAGGCGATTTCCTCCGTCTTCCCGACGATCAACACCACCGATCCGGACGATCCCGGCTACAGGACATCGAAGGCCGTGGCCTTCGCCGATTGGAAGCTGCCCGTGACCGGCCTGGTCGAGCGGCCGGACGCCTTCTCCCTCGCCGATCTCAAGGCGATGCCGGCCCGCACCCAGATCACGCTGCATAGCTGCGAGCAGGGCTGGTCGGCCATCGCCGGATGGACCGGCGTTCCCCTGGCACATCTCCTCGCCAAGGTCGGCCTGAAGCCCGAGGCCCGCTTCATCGTGATGCGAAGCGTCGATGGCTGGTGGGACAGCTACGACCTGTTCGATGCCCTGCATCCGCAGACCATCCTCGCCTACGGCATGAACGGGCAGGATCTCCCCATCGCCCATGGTGCCCCCCTGCGCCTGCGGGTGGAGCGACAGCTCGGCTACAAGAGCCTGAAATACCTGACGCGGATCGAGGCGGTGGACCGCGTCGACGGCTTGGGGAAGGGGAGGGGGAGCATGGTCGCGGAGCTCGGATTCCCCTGGTACGCCGGGATCTGAGCCGGGTCTCATGGGCCGGATCGCGAGGCCGTATGGCCCGTCTCCGTCATCGACCTGTCGTTTTAGGTGTTGACGCGGTCCGGCGCCGTCCGTATATCCCTGTTCATCGGCGGCGGCCAGCGGGGACTTCGGTTCGGCGGGCGTCGTTTGTGTCTCTTGGACAGATCGGATGGGTTGTCCGGCTTAATCGCTGGGTGATCTTCTGTTTTTGTCTTTGTGGGTGTGTCGGTTCCGGCGGTCTGGTTGATCTGGATTGCTGGGGTTGACAGGGGGATTTGGAGGCCTTAGACGGCCCCCACCGCTGAGGCGGCCCACCGGGTGGTGGGTTCGGTATCACGGTTCCTCCAGATCGACAAGAGGGTTTTCACCGAGGTTCGGTGGGGATCGGTTGTTTGGTCTCGCGGATTGGTTTTGGCCGGGCATTGTTGCTTTGGTCGTGTTCTTTGACAAGTGTATCTGAGAAAGAGAAGCGTGGACGGCGTTGTCCTTGCGGATCTGCGAGAGCAGATCGTGTGAGACGATTGCTGACACGTTTCGAGAGCTCACACTGAGATATGCGGAGACGCGATCTTGGTTTGTGTGCTTCCGTTATGATGTGATCAGCTAGATCAACTCTTCAACTTGAGAGTTTGATCCTGGCTCAGAGCGAACGCTGGCGGCAGGCTTAACA
>NZ_JBHTND010000024.1:0-67926 GCF_042679825.1 Methylobacterium marchantiae | reverse complement strand
GGCACGCCGATGCCGGAGCGCCTGCTCGGGGGGCTCGCGCGGCTGGAGCTGCGCTACTTCGGCAGCCCGGCCCCGCGCCAGCCGCCGCAATGGCTCGCCGGCTGGTCCCGCCGGGACGCGGCCCCGGCCCTCGTGGAGATCCGCATCGACTTTCCCGCGTCCGACCGGCGACGGTGGGCGCCGCTCCTGATCCCGGTGGCGGTGCGGCCGTGAGGATTCGGCGGCCGATCCCGCCCGGCCGGGACGGGCAAGCGGGCTTCGTGCTCCCGGTGATCCTCGTGGTGGTCTCGGCGGCGGCCCGCATAGCGGCGGCCTTCGGCCCGGACTGATCCGGCGCTGTGTCGATCCGATCGCGGCGCGGGCGTTCACCATCGCGGGCCGGGCCGAACCGGGGGCGTCACAGATCCGGCCGCAGCAACTGGGCGCCGTGCAGGCCGAGGGCGAGGAAGGGCCCGAAGGGAAGCCGCGTCCTCATCCCGACCGGGTGGCCGGCGAGGCGCATCGCCCCCAGTGCGCCGAGGGCGGACAGGCTGGCGACGAGGATCATCAGGGGGAGTTGCGCGAGGCCGATCCAGGGCATCGCGGCGGCGATGAGCTTCACGTCGCCGAATCCCAGGCCGGTGCGGCCCCGGAGCCTGCCATAGGCGGCGCGCAGGCCGGCGAACAGCAGGTAGGCGAGGGCGGATTCCGCCAGCGCCAGCCCGATCGCGACCGGGATCGCGCCGCCGGGGGCCTGGACGGCCAGCACGCAGAGCCCGAGGCCGAACAGCGCCCCGTTCAGGGCGTTCGGGATGATGTGGCGGCGCAGATCGATCAGGGCGATCGGCACGGTCAGCGGCAGGGCGAGCAGCACGGTCAGGAGCGCCGGGATGTGAGCCACCATACCTCCCGCTCCGGATCCCGCCCCACGCGCCGCCTCGCCGGGCGGATCACACACAATCGCCTGCCGGACAAGGCGGGTTCGGACTCACGACCGGAACGGGACGAGCCGGCCGGATGTGCTCCGGCCGGCCCTGGTCTCTTCCGCCCCGCTCGCGGCGCGTGCCGGCGTCACCAGCGATAGATCTTGCCGTCGAAGCCGATGACGAGGAGCCGTTGGGCGTTCGGTGCCGCCACGGCGTTCCCGGCCGAGTTGGGCATCAGGCTCCAGGCCTCGACGGCATTGTCGCCAGTCTTTCGCCAGATCGCTTTGTTGCCCAGGTTCACCGCTACGACGCCGCCATCCGAGCTCGCTGCGATGTCCAGGGCATCCCGGCCGACACGGGTCCAGCCGCTGACGCCGTCGCTGCGGTAGATGTTGTTGTCGAGGCCGATCGTCCAGAAGCTCCGGCCGTTCATCGCCACGACCTTCTGGGCGGCTCCGGGCAGTTGACGCCAGTTGCCCTGCACGTCGTCGGTGGGTTTGAGCCAGATCTCCTTGTTGCGGTTCACGACGACGACGGTGCCGTCGGAGGCCGCCGAGATCGTGACGACGTTGACGCTGGGGATCGCGGTCCATTGCGCGCCGTCGAAGCGATAGACCACGTCGTCGAGGCCGACGCCGTAGATGCTGTTGGCCTTGACCACGGCCACGTCCTTCATCTGGCCGGGCAGGTTCCGCCAGGCGCCCTCGCCCTGATAGAGCCAGACCTTGCCGTCGTTCCGGCTGAGCGCAACCGTCGTCCCGTCGGCGGCGGTGGCGATCCGGCTCACCTCGACGCCGATCTCCTTCCAGGCTCCGGTCGTCGCAACCGTGAAGGGAGAGAGACCGGTCGAGACCGAGCCCGTCGTGCCCCCGGTTCCGCCGGTGCCCATCCCGCCGGTGCCGCCGTCGAGCGGCGGTGCGGCGCAGAAGGAACCGTCCTGCTTGAACTGGTCGCTGCCGTCAAACTTGGTGAGGTAGAGATTGAAGTTCTGGTGCCGGAGGTAGTAGCCGGGCCAGTCGATGGACTCGTAGGAGGCGCAGGCTCCCGTGTTGCAGCCGCAGGTGCCAGCCAGGGCAGCGCGCGGGGTGAAGGTGCTGCCCTGCTTGAACAGCGCACTGTTGTCGCTCGTCTGCTGCCAGATCCGGAAGTTCTGGTGGCGCAGGTACTGGGTCGCGTTGAGGCTGGAGACGAACGAGACGCCCTGTCCGGCCAGGCCGGGGACCTGTCGGAAGGTGGCCTGCTGCCGGTCGGCCGTGCTCGCCGGGGCGATCAGGTTGACCGCGCCGTTGACGTTCGTGAGGTAAGCCACCGGATAGTTGCTCGCCTGGAGGCTGACCGGCGTGCCGGCGCCGACCGTGCCCATCCCGCCCGTCCCGCCCGTCCCGCCGGTGTCCATCCCTCCGGTGCCCAGTCCGCCAGTGCCGCCAGTGCCGCCCGTCCCGCCGGTGCCGCCTGTCGTTGGGCCAGGGTTCGTGGTGGAGGTGCCGACTCCCGTGGGGGCGGCGACGTTGGCGCCGAGCGCCACGATCACGCCCGGCGAGGGCACGCCCTTCGCGTCGATGGCGACGAGCTGGTAGTAGCCGGGGGGCGCGAGGTTGCCCGAGGCAGGCGTCTGCAGGGTGACGAGGGTGCCGGCCTGCGTGAAGGTCAGCGGCACGCGGCGTTGGCCGCTGTTGAAGCTGTGCGTGACCTGGGCGAGGCCGATCAGCACCACCTGCGACAGGCCGTTCTGCGAGGTCAGCTCGATCTGCATCGACTGGGCGTGGGCGAGCTTGACGCTGCTCAGGCTGACGATCTGGGGCCGGGGCGCCAGGGCGGCCTTCCCGTTCACGGTGACGAACAGGTAGGGCGGATAGTAGAACTCGGCGTTGAGGTTGGCGACCGGGCCGGGGGCGCCGCCGCCGGAGACCAGCACCGTGCCGTTCTGCATCAGGGCGGCGGTGGAGTGGTAGCCCCGGTAGACCGCGTTGGGGGCGGCCAGGGTCCAGGCGTTGGTCCTCGGGTCCCAGAGTTCGGTGGCCAGGACGGTGTTCCAGCCGGCGGTATCGTTGAACAGGCTGCCGCCGGTCACCGCGACCGTTCCGGTGGGCAGGACGGTGGCGTTGGCCCAGGACCGGCCGAAGCGCATCGGGGGCGCCTCGGCGAGGACCGGGACGCCGCCGTTGATGTCGACCAGCGTGGCGCGGCTGCTGGAGAGGAAGCCGTTGCCGTTGTCGTAGCCGTTGCCGCCGACCTGCAGGATCTTGCCCGGCTCGTACATGACCGCGGTCGAGACCGGGCCGACATTGGGCGCATCGGCCGCCGAGGCGGCGTTCCGCTGCGGCTCCTTGAACGGCAACGTCCCCACCGTACCGTTCCCGTTCGGATCGAGGTACCACATCCGCTCGGAGCTGATGCCGAAGACCCAGCCGTTCGGGGCGACCCAGGCGCGCGGGTACCAGAACCGGTTGAAGTCGGGCCCGAACGCCTCGCGGCTGTTGGCGCCGAACAGGCTGACCCACTTCGCCCCGTCGTAGAGTTCCGGGGTCATGCCGGTCATCAGGCCGGCGGCGATGCTGCCCTGCGGGTTGGCCCAGCCACCCTGGTACGGGTACGAGCCGCCCATGATCAGCGGCCGGCCGTCGGCAAGGGAGATCATCGTCGAGTAGTAGCGGTCGTTGGCCATCCGGGCCGTCAGGGCGGTGGCGTAGGCGCCGGTGGGGTTGAGGACGGCGCTGCCCTTGTCGACGCCGCCGTCGAAGATGCCGCCGGCCACCAGCAGGGACCCGTCGGCGAGGAAGGACGTCGCGGCGCAGAAGCTGTTGATGAGGCCCGGCTCCTGGAAGCTGACATGGGCGCCGTCGACAGGCCCTTTCGAGGGGTCCCAGATGTCGAAGGTGCGGCCGTTCTGCGTGCCCGGGTCGCCGATCGGCGTGCCGAAGGTCAGCAGCTTGCCGGTGGGCAGCAGGTTCATGTGGATGGCGTTGAGGGGCCAGGGCTTCACGCCCGACCACATGCCCTGAGTGGGCGCCGTGTCGGGGATCGCCAGATTGGCGAGGATCGGATCGGCCACCGGCGTGGCGACCACGGCGAGCTGCGCGGCTGCCGCCGGCGAGGCCGCGAGCGCGGCCGGGGTCAGGAACGTCGCGGCCGCCAGGGCACGCCAGCGGGCGGTGGCGGCACGCGGACCGGGGGGGCGGGTCGAGGGAAGCATCGGGGGCCTTTCGGAAGGGACGTCAGAGAGCGGGCGCGGCGATGGTCGGGGGATGCCCGACGCCCTGCGCGAAACGGTCGAGGTCGGCGAGGTCGCGCGCCAGGCGCGGACGGTCGACGGGATTGGCGCCGTAGCTCATCGCGAGCTGCCCGGTGCGGTCGAAGACCAGCACCGTGTCGGGCGGTTCGCTCCGGTCGGCCGGGTAGCGCAGGGCCGCCCGCTGGCGCGCCGACGTGTCGGGATCGCTGTCGACGAGGGTGAACCGCGCCGGATCGAGCCCGAGGCTGTCGCCGAAGGCGCGCAGGGCGACCGGATTGTCCCGCGCCGGATCGAGGGTGACGGCGAGGACGGCCACGCGCGCGCGCAGCGGACCGGGCAGGCTACGCTCGAGGGCGGCGAGGTCGCGCAGGCGGATCACGCAGGCGATCCCGCATTCCGTGGTCAGGAAGCTCACCACCACGACCCGGTCGCCGAAACGTCCGGGAGTGAGGGGCTGCCCGGCCTGATCGCGGCGCAGGGATCCGGGCGTGGGCCAGATCAGACTTTCAAGGGCGCTCCGCGGCGCGCTCGGCACAGGTTCGCCGGCCCGGACCGGCCAGGACGCCAGGATCAGGGCGGCGCCGGCGAGGGCGCGCAGGGTCCTCAGAGGGTCGAGGGGCCTGAACGACATCTTGGATTGGTCCTGCCACTTCCGCAGGCGACCGCGCCGCTCTGCTGAACACTCACAGGAATAGACTGGCAAACATTTTGGAAGTAGTTCACAAAACTACTTAATATAATTAACCATTAACAGTTCATCGGGATAAATACGCATCTGCCGATTCAAAGGTCAAATAGAGATCAGGTGTTCTACCCGGTGCAAGGTCGCCAGATTTCGAAAGAGATTGGTTTGATCCGGATTTCTTCGGAAAGGTCCGTGCCGCGCGGAGCCAAAGCATCGGCATGGCGCCGAGCGCGCCGAATCTCTGCACACGGACGCCGAATACGAACGCGGTTGCGGCGATGAACGGTTACGCTTCGGTTCTTTGCTCGGCCGCAGCGTAGACCGGACGAGATCGAATGGGCGATGACGCGCTGGCCGCGGCGGCCTGCCGGGGCGTGCGGACAGGCACCGTCAGCCCGTCCGGAATCCGGCGCAGGCGCACGGACGAGAACGCCGCGTCCGGCCGGTTGACGATCCACTCGATCGCCGGGACGGTGCGCGCCCGCCGCCGCGCCGCCATCCGCATCAGCGATTCGCGCAGGGTGAAAGCGCCGAGCGTGGCGAGGACGACGCCCAGGCCCCAGAGGGACAGCAGCAGGCCGGTCCCGACCTTGCCGTTGAACTCGCGCAGCAACCCGAGGGCGAAGGCGAAGTACCAGGACACGCCGGAGATCGCGCCCGAGACCAGGAAAATCCCCGCCGACAGGCGCGAGACGCCGTCGAGCATCGGGCGGCGCACGTCGCGCAGGACCCTCGGCAGCACCAACGCATGGATGAGCACGCCGTTGAGCGTCAGCACGGCGACCACCGTCACCTTGGCCCAGATCTTCGGGTTGGCGAGCTTTTCCGGCGCCTCGATGGCGTAGAGGCCGAGGAAGCCGAGCCCCGAGATCCACAGCAGGGCGATGCCCATGGTCACGACCTTGCTGATGAAGTGGAAACTACGCTCCATCTCGGCCGGCATCACGCCCTCGCGCATCCAGCGCAGGATCCAGAAGTCGAGCATCGTCGCGCCGCCGAGGCCGAGACACAGGCCGATCAGGTGGAGACCGACCAGGGGCGTCAGGAGGCGCACCGGCGGAAACGGGGCCGGCAGCGCCAGCGTCAGCGGACGGCCGAGACCCGGACCGGCCATTGAACAGACCCAGAGCAGCACGGCGAGGCCGGCGGCCAGGGCCACCAGCGCCGTGACGCAGGCCCGGATCACGGGTCCGCCGGGTTCGGATCCCTGCATGGCGTCGTACTCCATTGGCGCCGAGGACAGCACGACAACCATGGACGACATTCGATAATAAAATAAGAATTCCCTCGTTTCAGCGCCGTACTATTTCATTATCGTATTGAAATGTACTTTTATTTCTTTTTAAATCTCTTTTCGTATTGATTTAGCATGAATCGCCCAATTCATCAGATGCCGTCTAGTCTTCACTAGATTGGCATTCGCATGAAATCAGGATCCACGAGGAGCAACGACATGACCGCATGGCGGCGGCGCAGTTCGATTCAGCCGTCCACCTTGCCGGCTTCTTCGGACGGCACCTTCAACTCTCTCCCAGCTGAATGGGTCGTCTCCCAGGGCGGACTCGGGGCGCTGCGCCATCAGGTGGAGCGGCTCGTCCGTGATCACGTCGTCGAAGCGGTCGTTCGGCAAGCCGATGTATCAGCCGCTTCACGCCTATTACGGAAGCACGGGTCCGCCTGCCGAGGCGGCGGGACCGGACAAGGGGTAACAGGTGCTCGCTCGGTGCCGACGAGGGCACCGAGCGAGCGAGTCCTCTGGAGATCAGGCGAGCGTGCGGACCTTCGCCTCGCGATCCCAGTAGCGCTTCTTGGCCGCCTCGACGAAGTCGGCGAGGTCGGTCACGCCCTCGTCCGGCTCGACGCCCGCCTTGTCCAGCAGCGGCTTGGCGGCGGCGTTGGAGCCGATCGCCTTCAGGTGTCCGAAAGCGTCCATCACCCATTGAACGGCCGCTCCCTCCTTCAGGAGCTTGGCTGTCGCGCTCTCGGAGAGAATGACCGCGCAGGCATCGACCGTCACGGACGGCTGTCCGAACAGCTGCTTGTCCGCCTTCACCGTCGACCCGTCCGACAGGGGCACGGCGCCGACCTTGGGCGCGATGGTCATCGGATGACCGCCTGCCGCCACGATCGCGGTCTTGAGCGTCTCGAGCGCCTCGGCATCCGTGCCGTCGGCGATCAGGATCCCGACCGTGCGGCCCTCCAGGGTGTGCTTCTCGAGGGGGCCCCGGATGATGCGCAGGGCCGGGGAGGGCTTCATGTCGAGGACGGGGGCCGCTGTGGGCGAGGCTGCGGGGAGGTCCATCGCCAGACCGTCCGCGACGCGACGCGCCAGGTCCTCGTCGACATTGCGCAGGTTCGCCAGCATCGTCGTGCGCACGTGCTCCAGCGAGACCTTGCTGAGTTCGAACACGAAGGCGGACGCGATGTGAGCCTGTTCGGCCTCGTCCACCGAACGGAAGAACAGGCGCGCCTGGCTGTAATGGTCGGCGAAGCTTTCCGGCCGGACCCGGAGCTTCTGGCCGTTCTCCTCCGACGGGAACGTCTTGTAGCCCCCCACGGCATCCTCGCGTGCGCCGCCCGGCTCGCCCACCTTGGCGAGACTGTTCGGCTCGTAATTGGCACGCCCCTTCGGCACCGCCATCTGCATGTGCCCGTCGCGCTGTTGATTCATGAAGGGGCAGCCCGCGGCCTCCGCACGTCCCTTCGCGGCGTTGATCGGCAGCTGGTGGAAATTGACCGAGCCCAGCCGCGAGAGCTGCGTGTCGGTGTAGCTGAACAACCGGCCCTGAAGCAGCGGATCGTTCGAGAAGCCGATCCCCGGCACCACGTGGCTCGGCACGAACGCCGCCTGTTCGGTCTCCGCGAAGTAGTTGTCGGGATAACGGTCGAGGACCATCTTGCCGACGATCCGGACGGGCAGCGTTTCCTCGGGGATGATCTTGGTCGCGTCGAGCACGTCGTAGGGCTGACTGTTCGCGAACTCCTCGTCGAAGAGCTGCACACCGAGCTCCCATTCGGGATAATCGCCGCGCTCGATCCGCTCGAACAGGTCACGCCGCTGGAAATCCGGGTCGGCCCCCGCGATCTTGACCGTCTCGTCCCAGATGGTCGAGGCGAGTCCCGCCTTCGGCTTCCAGTGGAACTTCACGAAGGTGCTCTTGCCCTCCTTGCCGATGAAACGGAAGGTATGGACGCCGAACCCTTCCATGTTCGCGAAGGTCCGCGGGAGCGTCCGGTCCGACATCGCCCACAGGATCATGTGGGTGGATTCGGGCATCAGGCCGATGAAGTCCCAGAAGGTGTCGTGCGCCGTCGCGGCCTGAGGATATCCGCGATCGGCTTCCATCTTCGCGGCATGGATCAGGTCGGGGAACTTGATGGCATCCTGGATGAAGAAGACGGGGATGTTGTTGCCGACGAGGTCCCAGTTCCCCTGCCGCGTGTAGAACTTGACCGCGAAGCCGCGCACATCGCGTGGGGTGTCGATGGATCCGGCACCGCCCGCCACCGTCGAGAAGCGCACGAACACATCGGTGCGCTGGCCCTTTTTCTGGAACAGGTCGGCGACGGTGATGTCGGCAAGGCTCTCCGTGCACTCGAAATAGCCATGCGCCGCCGAGCCGCGGGCATGGACGATGCGTTCCGGAATGCGTTCATGGTCGAAATGGTTGATCTTCTCCCGGTAGACCTCGTCCTCGAGCAGGACGGGTCCGCGGGGACCGGCCTTCAGCTGGTTCTGGTTGTCGCTGATGGGCGTACCGTGGTTCGTGGTCAGAACCGGGTGATCGTCGTCAGCGATCTGATGTGTTTCGCCACCGCGGACGGCGTTCGGCGAGGTGTGATCGGTCATGGAAGTCCTCTTTGTCTGAGGCACACAACGGATTGCCCGAAGGCGAGTTGCAGGAACGGCCCCACCCATTTTGATCCACGCGTTGCGTCGGCATGATCCGTAGCCGGCACGGATCGGTTCGCGTCGTCCGATCGACGTCCTGCCGGGCGCGCCAATTCCTCCATGCGCCGGTCGGCAGCCTGCCCCCGTCCGGCTTCTCCAAACCGCCGATCGCAGCGGACTCGTCGCGGAACGGACAGATCACGCCATCCGCCGCTCAGACCGGCAGCGTCACCTCGGCCCGCAGGCCGCCGCCGGCCCGGTTGGCCAGCGCCACGTCACCCCCATGCGCGCGGATCGCCGACCGCGCGATGGCGAGGCCGAGGCCGGTCCCGCCGGTGTCCGCATTGCGCGAGCCGTCCAGCCGCGCGAAGGGCACGAACATCTCCTCGATCCTGTCGGGAGGTATCCCCGGCCCGTCATCGTCGACGAGGATGCGGATGCGGTCACCAGCCCGCTCGAGGGTGACACGCGCCCTCTCGCCGTAGCGGACGGCGTTCTCGACGAGGTTGTCGAGGGCCCGACGCAGCGCCACCGGCCGGCCATGGAATGGAAGCTTGGCCGGCGACGCGACGGTGACCTCCCGCCCCAGGACCACGTGGTCGTCCGCGAGCGCCCGGACCATCTCGGCGAGGTCCAGGGGACCGCTCTCCTGGGCGAGCGCATCGTCCCGCGCGAACGCCAGGGTCGCGTCGACCATGCGACTCATGTCCGAGATCGTGCGCACCATCGCTGTCCGCAATTCGCTGTCTTCGACCATCTCGGCGCGAAGCCAGAGCGAGGCGATGGGGGTGCGCAGGTCGTGGCTGATGGCGGCCAGCATCCGGGTGCGGTCGACGACGAAGGCCCTCGATCGCTCCTGCATCCGGTTGAACGCCGCCGTCATGGTCCGCAGCTCGCGCGGGCCGCGCTCCGGCAACGGTTCGAGCGCGGCTCCCCGACCGGCCATCTCCGCGGCCCTTGCGAGGTCCGCCACCGGGCCGACGATCCCACGCCTCGCGATGGCCACGACCACCAGCACCGCGACCACGCTCGCCAGGACCTGGATGAGGGCGATGCGCATCCAGGGCGGCGTCCGCAACGCGAGCGGGGCCTCGGCGTTGAGCCAGCGCCCGTCGTCGAGCCGGACGGAGACCCGAAGGGCGTGGGGCCTGTCGGACAGGCGGTCCGGGCGCGCGTCCTCTCCGGCGTCGCGCTCGACGAGAGCGATCCGCGCCTGGCTCGCATCGTCCTTCATGCGACGGTCGATCCGCCGGGCGAGCCGCGCCTCGTCGGCCCCCATCGCGCCCTCCGGCACGAGGCTCCCGGCATCGATGGTGAAGCGGTGGCGAGGGGAACCGTAGGCCGCGACCACGCTGGGGACGGCATCGGGCTGGACCGTGTCGAGCAGGCGCACCAGCGTGGCGATGCGGTCGACCACCTGGGTCCGGGCCGCCGCGCGACCGACCCGCGACGACTCGTGCGCGAACATCGCGAAGGCCGCGGCCTGGGCGCCGACGACGGCGAGCACGAGCAGCAGCGCCAGCCGTCCGCCGAGCGAGTGCGGCCCCCGCCTCACGGCACCGTCCTCACCTCGGCCGCCAGGACGTAGCCGCCGCCCCAGACGGTCTTGAGGAGCTCCGGATTGGCCGGGTCGCGCTCCAGCTTGCGCCGGAGGCGGCTGACCTGGTTGTCGATGCTGCGGTCGAACGCGTCTGCGGTCCGGCCGCTGGTCAGGTCGAGGAGCTGGTCGCGGGAGAGCACCACCCTCGGATGCCGGGTCAGCGCGGACAGCAGGCGGAACTCCGCCGTGCTGAGCGCGACGGGGGGGCCGGCACCGTCGACGAGCTCGCGCCGGTCGGTGTCCAGCGTCCAGCGGTCGAACGCCAGCTTGCGCCCGTCCGCCCCGTCTCGGGCTCGCGGGAGCGCGCGCGTGCGCCGGAGGAGGTTCTTGATCCGGGCGAGGAGCTCGCGTGGCTCGAACGGCTTCGTGACGTAGTCGTCGGCCCCGATCTCCAGGCCGACGATCCGGTCGGTTCCTTCCGCCAGGGCGGTGAGGAGGATGACGGGCGTGTCGTAGGCCTCCCGGATATGGCGGCAGAGCGAGAGCCCGTCCTCGCCCGGCATCATCACGTCGAGGAGCACCAGGTCGATGGCGCTTCCCGCCAGAACGACGCGAGCGGCCGCCGCGTCCGCCGCGACGGTGACCCGGAGCTCGTGTCTCTTCAGGTAGGCCGCGAGCGGATCGCGGATGTCGCGATGGTCGTCCACCACCAGGATGTGTGCGTCGTCCATGTCACAAGCCTTTCGTCCCGGACCCTAACGCGCCCCGGCCTCCGTCTCCCGGACGATTCTGTCGCGAAATGTATCGAGCCCTCCGAACCGGCGACGGTTCGCGACGAAAACGCGGGTTCCCGGCAAATCCCTGCGACAGGCTGGCGGCAAGGTACGGCCAGTCGAAACACCGCATCGGGAGACGAAGCGATGACGAAGGAAGCGGTACGCGCGCCGACCCTGTTGAAGCGCCTTCTACCCGCGGCCCTGCTGGCGGCCGGTCTGGCGGCGCCGCTGACCACCGCCGGCACGGCCGAGGCCCGCGACGGCTGCGGCCTCGGGTTCCATCGAGGATTCTACGGATACTGCCGGCCCAATCTCGGACCGAGGGTGTTCTACCGGCCCTACGCCTATCGCCCCGCCTTCTACGGACCGCGGCGGTTCGGCTGGGGCGGTCCGCGCTGGCACCGCTGGGGCGGAGGCTACGGGCGTGTCGGCTGGCACGGAGGATGGCACCGGGGCTGGCATCGCCGTTGGTGAACCCCGCCCGGGCTTCCGACGCTCGGGACCGCGCCGCCCGGCACGTCCCGGGTCGATCCGGTGACGCGAGAGGTACGATCATGACGAAGACCATCGTCTGCCTGGCCCTGTCCACGCTCCTAGCGGTGACGGCCGCCTCCGCCCAGACACCCGCCGGCACCGATCCGCCGAAGGGCGCGGGGGCGGCCGGCGTCGACCTCGCGACGTTCCTCGCGCGGAACCGCACCCGGCTCATGCGGGCCGATGCCGACCATGACGGACGCGTCAGCCGGGCGGAATGGGCGGCCTGGTGGGACGCCCGCCCGGGCAAGGGACCCTACGACCCTGCCGGGCGGTTCCGGGCCATCGACGCGGACGGCGACGGCTTCCTCACCGCGGAGGAGATCGACGCGACGTCCACCAAGCGGTTCGCACGGCTCGACGCCGACCGCGACGGTCGCGTCGTCCGTGCGGAGCGGCCGTGTCGCAACAAGTGACCCTCGGCGCAAAATGAACCGAATGCCCGGGATCGGGGTTCGGATATCGACTTCCCCCAGGGCACGGCCGATGAGCCGTGCCCGCCACAACGAAGGAATACGGATGAAGCTCACAGGTCTCATCGTCGGCGGTTTCGCGACCCTGCTCATGGCAGGCGGAGCCCAGGCCCTTCCCGTGCCGGCCGGCGGCATCGGTCTCGACGCTCCCATCGTCCAGGTCCGCGCCGGTTGCGGCTTCGGCGCCCATCGCGGCCCGTTGGGGGGCTGCCGCCTGAACCGCGGGCCGCGCGGCGCCATGCGGCGGGCCATCACGGGCGCGCCGCGCGGTTGCCCGCCCGGTCTCTATCGCGGTCCGGGCGGTCGCTGCCGCCGCTGACGACGGCACGTCTGCGGTTTCTTACCGAGTACCTCGACGCTCGCAGCCCCCCGCCCGGTTCGGTGACCGGGCGGGGGGCCGGCGTGACGGCTCCGGATCGTGTCCGTGGCCCGGGACGAGATCGTGCAGAGGTGCTCGCAGCCACTGGACGCATGGAGCGCGAAGGGCAGGATCTCTCGATCCCTTGCGGTAGCGGCCGAATTCGATCGACCGGTCAGGACAGAGGACGCCTGCCGGCCGCCAGGGTCGCCCGGTCGATGACCTGTACCTGGCCGCGCCGGACCTCGACGAGGCCCTCGTCCGCCCATTCGCCCAGGAGGCGGCTGACGACCTCGCGCACGCTTCCCACGTCCGAGGCGAGTTGCTGGTGGGTCTTCCAGACGATCCCGTCGGTATCGGCCTCGACCAGCAATCGCCGGGCGAGGCGTTGCTCCAGGGGCGCGAACGCGATCTCCTCCACCAGGTCGAACATCCCCGACAGGAGCTTGGTGTAATCGTCGAGGACGAAGGTTCGGAAGGCGTCGCTCTCCCGCATCAATTGGCGGAAGGTGTCGGATGGAAGAGCGGCCAACTCGGTCCGGGCCTCGGCGACGCTCTGCGCCGGAAAGCCCTCGCCCGAAAGGAGGCACTGGGTCGTGAGAACGCAGGTCCCGCCCGCGCCGACCTTGTAGATCAGCATCTCCCGTCCACCCTCGGACATCCGGAACACCCGTGTCCGGCCGTCGATGCACATCAGGTAGTCCGCGCAGACGTCCTGGAGCTCGTAGGCAATCGCCCCCGCCTCCAGCACGGGGAAATGTACCGTGCCGCGGGCGATCTGGAGATGTCCCGCGCTGAAGTTGCGGATCAGCGGGAAGCGCTCGATCCAGCGCTCGACCTGATGGGCGCTCTGCATGGTCGTCCTCCCGGGCCCCGCGGTCGTTGAGCGCCGCCGTGACCCCATCGATGCATCGTGTTTCCGGTATCCGCAGACATCGGTGACCTGGGTCACAGACGGTTGCGATCTACCTCAGTACCACCTTCCTCAGAGAACAAAAATTTCGTCCGGGCGACATCGAGAGGAGGCACAGGCTTCCCGCGGCCGGGCGACATCGTTCGGGAGAAACCATGCGCCGCCTCGCCCCCCTCCTGCTCGCCCCCCTCCTGCTCACCTCCGTCCTTCTTACCGCCCCGGCCCATGCCGAGCAGGACCTGCTGCTGGGCGCCGATATGGGCTCGGCCGCGATGACCAGGGCCGAGATGACCCGCGCCGACATCGAGGCGATGATCGCCGAGGCGGACGGCAAGCCGGTCGACCTCTCCGACAAGGCGCTCGCCGGCCTCGATCTGTCGGGGCTGAACCTCAGGGGCGCGAACCTGCGCACCGCCCGTCTCAACAAGGCCAGCCTGCGCGGCGCCGACCTGACCGGGGCAAACCTGGAGCAGGCCTGGTTCATCAAGGCGGACCTCTCCGGCGCCAAGCTCGTCGGCGCCAAGATGTTCGGCATCACCGCCCGCGACGCCAACCTCAGCGGGGCCGATCTCAGCCGGTCGATGCCCATCGGCGACTTCAGGGGCGCCAACATGAGCGGGGCGACGCTGGTCGACCTCAAGGGCGGCGCCGACATCAAGAACCAGTCCATGGGCCTGATGCGGGCGGTGTTCGTCTCGGTGAACCTGAAGGGCGCCAACCTGAAGGGGGCGAACCTCGGTCGCTCGCGCCTGGAATACGCCGATCTCACGGATGCCGACCTCACCGACGTCGTGCTGATGGGGTCGGATCTGTCGGGGGCGAACCTCACCGGCGCGACCGTCACGGGGGCCGACTTCAGGAACGTCGACGTCAGCGGCGCCCGGCTCGTGTCGCTCAAGGGACAGGACGCCGCGAAGGACTGGGACGCCCGCGTCAACATCGACAGGGCCGTCACCCGCTCGATCGATTGATCCGCCATGGGCACGGACGCCCCCCCCGCGACCGGGCATAGGGAACACAATCGGCGCAGGGACGTCACACCCCGTCATAGCGGAACGGGAACAGGCGTCGTGAGAGCATGAGCGGGAGAGCGGAACGGCAGGGTGAGGCGGACGGGACCGAGGAAGCGCGGGACCTGCATCCGCGCAAGTTCGATCTTCTCAACCTGACCCTGGTCGACGTGAACGGCGGGCTACGGCCCTATCTCAACGTCTTCCTGCTGGTGCATCGGGAATGGAGCGCCACGACCGTCGGGTTGGTGACGACCATCGCCGGCCTCATCGGAGTCGCCCTGCAGGCTCCCCTCGGCGCCGTCATCGACGCCGCGCGCGACAAGCGCAAGGCCATCGTGGCCGCCCTGCTGGCGGCCTCGGCCGGGGCGACGGTGATCGCGATCTGGCCCCAGTTCTGGCCGGTGCTGGTGGCCTTCACGGTGCTGACCGCGGCGGGCAGCAGCTTCACCCCGACCATCGCCGGCCTCACGCTCGGCATCTTTCCGAAGGCGCGCCTGTCACGCCGGATGGGCCGCAACAGCGCCTGGTACCGCGGCGGCAACGTCTGCATCGCCGTCCTGATCGCACTGGTGGGCTACGGCTTCCCGGACCGGGCGGTCTTCTTCCTCGTCCCCGCCCTGTCTCTCCTCGCCGCTGCGGCGGTGCTGTCCATCCCGCGCGACATCGTCGGGCAGGAGCTCGCCGAGGAGGTCAAGCCGAAGGCGAAGGGCGGCTCCGCGCTCAAGGTGCTCCTCGGCAACCGTCCCCTCCTGATCTTTGCCGCGTCGATCTTCCTGTTCCAGCTGGCGAACGGGCCGATGGCCTCTCTGGTCGCCCAGAAGATCTCGCTGGCGCACGAGGACTGGTCGGCCGCGATCACGTCGACGACCATCATCGCGGCCCAGGTGGTGATGCTGCCCATGGCCATCATGGTCGGGCGCTTCGCCGACGGCTGGGGGCGCAAGCCCATCATCCTGTTCGCCTTCGCGATGCTGCCCGTCCGGGCACTGCTCTATACGTTGTCCGACGACGCCATCTGGCTGTTCGCGGTCCAGTCCCTGGAAGGCGTGAGCACCGGCCTCTACAGCGCGATCAAGCCGCTGATGATCGCCGACTTCATGGAGGACAAGAGCCGCTACAACCTCGCCTCGGGCGCCATCGCGACCGTCCAGGGTGTCGCGATCGCCCTGTCGAACGTACTCGCCGGCAGCATCGTCGATGTCAGCGGATTCACCGCCGCGTTCCTCGTCTCATCCGCCATCGGGACCGCCGCGGCCCTGCTCCTGACCCGGATGCCCGAACCGTCGAACCACAAGGCCTGATACGGGTCGACGAGCAGGGAACATGGAAAAGGCCCGGGCGCCACCCGAGTGGGGCGTCCGGGCCTTCGCTGGTCGAGCACGAGTCTGTCAGACCCGAAAGGAGTTACTTCTTCTTGGAGTAGTCGAAGCTCGGGGCCTTGTTGAGCGTGTCCTTGTCGGTATCGACATAGGCCGCCCACTTGTTGTCCTTGTTGCTGACCGAGATGGTGGAGGGGTCGAGGACGACGTAGCGCTCACCGAGGCCGAGGAAGCCGCCGACGCTGACGATGACGCCGGTCACGGTCTTGCCGTTCTCGATGACGAGATCCTCGATCTCGCCGACAGTCTCCTTGTTGTTGTTGTAGACGTTCGTGCCGATCAGCTTCGACGACGTGATGTCGGCCGGCTTCACGGTCACGAACTTGAGCTTCACGGTCGCCGTATCGGCCATCTTCATGCCCATCTCGGACGAGGAGTGCGCAGTGGTCGCCGGTGCGGGCGTCTGGGCCAGGGCGGGGACCGAAACGCACGAAAGGACCACGGCGGCGACGAGATTACGGTATGACAAAGATTTTTCCCCATAAGTAATAGCGCCGGAGACGAACAGTATTAGCAAATCCCTCTTCGAGATTTCTGCTTCGTCACTTGGGTCGCATCGGGAAGCACAACGTACCCATCCCGGAAACGTTCAGAATTTTTTTGGGTCAAATTTCAGTGGCTCGCCGGATGACCCCGGGTCGGTGCGGACTATCCTCGGACCGGATGGGAACACCGGCATCGCGGGGGCATTGCAGAGTTTGAAAACACGGCCCGCAAAACACGGCTCGTACGGAGCCGGAACGGACGATATCCAGTCATGACGATCAGATTCCCTCGCAGATTCCCTCGCGCCTTCTCCTTCGCCGTCCTGGTGGTCGGCCTCGGCTTCGCGGCTCCGGCGTTCGCGCAGTCCGCGGCCAGCCGGATCGACCAGCCGACCCCGGGGACCTTGCCGACGGGCACCGCGCATGACGGCGACAACGGTCACGTCGCGCCGGCCGGCGCCATCCGATCCTCCACCGACGTCATGAAGGGCGGGGCCGTGCAGGGCGACGGCGCGCCGTCGCGGACGAACCCGATCCAGCATCTCCCCAAGGACATGCGCTGACGCGAAGGACATGCGCTGACGCGGAGGCAGTGCCGATCGCCTGTACGACCCTGCCTCTCGGGTTCGTCGCAGCCTCAGATCATCAAGCTCGACACGCGCGCGTCCGGCGAAAGGCTTGAACAACGAGCCATCTGGGGGAGGGCCTCGGACGGCCGAAACTGGACGTCCGAGGCGATGGTCCCCTTCAGAAAGGCCATGACCGCCCTGACCCGAGGTGCGAATTGCAGGTCGGCGTGGACGTTGAGCCAGAGTTCCCGCGTGGTGAAGGCTTCGTCGTGCAGGACCGGGACGAGGTCGTCACGAGCCGTCACCGCGAAACTCGGCAGAAGAACGAGTCCTAGGCCTCCGCGTGCGGCGTTCTTCTGCGCGATCATGCTGTTGGATCGAAACACCGTCTGCCGCTCTTCGAGAAGGTCGTCCAGCCAACGGACGCAATCGACCTGCACGAGATCGTCGACGTACGAGACGAAGTGATGCTGCTTCAGCGCCAGTAGATCGGCCGGGCATCCATGCCGCGCGAGGTAGCTCGGCGCCGCATACAATCCGAGCCGGAACGCGCCGATCTGCTCCGAGATCAATCCTTTTCCGGGCGGCCTGAAGAAGCTGAGGAAGAGGTCGGCCTCGCGACGGTTGACGTAGACGGTCTGGGCCGAGGTCACGAGGTCGACCATCAGGTCGGGGTGGCGCTCCCGCAGGCCCCAGAGGCGCTCGGCCAGGTACAGGGAGGCGATGCCCTCCATCGTGGCGAGCCGCACCCGCCCTCCGATGCCGCCGCCGGGGTGATCCTCGTGCCGGAGGGAGATGACCGCGCTCTCGACCTGCTCGGCGTGCCGGAGCAGGCGCTGCCCCACGTCGCTGAGGCGCAGGCCCGACGGCAGGCGCTCGAAAAGCGCGAGCCCGAGAGCACTCTCCAGATTGGCGAGCCTCCGGCTCACGGTGGACTGGTCGACCCTCAGGCGTTTCGCGGCGGCGGCGAGGCTCCCGCCCCGGGCCGCCCCCAGGAAGATCTTGATGTCGTTCCAGTCCAGGAGATCGAAGGTCTGCATGGCCCGATGGCGGGCAAGATGCGCGCCAGAGAATCCCTCACGCTCGTCGGCAGGCCCGGCCTCCGCGGACATCCTGCAAGGCGCCTTGCAGATTTGTCGGCTTTGCAGGAAGCGCCCGCGCCGTAATCTCGCCGTGGAAAGGGAAATTCCATGCTCCCACGGTTCAAGGCCGCCGCCGTCCACGCCGCTCCCGTCTTCCTCGATGCGACCGCGACCACCGCCAAGGCGGTCGCCCTGATCGAGGAGGCGGCGCGGGCCGGCGCCGCACTGATCGCCTTTCCCGAGACCTTCATCCCGGCCTTCCCGGTCTGGGCGGCGCTCACGGCCCCGATCGACAACCACGACCTCTTCGCCCGCATGGCGGAGCAGTCGGTCCTCGCCGACGGGCCGGAGATCGCGCGCATCCGGCAGGCGGCGCGGGCGGCCGGCATCGTCGTGTCGATCGGCATCAGCGAGCGCTCGCCCGCCAGCGTGGGCTGCCTCTGGAACGCCAACCTCCTCATCGGCGAGGACGGGACGGTCCTCAACCATCACCGCAAGCTGATGCCGACCTATTACGAGAAGCTCGTCTGGGCCCCCGGCGACGGCGCCGGTCTGAAGGTGGTCGAGACCGCCATCGGCCGCATCGGCCAGCTCATCTGCGGCGAGAACACCAATCCCCTCGCGCGCTACGCCCTGATGGCCCAGGGCGAGCAGTTCCACATCTCGTCCTGGCCTCCGGTCTGGCCGACGCGCCGGCCCAAGGGCGGCGGGAACTACGACAACCTCGCCGCCAACCGCCTGCGCGCCAGCGCCCATTGCTTCGAGGCCAAGGCCTTCGGCCTCGTCACCGCCGGGGTGCTGGACAAGGCCGCCTACGACCTCCTGGCGGCGCGCGATCCGGGCGCCGCAGATGTGCTCGACGGAACACCGCGCGCCGCCTCGTTCTTCGTCGATCCGACCGGCGCGCAGATCGGCGAGGCGCTGCTGGAAGAGGGGATCCTCTACGCGGAGATCGACCTCAACGCCTGCATCGAGCCCAAGCAGTTCCACGACGTGGTCGGCTACTACAACCGCTTCGATGTCTTCGACCTCAGCGTGAACCGCCAGCGGCTCGCGCCCGCCCAGTTCCGCGATGGCCCGCCACCGGTCCCCGAACCGCTGCCGCCGGTCGCGACCGGCGCGTGACTTGCTCGCGCCGTGTCCCGTTCTGCGCGCCCCTGATCTCCACCGAGACCCACGCCCCCGAAGCCACAACCGAGAGGCCCCTCATGCTCGATCGTCGCAAACTCATCCTCGGAGGCGCGGCCGGCCTGATGCTGCCGGACCTGCGCGGGGCTCTCGCCCAGAGCCCGGCCGGGATCGGGACCTTCCCGGAGGGAGTCGGAGCGGATTCCGTCTTCATCGGCCTCAACATGCCGCTGACCGGGGTGTTCTCCGGCGACGGCAGCGACCTCAAGCTCGGCTACGAACTCGCGATCGCGCAGATCAACGCGGGCGGCGAGATCCCCGCGGCCTGGGGGCTCAAGGGCAAGGGCGTCCTCGGCCGCCAGATCCGCCACAAGATCGCAGACACCGAGGGCAAGCCCAACGTCGCGGTCCAGGCCGCGACCCAGTTCATCCAGCGCGACAAAGCCATCATGTTCCAGGGCTCCGTCAGCAGCGCCGAGGCCATCGCCCTCGAAGAGCTCGCGAGCCGCGACAAGGTCCTCTACATGGTCGGCATCGCCGGCTCGAACGACGTCACCGGCAAGAACTGCCAGCGCTACGGCTTCCGCTCACAGCAGAACGCCTACATGGCCGCCAAGGCCCTGGCCCCCGTCGTCGCCAAGGCGCTTGGCAAGACGCTCAAGGCCGCCTTCCTGGTGCCCGATTACACCTACGGGCAGACCGTCTACGACTCGTTCTCCAAGTTCTCGAAGGAGCAGGGCTGGACGCAGGTCCTGAAGGAGACGGTGCCGCTCGGCACGGCCGATTACAGCTCGGCGCTCCTCAACATCGCCAACAGCGGCGCCGACGTCTTCGTCAACATCTGCTTCGGCTCCGACGCGGTGGCCTCCACGAAGCAGGCCGAGCAGTTCGGCGTCCTCTCCAGCATGAAGCTCGTGGTGCCGAACCTGTCCTCGTTCCAGGACAAGGAGGTCGGCCCCGAACTGATGCAGGGCGTCTACGGCTCCTGCGACTTCTGGTGGACGCTGGAGGATCGCTATCCCCTCGCCAAGACCTTCGTCGAGTCCTTCCTGGCCAGGAACACGTACCGCCCGCGCTGGGGGGCCCACATCGCCTACATGCAGACCTACCTCTGGGCGCTCTCGGTGGAGCGGGCAGGGGGGTTCAACCCGGTCGATATCATCAAGGTGATGGAGGGCTCGAAGGCCCAGCCCTACGAGACCACCATCGGGCGCGTCTATTACCGGGCCGAGGACCACCAGATGGTGCGCCCGATCCCGATCCTGCGCGGCAAGGCGCCCTCGGCCATGAAGGGCCCGGAGGATTTCTACGAGGTCGTCGATCTCGTCGACGGCGAGAGCGTGATGAACCCGCCCGATCTGTTCGGGTGCAAGCTCGGTCCCTACAGCTGAAGGCGCGCGATCATGCCGAGCACCGCCGTCCTCCTCTCGCAGGCCTTCAACGGCCTCGCGCTGGGCAGCCTCCTGGCCCTGGTCTCCAGCGGGTTGACCATCATCCTGGGCACGCTCGGCGTGCTCAACTTCGCCCACGGCGCATTGTTCGCGGTGGGCGCCTACACCGCCTTCGTGATGATGCAGGCGACGCATTCCTTCGTGCTCGCCCTGCTCGGCGGCTGCGCCATCATGCTCATCATCGGCTTCGCCATGGAGCGGCTCATCATCCGCCATTTCTACGCCCGGCCGGACGAGGACCAGATCCTCGTCACCTACGGGATCGGCATGGTGCTGGTGGAGGGCCTGCGGAGCTGGTTCGGCGGCAACAGCCAGCGGGTGCCGGTGCCCTCCTGGGGCACCGGCGCGACGAAGCTCGGCTTCCTGGTCTACCCGACCTACCGCCTCCAGCTCATCGGCATCATCGCGGCGCTGCTGGTGGGCCTCTACCTCGTGCTCTACCGGACCTCCGTGGGCCTCGTGGTGCGGGCGGGCATCGAGAATGCCGGCATGGTCGGCATCCTCGGCATCGACGTGCGGCGCACCTTCCTGTTCGTCTTCGCGGTTGGCATCGTCGCGGTCGGTCTGGCCGGCATGCTCTACGCCCCCGTCGTCGCGGTGACGCCCGACATGGGCGCGAGCTTCATGGTGCAGTCCTTCGTGGTGATCGTGCTGGGCGGCCTCGGCTCCTTCCCCGGCGCCATCGTGGGCGGCCTGATCGCGGGCGAGATCATCAGCCTGACGAGCGCGTTCAACTCAGCCTATTCGGAAGTGATGCTCTACGGCCTCATGGCCCTCGTCCTGGTGGCGCGGCCGCAAGGGCTGTTCGGCACGGAGGGCCGGGTCTGATGGGCCTCCGCCCCTTACGCGCCGCCTGGCCCGAACTCGCTCTCCTCGTCGCCCTCCTGGCCGCACCGGTCCTGCTGCCGCCGCTGGGCTTCTCGCACGACCTCCTGTCGCGGGCGCTCAACTGGGCCCTGTTCGGCCTCGGCCTCGACATCCTGTTCGGGCTCGCCGGGCTCCTCTCCTTCGGGCAGGCGGCCTTCTACGGGGCCGGCGGGTTCGTCGCCGCCTACCTGCTGGTCTCCGGCACCGTCGGAAGCGTCTGGCTCGCCTTCCTGATCGGCACCCTGGCGGCCGGGATCTTCGGTCTCGCGGTCGGCTGGCTCGCTGTCCGGCGCATCGGCATCTACTTCGCCATGATCACCCTGGCTTTCGGCCAGATGGCCTATTTCATCCAGAACTCGCCGCTCTCCGACTATACCGGCGGCGAGAACGGCATCGCGGGGGTGCCCGTGCCGGTGATCGGCTTCGGGGCGAGCGCCGTCCGGATCACCGCCGGCCTGCCCATGTACGCGCTCCTCGCGGTCGCGTTCTTCCTCGGCTTCGTACTGGCCCGGCGCATCGTGCACTCCTCGGTGGGGCTGATCCTGAAGGCGGTCAAGGAGAACACCCCGCGCGTGGCCATGCTCGGCCACGACGTGCCGGCCTACAAGCTCGCGGCCTTCACCATCGCGGCTCTCTACGCGGGTCTCGCCGGCGCGATGCTGGGGTCCTTCCAGAGCTACATGCCGCCGGACGCCTTCGCGCTGGAAACCTCGGGCCAGCTCGTGGTGCAGACCATCGTGGGCGGGGTCGGAACCCTGATCGGTCCCCTGGTGGGCGCAGCACTCTGGCTGTGGCTGCGCGACAATCTCCAGCTCATCCCCGGCTTCGGCTCCCTCTGGAGGCTGATCCTCGGCGTCGCCTTCATCGGCCTGGTGATGGGCCTGCGGCGGGGCATCTGCGGCGAGATCCTGCATCGCTGGCGCCAGCGCGGCGAGGCCGCGCGCCTTCGCGCCGCGAAGGCCCGCACCGAGGCGATCGAGGAGGCCATCGCCTCGGAAAGCGTGGTCGTTCCGGAAATCCCGGCCGAGGTCGCGCTCCCCATGCCCCGGCCGGCCATCGACGGACGCACCGCCCATGCGGAGATCGCCCTGGAGGCGCAGGGGCTCGCGCGGCACTACGGCGGCCTCAAGGCCGTGGACGGCGTGAGCTTCCAGGTCCGGCGCGGCTCGATCCACGCGGTGATCGGCCCGAACGGCGCCGGCAAGAGCACGCTCTTCAAGATGCTGTCCGACGAGGTCGGCCCGAGCGCCGGGTCGGTTCTGCTGTTCGGTGAGCGGCTCACGGGGGCAGGGGTCACGGCGGCGACGCAGCGCGGCGTCGCCAAGAGCAACCAGCTCAACCAGCTTTTCCTCAATCTCACCGTGCGGGAAAACCTGCGGGTGGCGGCGCTGGCCCGTGCCCGCGGCCGCTTCCGCCTCGACCTTCTCGCTCCGGCCGGCGCCAACGCGGACGTGGAGGCGCAGGTCGAGACAATGCTGGGCATCCTCGACCTCGGATCAAGGGCGGAGACGCGCGTCGGCGTGCTGGCCTACGGCGAGAAGCGCCGCCTCGAAATCGGCATGGCCCTGGCCACCAGCCCCAACGTGCTCCTCCTCGACGAGCCACTGGCCGGGATGAGCTCGTCGGAGCGCGCCGCGACCTGCGCGCTCATCCGCAGGATCGGCCGCTCCTGCACCATCCTCCTCGTGGAGCACGACCTCGACGCCGTCTTCGGTCTCGCCGAACGCATCACCGTGCTGAGCGAGGGACGCCTCCTGGCGGACGGCCCCGCCGAGACCGTGCGACGCGATCCGGCGGTCCAGAAGGCCTATCTGGGCACGGCCCCGGACGAGGCCGCCGCCGAGGGAACCGCGATCCTGGGAGCCATGCATGAGCCTGCTTGAGGTCGAGGGCATCAACACCCTCTACGGGGATTCGCACGTCCTCTTCGACGTCTCCCTGCGCGTCGAGGAGAACGAGGTCGTGGCCCTGCTCGGCCGCAACGGCGCCGGCAAGACCACGACCTTGCGGACCCTGATGGGCGCGCTCGCGCCGCGCAGCGGCACGATCCGCCTCGACGGCCGGCCGATCCAGGGCTTGCCGCCCGAGAAGATCGCCCGCGTCGGCATGCAGCTGGTCCCGGAGGAACGCGCCATCTTCGGGACCCTCACGGTGGAGGAGAACCTGCGCGTCGCCCGCCTCACCGCGCCGAAGGGCTGGTCCCTGGACCGGATCTGGGAGGTCTTTCCGCGATTGAAGGAGCGCCGGACGTCGCGGGGCCGGACCCTGTCGGGCGGCGAGCAGCAGATGCTGTCGATCGCACGCGCCCTCATCCGCGATCCCCGGATCATCCTCCTCGACGAACCGTTCGAGGGCCTGGCTCCCCTGATCGTGCAGGACCTGATCGCCCTGGCGCGCCGCCTCGCCGAGGAGGGCCGGACCATCGTCGTGGTCGAGCAGAACGTGGCCGCGGTGCTCAGCTTCGCCCAGCGGGTCTACGGCTTCAACAACGGGCACGTCGTCTACGAAGGATCGGCGGCCGACCTTCGCAGCGATCCGGCGCCGATGCGCGCCTTCATGGGGCTGACCGCATGACCCGCGCATCCCGCCCTTAGGCGAGGACCGAAGGCCCGGCGGATGGCCGGGCATCGTCGACCGCGCGAGCGTGCTCCCGGCGGCTCCTCGCGTGTTCCGTCCCCTGCCGCGAAGGCCGCCGGCGCAGGGCGGCGAGGGCGTTCCGGCACTCCTCGACACGCGAAATTAACGGGACCGGTGATCTGAAGGCTGACGCAGGGTCGGGACGTTCCGGCCCTGGTCTCGAACGGCCGGGCGGGACATCGCACCCTGTCTTCATCGTTCCGGCGATCCTGCCGCCGAGATCGCTCCAGAACGATCGCGGCGAGGCAGGGCGCAAGTCCGTAGAAGCCGCCTCCCGCCAGCCGCCCGCACGGACGATTCCAGCATGAACCCGTATCTCCTCCTCGCCTTCGCCATCAGCGCCGAAGTGACGGCGACGCTCGCCCTCAAGGCCGCCGATGGACTGACCAAGCCGGTGCCGACGATCATCGTCGTGCTGGGCTACGGCACCGCGTTCTGGCTGATGTCGAACAGCATGAACATGCTGCCGATCGGGATCGTCTACGCGATCTGGGCCGGGGTCGGCATGGTCGGTGCGGCATTGGGCGGCGCGCTGCTGTTTCACGAACCCATCACCCTGCCGATGATCCTCGGCATCGCGGTGATCGCCGTCGGCGTGACGATTCTCGCCTCGGGCCAGACCGCGCCGCATTGAGCGGCCGGACACGCGTGCAGTTCGTTCCCGGTCGTCGAAGGGGGCCTTGAAGCCGATGTCGAGAGCCCGCCGCCTCCGGCCGCGTTTTCGCCACCCCTGGCTCGCCGGAGCGTTGGCGGGCGGGGTGGCCCTGGGAGGAGCGTCCTTCGCGCTCGTCGCGCTGCTCGGCGTGCCGAACCCGATCACCCTGGCGGCGCTGGCGATCGTCGAACCCTCCGCCATCGGCACATGGTTCGCGAGCCGGGTCGTGGCGGCCCCGGGCATCTCCGGCATCCTGCCCGTCCGGACCCGCCCCATCCCCGATCGCGTCCCGTGGAAGGGGCGCAGCCTTCCCCTCGGGGAGGTGCTGGCCGCGACCCACACCAATGCCTTTCTCGTCAGCCACAAGGGCGTCCTGATCCACGAATGGTACCGCCCCGGCTGGGATCAGACGACGCTGTTCCCGTCCTGGTCGGTGGCGAAATCCGTGGTCTCGCTGCTGGTCGGGCAGGCGATCGCCGGTGGCCGGCTCGCCGAGACCGACCACGTCGCCACCCTGCTGCCCTCTCTGCGCGGAGAGCCCGCCTTCGGACGCATCACCGTCCGCGACCTCCTCGACATGACGAGCGGGCTCGCTGTGCCGGAGAATTACGACCCGTGGCGACCGCTGGTGGGCACCGCCGGCATGTACCTCACCCGCGACATCCGGGACTTCGTGAAGGAGAGTGCCCGCCTGTCGTCCAATCCCGGCAGCGAGGGCCAGTATCGCAGCATCGACACGGAGATCCTCGGCCTGATCCTCGCCGAGGTCGAGGGCAGGCCCCTGGCCGACCTCCTCTCGGACCGGATCTGGAAACCCATGGGGGCGCAGGCGAACGCGACCTGGAATCTCGACCGGCCCGGAGGGACGGAGAAGGCCTTCTGCTGCATCAATGCCGTCGCCCGGGACTTCCTGCGCCTCGGGCTGATGGTGGCCGACCATGGCCGGGTCGGCGGCACGAGCGTCGTCCCCGCCTCGTGGATCGGGCGGATCGAGACCCCGGCACGCCGGGAGGTCGATGGCTGGCCCTACTCGGCGCAATGGTGGCACATCCCGGAGGGCGACGACGACATCTCGGCCATCGGCGTCTACGGCCAGTACGTCTACATCAACCGCGACACCGATACGGTGATCGTCAAGCTCAGCGACCACGGCGCCGAGGAGGACGAGGCGGACACGCTCGCCGTCATGCTGGCCATCTCCCGAGAGGTGGCCGCACCGCGACCGGCCCCCTGATGCTGGACACCGGTCGCAGGGGATACGTACGCTGGATGGTCCGCGGGATCACGCCGCCGGGGATCGCCGGCGGCCGAGATTCCGCATCCGCGCGACGGTCTCCGCCCGCCAGTTGCGCAGCAGCCGGCGTCTCACGCCCTCCCAGCGAATGGCCGGAACCGGCGAGACCGGATCGACGAGGGCACTGAGGGCGCGCGAGTAATCGAGCACGAGACCCGGCGTCCACGTCATCGCGCCCGCTCCGTTGCGCAGGATCGCGGCCGCCCAGAATTCCGGGCTCATCACCGCACGGGCGAGGTGCCGCCACGGCTTGCCGTCACGGTTGAACGCGCCTTCGACGGCCGCGTCCAGGGCGGAGGCCACCGTCGTCGAGCAGTTCCGACCCACGAGGTTGTAGGTCGCGTCGCGTCGATAGGCGGCCCAGAAATGCCGCAGGCGCGCCGCGTCGACCCCGCGGAGGGTGACCGTGACGGTCGCCTCGCACCAATCGTCCGCCTCCTCGCGATAGCTCGGCAGGAAACGTCCCGGCACGTCGTTTTCCGGGCCGGCGCGCAGGGTCGCGCGCAGGTTGTCGGGCGAGCGGTCGATCTCCACGGCCGGATAATGGCTCACATAGAGCGCGTCCTCCGTGACACCGGCGCCCAGTTCCAGCGCCGCGTGGCCGGTGGAGACGTGGCCGCGCCCGTTCACCGACACGACATAGCGATGGACCAGCCGCTGCCGGGCCGGGATCGTCGCCGTCCCGGTCGGCGTCCAGACATGGACGGTCAGCGCGTCCGAATGGGCGTCCGGAGCTTGCGCCAGGGGCTCGGCCGGCAGGTGCCGCATGCGCGCCCCGAGGATCGCCACCTTGATGCCGGCCAGCATCAGGAAGGCACCGATGCAGAAGCCGACCGTGCCCGCGTACCAGGTCGGCCAGGGCTGCAGGGTGATGATGCCCAAAGCCACGACGAGCGCCCCATGCGCCGCCGACAATCGCCATCCCGGAAAGCGCAGCACGTTCGCGAGCGCGAAGCGCGACAGGCCGTCGAACAGGAAGGCGGTTCCGAACAGCATGGCGAGCAGAAAGGTACTGGAGGACGATGCCAGCATCGTCAGCACCGCCACGACGAGGAGGAGCGCCGCCTTGAGGATGCGGAGGCGGCGTGCCGCCCCGGTGGCGACGAGGCCGCGCACGAACGAGCCCGCCGCCTCGAACACGAGGAGGAGGCCGAACCAGCGGTCGGGAATATGCGTCGCGCCGTCGAGGGCATCGATCACGAGCGCGCCGCCCAGAGCCGTCCAGACGATGCCGGCGCCGGTGACGAGGCCCCAGTGCCTGTGCACAACCTCGCGTCCGACCAGCAGCAGCCAGAGGGGAAGCGCCTTCGGACTTGCCGGGGATTCGGTGGACCCGAACGCATCCTCGACGGACCGATCGGTGGCCTTGATCGAGGCGAGGTCCAGAACGGCCTTTTCCTTCGGGCAGGCCCGCTCGGGCGCAGCATCGTCGTGCCTGGAATACGCGCCTTTCCCACCCGTCGGAATCTCCGCGGAGCCGTGGTGGCGTGGCTGAGGCGGTATGGTCACCCGTATTCGTCCCCCGGAGCGCATCGTCCCCCTCAACGAGAGTCCGAAACGAAGCAAAGGATCGATTAACGTCTCCGCTCCGGGCCGCCCTTTTCCGCGACGGACGACCGTTTTCCACCATCGCGTGACGTCTTCCACCCGGGCAGCGCATCCCGGTCTGGGCGTGCCCGCGATTCCTGTCCGGGCACCTCCCGCACTCCGTACCGGACACTATCGTCCGCGATTCCGGGACCCCTTTTCGCAAACCAGGAAAATACTCGAACAGAGATCGGGGTAGACTTGGCCCAGTTCGTAGCATCCGTCGAAATAGGCGGGCGACACGATGTCGGTCTTGAGCAGGGCATCCCACTGGAAGTTGGCGAGAGCCTTGAAGAAGATTCCCGAGCGGTGGATCACGCGCAGGCCCGCTTCCGTCGCCTCACGTTCGAGGGTGTCGAGCGTGTAGGTGCGCCGGTGACCATGCTGGCGCTCCGCCTCGGTCACGGCCGTGTTGTGAGAGATCAGTCCCATCTTCACCGCGATCTGGCGGGACGGCGCGTTGGCGTTCGGGCAGGCGATGAAGAGCCGGCCGCCCTCCGACAGCCACTCGTCGTTGACGCGGCCCAGGACACCGACCGGGTCGTCGAGATGTTCGAGGACATGCGTCAGGATCGCCGTGTCGTAGCGGTGGGGCAGGGCCGCCTCGTCGAAGGTCGCATGGACGAAGCTCACGCTCGGGTCGAGCCGCCCGCGAGCCGCGGCGATCGCCTCGCCGGAGGCTTCGATGCAGGTGACATCGGAGAAGAACGGCGTCAGTCGCCGCGTGAAATCCCCCCGGAAACTACCCAGTTCGAGCAGCCGGCCCGGCCGGAAGAACGGCGCGAACGCCCGCACCATGTATTTGTGCATGACGTCGAGGTCGAAATCGTAGGCGTAGCGGTGCCCCTCCACATCCTTCGTCTCCCGGTCGAAATCGCGCGCCTCGCTCATGGCTGCCCCCTCAAAGCTGTCCGACATCGATGTCCTGACCATTCAGACCTGCTGTCCATGCGGATGCAGGAGATCGAGCGACAGGTGCAAGGTCTCTCCCGCCTCTTCATCCGTGGTGAAACCGAGCCTGCCGTAAAGGCTGAGCGCGCTGGCCTTGCGATCGACGCTGAGAGCCAGCCGAGGGAAGCCGAGGCCGCGGACATGGCCGATCGCCTCCTCGATGAGACGGCGCCCGAGACCGGCCCGGGTCAGGTCCGGCAATACGCTGACACTGGTCACGAAGGCGCAGTTCCGCTCGGGATCGTCGCAATAGACCGCGACCAGTCCGACGACGGCCGAGTCCTTCCAGAGCTCGAACCGTTCCGCCCGCGCCACGAGCTTGGCGGCGTAATCGGGAACCGACACGCGCAGACTGAGCGGCGGCGTGAAGGTTCGGTCGCAAAGGGTGAGATGCGCCAGGACATCGTCGAGCCGGGAGCGGTTCCGCTCGACCCGCAGGCCCGTCACGGCTCGAGCCGCGCGGCGCCGAACCCGAACCGGCCGAAGGCATTGCCGTTGTAGAGCAAGTATGTCGCGCCCTCGCAGGTGAAGACGTGCGGATAGCATTGCATCTCCGCGTCCCAGGCACCCGAGGTCCCGCCCAGGGGCAACATCGCATCGTCGCGGGTCCAATGGACGACATCGTCGGACCATGCATGCCCGATCCGGTAGCCGCGCTCGGGATTCGTCCTGAAATCGAGCTGCTCCCGGTAGCAGAACACCATGTGCCGGCGGGTGCCGAGGTCGAACACGCTGGGGAGTGCCTGGCACTCGTCCGGACCGAGCCGATCCGGGATGATCCGGCGCCCTTCCTCCTTCGTCCAGGCGACACCGTCGGTCGAGGTGGCATGTCCGATCTTGTAGACGCGTTCCGGCGCCGCGCCCGGTTCCGGGAGGCTCCAGGCAGTGCCGAAGATGTACCACATGTGGAACAGGCCATCGATCACACGGACGAAGCCGTCACCCACCAGGAACGGCTCGCCGAGCGAGGCGGAGAGGACGGGCCCCGCTCCCCGCCGCTCGAAGGTCAGGCCGTCGTCGGAACTCACCGCCAAGCCGATCCCGGTCTCCACGGGGACCGAGACGCGCCGGCTCCAGCCGGTCGTGTAGCCGTAGACGAGGTCGCCGTGGCGCAGCACGTTCAGCGGGAAAATCCCGTGCTCGTCGAACGTCCCCAGACCGCCGGGGGGCAGGACCGGTCGCGGCGAGACCTGCAGGACCGTGCTCAGGTCCTTCCGCATGTCGACGAAGGCGACATGGCTGAGATACTGGCCATCCGGCTCCCGGCTGCGGGTCGAGAAGAAGATCCGCACACGATCGTCGAGGACGAGGGCCTGCGGAGATTGGGCGAAGGCACCGCATCCGAACGGAATCGGATGCTTCCGCGGATCGAAAATCTGGCCGAGCTTCTTCCAATGCATGGCGGTTCAATCGAAGGGGCCGTCGAGCGCGGCGAGGCCGAAGCCGCCGCGGCCGACCTCGTTGCCGAGATAGGCGAGGTAGACCTGGCCATCGACGGCGAAGACGTGGGGGTAGCTGATCATCTGCGCATCCCAGCCCTCGTCCGATACGTCGATGCCGCAGCGGGCGTCGTCGCGGGTCCAGTGGAGGAGATCCGTGCTCCAGGCGTAGCCGATCCGGTAGCCGCGCTCATGGCTGCGAAAGCCGGCGCTGTAGCGGTAGCAGAAATGCATGTGGTAGCGCCCGCCCGCCTCGAAGACGTCGGGGCTCGCCTGGGCTTCGTCCGCCTCGATCCGCGGCGGGATCAGGTCGCGGTTCGCCTTCGTCCAGGACAGGCCGTCGGGCGAGGTCGCCATCCGTATCCGGTAGACCGGCTCCGGACGGCCGTCGACCATCTTCCACGAGCGGCCTGCAATGTAGAACAGGTACCAGGCATCGCCGAAGCGCCGCACCTTCGGTCCGCTCATGACGAAAGGCTCGTCCGGCGAGTAGGGCAGGATCGGGCCGGGTCCCAGGCGTTCGAAGCGGCGGCCGCCATCGCGGCTCACGGCGCAGCCGATCGCCGTGTTGAAGGGAACCGAGACGCAGCGCGTCCATCCCGCGTAATAGGCGCGGACCTCCGATCCCGTCCGGATGACCGAGACGGGATAGGTCCCGAACTCGTCGAACGTGCCGGTGCCGCCGAGCGGCAGGATCGGTTCGTCCGCTACGCCGCGGATCTTGAACAGGTCGCTCCGGTCGAGATCGACATAGGCGCTGTAGCTCACGTACCGGCCGTCGGCATCGGGATCCGGCCGGCAGGAGAAGTACATCCTCACGACGTCGTCGCAGACGAGGGCGCAGGGCGCCTGTGCGAAGGATCTCAGCCAGGGCCTGCCGCCGACGGCCGCGGGATCGAAGACGCGTCCGAGTTTGCGCCAGCGGGGCAAAGGCTGTCCTCCTTCTCGATGAGGTCGTAGCCGTCCGTCAGCATGGTCCGGAGCGACGCGCGCGGGTTGAACATCAGGACGTCGAGGATCGACAGCCACGGGACGAAGGGATGCCCGGCCTGACCATAGGCGAAGGGCCGGCTGCGCAGGAAGCGCAGGGAGATCCCGCGTTGGGCGAAGGCGGCGGGATCGTAGAGCGTCGTGCCGCCGATCGGGTTGATGTAGGTGGAAGCCCCCAGCCGCTCGCAGATGTCGAGCACGCGATCCTGCCGGCGCAGCTCCGTGCCGCCTTCGATCTCCGATGCGATGCGGATCGGCGTGTCGATCGCCAGATGCGCGCAGGTCCGGACGAGGGCATATCTCAGGTGATCGAAGAGATTGTCGCCCTCGAAGCGCAGGACCGCCTCGACCAGGGGCATCGTCTCGTCGAAGGACGGCGCGCGTCGGTAGGCCTGCGCGATCTGGGCGCAGAGCCTGTCGGGAGCGTAGCTCGCCGCGACCCGCCGCTCGCGGATGTCGAGTTCGTCGCGATCCTTCTCCAGGGGCAGGGTGAAGACGATGGGCTCGCCGTCGCGCAGGAAGCGGTTGCGGTTGATCCAGCCCTTCTTGGTGTATTTCACCGTATCGTAGATCACGAAGACATCGACGGCCGCGATCAGCTGGAAGTAGCCGATATAGGGAAGCAGGTAGGGCTGCATGATCGCCACGGCGGGCGAGCCACCGGTGGCGCAACCCTTGGCGCAACCCGTGGCGGACGTCATGGATTCGCGATCCGCCGGATGATGCGCGCGACGATCGCCTCGTCGAGATCCGGATAGATCGGGAGGCACAGCACGGACTCGGCCGCCGCGGCCGCCACGGGAAGGTGCTCCCGCCGGGCCGAGGGGAGGGTCCGATACATCGGATATTCCGAGATGAGGGGATAGAAATAGCGCCGCGGATGGATGCCGTCGCGCTTCAGCGCCTCGTTCAGCGCGTCGCGGCTGATCGGGTAATCGGGGCCGAGAAGGATCGGGAAATACGCGTAGTTGGCGGTATCCTCCCCGCTATCCTCCAGGCAGCGCACGCCGCGAACCTGGCGCAGCCCCTCCCGATAGGCCGCGTCGATGGCCTGCCGCCGCGCATGTGCCGCATCGACATAGTTGAGCTGCACGAGGCCCAGCGCCGCGTTCATCTCGCTCATCTTGCCGTTGAGGCCGACATCCACCACCGATGTCTCGCCATCGTGACCGAAGTTCTTCAGCTTGTCGATCTGATCTTTCCGGGCCGGATCGGCACAGATGATGGCGCCCCCCTCGAAGGTGTTGAACACCTTGGTGGCGTGGAAACTCAGGACCGACAGATCGCCGTAATTCAGGACGCTGCGGCCCTTGCGGCGCACGCCGAAGGCATGGGCCGCGTCGTAGATCACCTTGAGCCGGTGCCGGCGGGCGATCGCGTCGATCGCCTCGACGTCGCAGGGATGCCCGTAGCAATGGACGGGCAGGATCGCGCTCGTGCGCGGCGTGATGGCGTCTTCGATCCGGGCCGGATCGAGGTTCAGTGTCCGTGGGTCCACGTCGACGAAGACGGGGGTTAGGCCGCTCCAGAGCAGGGCGTGGGAGGTCGCGACGAAGGAATACGGGGTCGTGATCACCTCGCCGGACAATCCCAGCGACCGCAAACCCACGATCAGCGCAGTGGTCGCGTTGTTGCACAGGGCGACCTGGGGGACGCCGAGATGGTCCCTGAGGCGCCCTTCGAGCTCTCGGTGATAGGGGCCGCCATTGGTCAGCACCCGCGTCTGCCAAATGCGTCGCAGAAGCGGTTCGACCTCGTCGAACGGTGGCAGGAAGGGGCGCGTCACGAAGATCGGTTCGCCCGCCGTCGTCTCGCTGGCGCCGTCGCTCACCGGATTGTCCGCCGCGGCGGAAGATTCCGCGGACGTGTCGAGGATGCGTGCGAATTCCTGCTCGAGCCGCCGGAGGGTCGCCAGGGCCGGGTCGATCGGCGCGCCCTGCGAAGCCGGCTCGGAGGTGCCGTCGGGATCGGGGGCGGAATTATGCGGCGCGGCTTGCATCGACCCAACGCCTCCACATGGCGCGGAAGGCCTCGCCGACATCGGCGGCCAGGCGCGCGTGATTCATGAGAGGGCTGGCGAGCATGCGCTCGCGCAGTCCCGACCGGATATCCCGCAATCTATCGGGATCCCGTGCGAGGGCCAGCGCGCAGGCGGCATAGGCCTCCGGGGTCTCGGCGGCCAATTCCGCGAGCCCGACGGCCGTCAGGACGGCCACCCCCGTGCGCGCGACCGCGCTCTCGCCCTGCAGGGCGATGAAGGGGACGCCCATGTAGAGCGTGTCGCAGCTCGTGGTTCCGCCATTGTAGGGGAAGGAATCGAGGGCGATGTCGATCTGGTGATAGAGCTCGAAATAGCCCTTCGAGACACGCGGATGCAGGCGCACCCGATCGAGCGGCAATCCGGCCCTCGCGAGGCGCTCCTCGACCTGCGCCAGAATGTCCGGCTCGCCGACATCGGCGACGACCATGAAGAGGCGCGCATCGGGAAGCGCCTGGAGCATGCCGGCCCATGTCTCCAGGGCCCGGTCGCTGATCTTCTCGAAGCGGTTCAGGACCCCGAAGGTGACGTAGCCGTTGTCCTCGAAGGGCGGGCGGTCACGGACCGCGGGAACGTCGCCCCGCATCTGGTAGGTCGCCGACACACCCGGCAACCGCCACACATTCTCTGTGTGCAGGGCCTCCGACCGGCCGGGCAGGTCGTGCACGCCGTCGGTGAGACGGTAGTCGATGGCGCGCAGGCCCGTCGATGCGGGATGACCGATCCAGGTGACCTGAACCGGTGCCGGCTTGCGTGCGAAGATCAGCAGCCTGTGGCCGGAACTGTGGCCCGACAGATCGACGAGAATGTCGATCGCGTCCGCCTCGATGAGATCCGCGGCCGCGTCGTCGCCCAGGCCGGAGATGTTGTGCCAGCCATCGAACAGCGTGCCGAGGCGCGCCGACACCTCGTCCTCGTGAGAGTGGGTCATGTAGGCGCGGACATCCATCGATGACCGGTCCAGATGTTCCAGGAAGGGTTCGATGAACCGGGCGACGGCATGCGTGCAGAAGTCGCCGGAGACGAAGCCGATCCGCAGCCGCCGCTCGGGGTCCCGGTCATGCGCGAACGGGCGCCGCCGCAGGAGGGGGTCGGCGAAGAGGGTGCCGAAGATCCGGGCGTCGGAGGCGTAGTCGGCGGCCGGAACGGCCTCGGCATAGAGCTTCGCGAACAGCCGGTTGGAATAGGCGATGACGTTGAGGGGCTGGAGAGCGAGGGCGCGGTCGAAGCTCCCGATCGCCTCGGCCAGGTGGCCGAGGCTCTTCAGGCTGCAGCCGAGATTGATGTGGGCGCCGACGCAGCCGGGATCGAGCGCGATGGCCTGCTGCGCATGGCTCATCGCCAGGCCATGTCGCGAGACCCGCTGGAGCACGCCGGAGAGGTTCGAATGCGCGATGGCGAGATTCGGAGCGAGGCCGATCGACTTCTCCAGCGCCCAGACGGCACCGCCGTTGTCGCCCATCGTGATCAGGAGTGCGCCGAGGCTGGCGAAATAGACGGCGTTGTCCGGCTCCCGGTCGATCACGATGCTGAAGAGATCGAACGATTGCTGCAGGCGGCCGGTCTGCGCGGCGACGGCGGCCGCGAGATAGATCGCGCCGGAATGCGTCTCGTCGAGGGAGAGGACGAGATCCGACAGGGCCTCCGAGGCGGTGAAATCGCCTTCCTTGAGGCGGGCCTGCGCCAGGGAGAAGGCGTGATCGACGACGTCCTTGAGGGTCGCTCGCGATTCGTCGTCGGACACGCCTCGGTCGCGGAAGCTATCCATCAGGGAACGTGCTTCTCCGATACGGCCGACCTCCAGAAGCGCGCCGGCGAGGGCGAACCAGTGGGCGGGCCGTTCGGGAGCGGCCCGGAGGGCGGCGACGAAATGCGGGATCGCCGGCCCGGGACCATCGACCTTACAGGTCAGGACGCCGAGCTGGTAATGCGCACCCGCATCGCCCGGTACCCGTTCGAGGGCGAGCTGAAGGTTGCGGTTCGCCTTGTCGAAGCGGCCGGCCGCGAGATGCGTGGCCGCCTTGGCGAGATAGCGGCCCACGGGTTCCATGGCGCGAGGGCGCTCGACCGTGCGCATTCTGCGATGTTCGAGCATATCCGTCCCTTCACATGGAGAAAGGTTACGAACATCACGGTTAAGAGGTCGTTAATGCGTGACCATCAGTGCAGACCCGATCAAACCACCGTCGTGACACGAACAATTCTTCGTAACGCCGTGAACGATCGGCACGCAACTTGGCCGTGGTCGAGACGCCGCCGGCTCCGATGCGGCGCGGCCCGCCTGGTCCATCGCGCCGGAGCGGCAGGCCGCTCCCGCGCCGGCGGCGCTCAGCGCACGCGCGGAAACACCTGCTCGGCGAAGCGCCGCATCTCGGCCTCGAAGGGCTGGAACTGCAGCATGAACAGGTCGATGCCGGCGGCGTGGAAGGCGCGGATGCGCGCGGCGACCGTCTCGTAGCTGCCGACGAGCCCCGCCGCCGTGCCGCCATTGGTGCCCACATGGCGCGAGGCGGCGGCGTCGGTCTTGGCGAACATCACGCTCGCCGCATCGGTGCGCGATCGCGTGTCGGCCCGCAGGGCCTCGTCGCGATGAGCGAGACCGAGGAGACGGGCATGCTCGGCCTCGGCCTCGTCGTCCGTCTCGCGGGCGACGACGAAGGCCGAGAGGCCGTAGCGCAGGGGCGCGTTGGCGGCGGGACGGCGCACGACGTCGGCGATCAGCGCCGCGACATCGTCTAGGGGCTGACCGTTGATGAACCAGACATCGGCCCGCTCGGCCGCGAGGGCGCGGGCCGGCTCGGATTCGCCGCCGAGATAGATCGTCGGACGCGGCCGGAAGGTCCCCGCCGGCCGCAACCGGTAATCCTCCATCCGGAAGTGCCGGCCCGCATGGGTGACGCGTTCGCCGCGCATCAGCCGGTCGACGAGGCCGATCCATTCGGCGCCGTAGGCGTAGCGGTCGTCATGGGCCGGGAAGGGCAGGCCGGCCCGCTCGAACTCCGCCCGGTTCCAGGCATTGACGAGGTTGAGGGCGAACCGCCCCTGCGCAATGTGCTCGATCTGCAGCGCCATCTTGGCGAGGACGGCCGGGTGGTAGAGCCCCGGCTTGATCGCCGCGATGATCTCGATTCGCCGGGTGAGGGCCGCCAGCGCCGCCGAGGCCGTCCAGGCTTCCAGCTGGTCGCGCGCGTCGTCATAGGGGTTGGCGGTATGCTGGGCGACGAGGACCGAATCGAAGCCCAAAGCCTCCGCCTCCAGGACCAGGGCGCGGTTGCGCGCCCAGCTGGCGTCGTCGGGCTCGTCCGGATCGTGATGGGAGGCGCGCGAGCCGTGGACGGCGGCCCAGATCCCGAAGCGGGGTGCATGGCTCATGGTCAGCCCGCCCGCTCCACGGAAGGCTGCCAGATCCTCACCGAGGTCGCGTCGAGCTTGCGCGGGATCAGCTTGGCCTCGAGGAACGTGTCGGCGATGTCCTGCTGCTCGCCGAGTTCCGCGCGCAGGACCGGCGTGACCGCGTAGGTCCGGCGCCGGTTCACCGTGGCGACGACGTCCGGCGACAGGTCGCCCCAGATCGGGGCCAGCAAGGCCGCCGCCGCCTCGGGCTCCGCCTTCACCCAGCGGCCCGCCTCCACCAGGGCGTCGTAGACCGTGGCGACCACCTTCGGGTTCTCGGCAACGAAACTGTCGTTGGCGAGGTAGTAGCGATGGTAGCTCGACAGGCCGGTGGCGTCGGCCAGCACCCGCACCGGGCGCTTGGACTGCGCGATGGCGAGGAAGGGGTCCCAGATCACCCAGGCATCGAGACTGCCCTGGCCGAAGGCGGCGAGGCCTTCCGGTGCCTGGAGATAGGCCGGCTTGATGTCGGAGAAGCCGAGACCCGCATTCTTCAGGGCCGCCGCCAGGATGAAATGGCAGCCGGAGCCGCGCGACACGCCGACCGTGCGCCCTTTCAGATCGGCGATGGTGCGGATCGGCGAGTCCGCCGGCACGATGATCGCCTCGGCCGAAGGCGCGCCGACCTCGCGGGCGTAAAAGGTGAGCGGCGCGTCGGCGGCCTGGGTGAAGATCGGCACCGCATCGGCGACATCCGCGTGGAGATCGACCGCACCGGCATTCATCGGCTCGATCACGCTGGTGAACAGGTGCCAGGACGGCGCGAATCCGAGCGGCTTCAGGCGCTCGTCGAGCGTCCCCTTCGTCTTCAGGATGGTGAGCAGGGTCGAGGACCGCTGATAGCTCAGGCGGACGACGCGCTCGGCGGCGTGGAGCGCCGGCATGCCGAGGGGGAGGGCGGCCGCGACGGCGGCGCCCGCTCTCAGCAGGCGGCGTCGGGACAGCAGGTCGTCGGTCATGGTCGTCTCCCGAGCCGCGAGCGGCCCGCTTTCAGGATGAAATCGTCGGGCAGGATGGGATCGTCGGGAATTCGGCCGCGGGTCAGGCGGCGGCGTAGCTGAGATAGGCGACCATCATCTCGGCCACGGCCCGGTGGGCGTAGTCGGAGACGCTCTCGCCGCCATCCACCGGGAAGGCCTCGACGACGCGGCGCCCGCCGAGCACTTCGGACAGTTCCTCGGGCATCAGCCCGTTCTCGATGGCCGCGGCCACCGCCGCCCCGCCATAGGCGCGGCGGAAGTGCCTCTGCGCGATGGCGCCCGCGAAGGCCCCGGAGCCAGCCGTTTCAAATCTCGCGTCGTGATAACCCATGACCGTGAACCCCATTCGCCAGAAACGTCCCATGATGAGCACCGCCGAGATCGGCGGGACATGTCGGGTCGCAGCAGCGAATGTGTTCGGGATAGAGGATCTTCATTTCGCCCTCGCATCGGCGACAGGCCGATAGACTTGATGACGAGCGAGACTATAGGCGCACACGCACGAAATGTGCTTCCAAATGTCATGCTTTCGGAAGGCGGGACCTCTCGCCGACGCCGCCGTTCGGAAAAGTTCCTGATCCCGGCGCTCGCCGCCGCCGCGGCGGCGTCAGTGGGCGTCGCCCGCCGCGGCGCCGGGGACCGGTGCGTCGGGGGCCTCGTCGCGGGCGCCGACGAAGCGGCCGAACAGGCGCCCGAGGAGGTTGCCGAGGCTGTCCATCAGCAGGAACACCGCCGGCACGAAGACCAGCGAGAGCAGGGTCGAGACGATGAGGCCCGAGATCACCGCCACCGCCATCGGCGCGCGGAACTCGCCGCCGATTCCGAGCGCCATGGCCGAAGGGACCATGCCGGCCGCCATGGCGATGGTGGTCATGACGATGGGGCGCGCCCGCTTGCGGCCGGCATCGACGATGGCGGTGACCCGGTCGACGCCGCGCGCCATCTCCTCGACGGCGAAATCCACCAGCATGATCGCGTTCTTCGTCACCAGCCCCATCAGCATGAGGATGCCGATGACCACGGGCATCGAGATCGGCATGTTGAGGATGAGGAGGCCGAGGATCGCGCCGCCGATGGAGAGCGGCAGCGAGAACAGGATGGTGAGTGGCTGCAGGAACGAGCCGAACAGCAGCACCAGCACGGCATAGACCATCATGATCCCGGCCCCCATCGCCAGGAGGAAGCCGGAAAAGACCTCGCCCATGATCTCGGCATCCCCGGTCTGACGGATGGTGACGCCCGGGGGCAGGGACTTCGCGGTCGGCGTCTCGAGGGCCTGGGCGATGAGCGAGCCGAGGGCGTCCGAGCCCTCCATATTGGCCTCCACCGCCACGCGGATCACGCGGTCGTAGCGCTCGATGGCGCCGGGGCCCTGGTCGAGCTCGATATCGGCCACTGCCGCCAGCGGCACGGCGGTGCCGTTCTTGGCCGGGACCTTGAGGTTCTCTAGCCGCGAGACCGCGCCGCGGGAGGATTCGGGGAGCTGCACACGGATCGGGATCTGGCGGTCGGCGGCGTTGAACTTGGCGAGGTTCAGGCCGATATCGCCGATCGTGCCGACCCGGACGGTCTCCGCGATGGTGTCGGTGGAGACGCCGAGATCCGCCGCCGCGCCCTCCTTGGGGCGGATCCGCACCTCCGTGCGGTTGAGCGGCGCCGTCGACATCACCGAGACCAGATGGGGGATCGCGGCCATGTCGCGCTGGAGGCGGGCGGCCACCTCCGCCACCACTTCGGCATCGGGGCCGCCGACCACCAAAGCGAGGTCGCGCTGGCCGCTGTCGCGCAGGGACCAGGAGCGGATGTCGGGCTCCTCGGCCAGCAACGCGGCGATCTCGGTCTCCACCGCCGCCTGCTTCCTCGCGCGCGCGTTCTTCGGGGTGAGGTTGACGATGAGGGTGGCGAGCCGGGTCTCCTTCTTGCCGCCGACCTGGCGACCGCCATCGACGAAGACCGAGGTGACTTCCGGCAGGGAGCGGATGCGCTCGACGACGCGGTCGGAGACCGAGACGGTGTCGGCGAGCTTCGCGCCGGGGGCGAGCTCCACCATGAACAGGGTGCGGGCATTGTCCTGCTTCGGCACGAAGCCCGAGGGCAGCAGCCCGGTGGAGGCGAGCGATCCGGCAAACAGCGCGAGGCCGACGATCAGCGTGATCACCCGGTGGCGCACCGACCAGCCGACCAGCCGGCCGTAGGTCCGCATCACCCAGCCCTCGCGCTCTTCCGTGTGGGCATGGTCCCGCAGAAAATAGGCGGCGAGCATCGGCGTGATCAGCCGCGCCACCAGCAGCGACATGAACACCGAGACGGCGATGGTGAGCCCGAACTGGATGAAGTAGCGCCCGGCGATGCCGCCCATGAACGAGACCGGCGCGAACACCGCGATCAGCGTCGCGGTGATGGCGATGACGGCGAGCCCGATCTCGTCGGCGCCCTCGAGTGCCGCGCGGTAGGCGGATTTGCCCATCCGCATGTGCCGGACGATGTTCTCGATCTCGACGATGGCGTCGTCCACCAGGATGCCGGTGACGAGGGTGATGGCCAGCAGGCTGATGCCGTTGAGGGTGAAGCCGAGGGCGTCCATCGCCCAGAAGGTCGGGAAGACCGAGAGCGGCAGGGCCACCGCCGCGATGAGGGTGGCGCGCCAGTCGCGGAGGAACAGGAACACCACGATGACCGCGAGCACGGCGCCCTCGATCAGCGTGTGCATGGCCGAATCGTAGCTTCCGATCGTGGCCGAGACCGAGGAATCGATCGTCTCGAACTCGAGGGCGGGATAGGTCTGCCGGAATTCCGCGATGCGCTTCTCGACGCCCGCCGCCACCTCGGCGTCGCTGGCGCCCGAGCCGCGCGACACCGCGAAGGCGACCACCGGCTCGCCGTTGAAGCGGGCGAAGGTACGCGGCTCCTCGATGGAATCCTGCACCAGGGCGAGGTCGTCGAGACGGACCTTGCGGCCGCCCGGCAGGACGATGGAGGTCGCCTTGAGGTCGCGCAGGGTGCGGGAGGCGGCGAGCGTCCGGATCGACTGCTCGCGGCCGCCGACCTCGCCGCGCCCGCCCGCCATGTCGGCAGAGGTGAGGCGCAGCTGGCGGTTCACGTCGGCCGCGGTGATGCCGAGGGCCAGGAGGCGGTCGGGCTGGAGCACGACCCGCATCTCACGCGCCACGCCGCCGACGCGCTCGACGCCGCCGACGCCCTTCACCCCCTGGAGGGAGCGGGCGATCTTGTCCTCCACCAGCCAGGACAGGTCGGCGGGGGTCATGGCCGGCGCCTTCACGCCGTAGATCAGGATCGGCAGGCCGGCGATCTCGACGCGGCTGATCACCGGCTCGTCGATGGTGCGGGGCAGGTTGATGCGGATCTTGGAGATCGCGTCCTTCACGTCGTTGACGGCCCGGTCGGTGTTCACCTCGAGGCGGAACTCCACCGTGGTGACGGACGAGCCTTCGGTGATCGCCGAGGTGATGTGCTTGACCCCGCGCACGCCGGCGATCGAATCCTCCACCCATTTCGTCACCTGGGTCTGGAGTTCGGACGGGGCCGCGCCGGACTGGGTGATCGCCACCGAGACGATGGGCACGTCGACATTGGGCATGCGCGTGACGGCGAGCCCCCGGAAGCTCACGAGGCCGAGCACGATCAACACGAGGAACAGGACCAGAGGGCCGATCGGCTTGCGGATCGCGTAGGCCGAGACGTTCAGGCGCATGGGGCGACTCGGTGGGGGTTACGTTCAGGGTTCATGGGCTGTCCGGCCGATCGCACCGGCCCCTTCATGGAAGGCTCGCCTGCTCACGCAGCGTGGAGCCCGCCGGCGCGTCTCCCTTCCCCCTCTGCGGGAGAGGGTGGATGCACGCGGCGCCCGTTCAGGGCGTGCCCGCCTCGGCGGATGCCCGCGGGGAGGGGGCAGTGGCGACGGCCGGCACCGGTTCGGCGACGGGGATCGCACGAACCCGGTCGCCGTCGCGCAGGAAGCTTCCGGCGCGCGCGACCACAGCCTCGCCGTCGTCGAGGCCGGCGCGGATCTCGATGTCGTCGTCGTCGGAGAGGCCGGTGCGGACGGCACGCGCCTCCACGATCCCGTCCGAGACGACGAGGACGCTGCTGCGCTTGGGGCCGCCATAGAGGACGGAGGCCTGCGGCACGGTCACGCCGCGGGTGCGGGCGATCTCGATGGCGCCCCGGGCGAAGGTGCCGATGCGCAGGCGCGGATCGGGATCGAGGCGGACGCGGACCTTGCCGAGGCGGCTCGCCTTGTCGACCTCCGGATAGACGGCGCGCACGCTGCCGCGCACGCGCTCGCCGTCGGGGAGCTCCATCGTGGCGGGCGTGCCCTCCTTGAGCAGCGGCAGCTTGGTCTCGATGACCTCGCCTTCGAGCTCGATCTCGCCGCGCGCGATCAGACGGAACAGGGGCTCGGCGGAGGACGAGGCCGCCATGCCGACGCGGGCGGTGCGGCGGTTGACGATCCCGGCCTCTGGGGCGCGGATCTCGGTGCGGGCGAGGCGCAGGTCGAGCTCGTCGCGCAGAGCCTTCGCCTGGGCGAGCTCGGCTCTCGCGATGACGAGGCCGTTGCGGGCGAAGGCGAGCTTGCCTTCCGCCTGGCGCAGGGTGGCGGTGCGCCCTTCCATGATCGCCGCCGTGCCGTTGCCGCTGGTGAGGAGCTGCCTCGCGCGGTCGAAGGACAGGCGCGCCTCCGTCTCGGCGGCCTCCGCCTGCTCGATGCTGCTCTGGGCCTGCGGCACGGCGGCGGTGGCCTTGTCGACGAGGGCGTTCTGCTGGGCGATCTGCCGGTCGATCAGGTCGCGGGAGAGCCGCGCCAGGACCTGGCCGCGCTCCACCCGCATGCCTTCCTCGACCAGGACCTCGGTGACCCGGTAGCCCTCGATCTCGGGGGTCACCAGGATCTCGTCGCGGGGGACGAGGGTGCCGGTGACGACGACCTGCTCGACGATCTCGCGGCGCTTGGCCGCGACCACGCTGACGGCGGGCATCAGCTTGGTCGCGACGGGAATGGGCGCGACCTCGGCTCGAGCCGGCAGCCCGAGGCAGAGACCGAGATACAGGCCGGGAATCGCGAAGCCGGCGGCTCTGGAGACTGTCTTCATCGGCTCGCCCCTCCGTCGGGTTTCGAGGATTTCGACAACCGGCCCGCGAGGCCGGCATCGATGACGGCATGGAGCTGGGCCACGGCGGGGGCTGGATCGTAATCCGGCGTCAGGGCCCGGTTGACGATGATGCCCTTCATCAGCGCGTCCATCGTCTCGTAAAGCGAAGCGGGGTCGCACTCTCCCGAGGTGGCGAGCCCCGCCAGCAGGTCGATGAAGAAGGCGCGGCCCTCCTCCTCGAACCGCTCGTGCATGGCGGCGATGGCGGGGTTGCGGGTCGCTTCCGACCAGAGGTCGAGCCGAAGGATCGCCACCTCGCGCGGGATTTCCGCGAAATGCTGGGCGATGATGCCGGTGAGGATCATCCGCCGGTCGCCGGCCCGGGCGAGGTCCGCGACGAGGGCGGCACCGCGGGCGCGTTCGTGCTCGGCGAGCCCGAGGACGACCGCCTCCTTCGACTTGAAGTAATGGTAGATGTTGCCGGCCGTCATGCCCGCCTGGCGGGCGAGGTCCTGCATCGTCGTGCGGTGGAAGCCGTTGCGGACGAAGCAGGTCTCGGCGGCGTCGAGGATGTCCTGGCGCCGGGTCGACGGGTTGCTCCGGGCCTCGGCGAGGGCGCCGGCGCTCACGAGGTCGACCTCTCGCCGGCGACGGGGGCGGCCCCGTCCGCCGGGACCATCCCGCACGACCGGGCCTGCAAGGACTGGCCATGCGCGCCGAGATCGGCGCAGACCCGCGCCTGCCAGCCGTCCGACCCCGAACCGGTCCAGCCGACGAAGGCGAGCCAGCCGACGAGGATCAGCAATCCCGGCAGAAGATTGGAGGGCCTGCAGGCCGAGCGGATCGAGGCCAGGACAGGCATGACGCCCCGTCCGCGAGGCGCGTCGACATCGTCATACCAGCCCATCTCGCCCATCGCGGCCTCCTGTCCCGATCACATTTATTGAACGTTCATTCATGTGTCAATGAACGTTCATTCAATGGCTTTCGACAGGCCCGCCCGCACGCCGCCTCGACAGGAGGCGGGCCGCCCCTATGTTGCCGTCGATGCGCCTCCTCATCCTGACAGCTTCCCTGGTTTCCTTCTCGGCCCTCTCCGCCCTGCCGGCCCAGGCCGATGCGTGCGGGGATCTCATCGACCGCGTAGTGGCCGAGACGCAATCGACCGTCGTCAACCGCACGGTCGATTTCGCCGAGATGTCGGCCGCCGACGGGATGACCCTGACCCTGGCCTGCGGCGACCCGTCCGCGGTGGGCGTGCAGTTCAGGGGCGAGACACCGGGCGATTCCTACTACGCCCTGTTCGGCCGGGCCGGCCGGATCGCCACCGGCATCGCCCCGGACCTGATCGAGGCTGCGGCGCGGCGCGCCCGCGGGGAGGCGGTGACCACCCGCCACAGCCATGCCGACGCGGCCACGGCCCTCGTCACCTGCTCGGTGACGAACGGAAGCCGCGGCCCGATGACGGGCTGCGCCGTGGTCGACAAGGGCCAGCGCTGACGGCTCGTGAACCGCCGTGAAGGCGGGCGGTGCGGGATCGTTAAGGCCATGTTAACCATGAGCCGACGATCGTTCATCCGATGGACCAGCGGTCTGCCGATCCGACCGAGGAGCCGATGGGCCGCACGATCCTCGCCAGCCGCATCTTCGCCTTCTGCCTCGTCTGCGCCCTTGCGGGATCGCCGGTTCTGGCCCAGGAACCGCTCCTCCTGAGAATCAGGCCCTCCGATGCCGCCCCGGCCGAGATCGGCGCGGGCGGAGGGATGCCCTCGGCCGAAGAGGTGGCACGGGCCCGTGCCGCCCGCGAAGCGGTGTGGGAGCGGGCCGACCGCCGCGCCCGCATCGCCATCGCCTCCGTCTGCACCGGCTGCCTCCAGCCGGAGCGGGCCGCCCCTCGATCGCGCCCGGACGAGATCGCCGTCCGGGGGCAGAACGCGCCCTCCGAAACGCCTGACGCCGAAGTGCCGGTCTCGACCGGCACCGTCGCCCAGCACCCAACCAGCCAGACAGGTAGTCCATGACCCAGTCGCATCCCACCAGCGGCGCCGAGCCGGATCCGGCCTGCCCGGTCTCCCTCGACCTCCTCGGCGCGGTCTACCGCGCCGAGCCCGAGGACCTGCCCGAAATCCTCGCGGAGATCCCTCCGACCACCCGCGCGAAGCTCGCCGTCTACCTCTACGGCAAGAGCCACATGCACCAGCTCGGCCTGTCGGTGGCCCGCGCCTGCGAGCGCGACGACCTCGTCCGTGTCGCCGGAGAGATCGGCTCGGTCGTCCACGGCCAGGCGCAGATGAAATCCGCCCGCCCGGCGGCCCAGGGCCCCGCCGCGGCCCCGGCCCCGCGCAAGATCAGCCTCGGCGGGTCGGCCCCGAAGAAGATCAGCCTCGGCGGGTCGGCCGGAAAGTCGCGCTCCTTCGACTGAACGGCGCGCACGTTCGCGTGATCGCGAGGCGGCGAAGGGCTTTCGACCGAGGTCGCCCTTTCGGCCCGGCCAAGCCGCGTGGCATAAGCGCGGCCATTGTGCCCGTGGGCACAGAGAGGGATGACATGTTCGGTGCGTGGTGGAAGCTCGGCATGGACGCGACCCTGCTGGCGATGGAATCGCAGCAGGTGATCGGCCTCCGCCTCGCCAAACTCTCCCTGGGCGGGCCGGCCGCGCAGGTCGAGGTCCAGCGCATGGTGAGCGAGAAGATCATGGCCGCCAACGAGGCGGCCATGCTGATGGCCACCGGCGGCTCGACCCAACGTGTGGTCGCCGGGTATCGCCGGAAGGTCCGCGCCAACGCACGGCGCCTGTCGAAGGCCTGATCCGGCCTCGCTGCGGCGCAGCATTAACCGAGCATTAACCAACCTCCGCTTCCATCGGGGTCACCACCCACGAGGAGAGCGCGTATGAACCCCTTCGAACAGCAGGTGCGCGAGCGCGCCTATTACATCTGGGAAGGCGAGGGCCGAGTGTTCGGCCGCGCCGACGAGCATTGGCTGATGGCCGAGGCCGAGCTGCGCCCGGTGACCGTTTCGGCTCCCGTCTACGTCCAGAATCCAGCCGCCGATCTCAGCCTTGCACCGAGCCCGGCCAAGGTCCTGAAGCCGCGCGCCTCGCGCAGCGCCGGCGCTGCCGCCAAGGCCGTCTCGGAGACGTCCGTCGCCGCGAAGTCGGAGACCGCCCCGCGCCAGGCCAAGGCCGCTGCAACGAAATCCACTGCAACGAAGACCGCTTCGGCCAAGGCGGCCGCCGCCCCGAAGGCGACCAAGGCCGCAGCGAGCAAGACGGTTTCGAGCAACGGCGCGTCCACCAAGCCCCGCGCCATGTCCAAGCCGCGCGCCGCCGCGATGGAATCCGCCGCCACCGTCCACTGACGCCGAGCGGTCCCGGTTCGAGCCCGCCGCCCCATCCGGGGCGGCGGGCTTCTCCTTGTGCGGCACCGTCAGGTTCAGGCGCCGCACCGCCCCTCGATCCGCCACAGGCGGAGCGCCACGACCATCGCCAAGGCGAGGAGCACGGCGTTGAACCCTGCCACATGCGCGAAGCCTCGACCCCCGCAGGACGGAACGTGGCGCCAACCTTTGCCGTTGTAACCATGAGAGGCCGATTCGCGCCGACGTCCCGGCCGAAGTCCGGCCGATGCTTTCGAGGTCCGCCATGAAGACCGTCCTGCCCGCCCTCCTCGCCCTGACGATGGCAGCCGCGCCGCTCACGGCCCAGGCGGGCTCCGGCCCGTATCGCGAGCGTCCAATGGTTCGCGACATCGACTCCACCGGCGGCATCACCGTCGGCGGCCGTGCCCCCTGGAACCAGGCATGGGAGTACGACTCGGGCAGCGACAACGATCGCCGGCCGGAACTGCCCTATTATCAGCAGGGCCGCGGCCAGCAGACCGGAGGTCCGGCCCGCAACCTGCTCCCCGATGACGGGCTCCATATCTTCCCGCGCTGAAGCGGCATTCTGGAACCGATCTGCATCCCACACATGACACAAATGCGTCAAAACCGACCGCCGGCTATGGATAGTCGGCGAAAGGGGCTGGCGGAGACGAACGTCTTCGCGTAGCCAACCGCCCGGGGAAAACGGCCCCGAGTGACGGAACGCAGACCATGCCCCAGCAGGCCCAGTCGAGCTTCGATTCTCAGCGTCCTTGCGAGCGCATGCCGCTCCAGGATCAGGTCGAGGCCGCCGTCCAGGACGGCACGACCCCGATCAGCCGGCTGCTCCGGCTCATGTTCGCCGTCGACGCGGACGCCACCGCCAACGAGAACCTGCGCCTGCGCCTGCGCGCGCGCATCGGCGCCCCGCGCAGCGTCTGATCACCTCCGGGCCGACGCCCTATCGCCGCCTGTGCTTAGCCTGGCGTTGCGGGCGTGCCATGCAGGTCATGTAGATCTGCCGTCCGAGCGCGTAGAGCCCGATCCCGTTCGGATCGGGTGTCACGAAGACCTTGGCCCGCGCCTCGTTGCGGCAGGCCGCATCCTGCGGGCTCTTGATCGGCGCCTCGGCGCGCGCCTGGGACGCGGCTCCCAACAATCCCACAGCGACCATACCGGCGATCCAGCTTCCTCGGCGGCGCGCCTCGCTCTTCGCGCCTGTTCCGGCCGTTCCGCCCATGATTCTCGCTCCCCCTCGTTACGGTGAAGGTAGGGCGGATCGACGGGAAATCTCATACGTATTGTGCACTTATCCCGGGCTCATGATCGCATCGCCGGACGGTCCGCTCACGGCATGATCCAGAGGCAGGACGGCTCGTCCTTCACCGCGAGGCATTCGAACGGCGCCCCGCCGATCATGGCGCGGTGCTCGGCCGCGCCGACGCGGTCGCGGGCGACGGTTCGGCAACCGGGATGGCCGGGCAGCGCGGCCAAGGCCTGGTCATGGTCGGACTGAGTCTGCCCCATCAGCACGCGCAGGCTCACCAGGGTCTCGCAGGCCACGACCTCACGCCGGGCATCGTCGGCCCTCGCCGCACCCGCCGCCAGCGCGAGGAGACATGCGGCTCCCCATCTCGTCGATCGCATCATGGCGGCGTCCCCCAAGCCAGGTCGTGACACGGGCATGTAGGGCGCTCGCGACGCGCCGGGAGCCTCGGCGACGTCGCATCACGACTTGGACGCATCACGGTCTGGACTTGCCGGGCGGCGTCTTCGCGGGAGGCGTTTTCTTGGGCGCGCGTGCGGGATCGGCGGGGACGACCGTTCCCGCGATGGTCCAGGAGCAGATGCTGGTCCCGGTGACGCCGACGCAATCGTAATCGTTGCCGTTGAGCGCGGCGTGGTCGGTGATGGCGTTGACCGTGTCCCGGCCGAGCAGGCTGCAGCCGAGATGGTCGGCCTTGGGATCGGCGAGCGTCGCGGCCGCCTTCTTCGCATCGCCCTCTGACTGGCGCAGCAGAAGACGGAGATTGGCCAGCGACGGGCAGCCGATGGCGGGCGCCGAGGCCATGGCGGTAGCGGGGGGCAGCGGGGCGGGAGTCTTCGCCGTCTGCGCCTGGGCGAGTGTTTGACCCTGGACGAGCGAACAGGCCATCCCGGCGAGGACGGGCAGGACCGCCGGATGGCGCAGGCGGAAGCCGATCCTCGATGCCGCGTCGCTCATGCCGCCCGCCTCGCCTTGGCATAGCGCTTCACCGCCCGCTCGCGCCGGAGCCGTGACAGGCGCTCGATCCAGAAGATGCCGTCGAGCTGGTCGATCTCGTGCTGGAGGCAGGCCGCCTCGAACCCTTCCGACTCGATCTCGTGCCCGGTCCCGTCGAGGTCGTCGTAGCGCAGCCGTACCGTCACCGCCCGCTCCACGGTATCGGACACGCCCGGCATCGAGACGCTGCCCTCGGTCTGGGGGGCCGTCTCGGGCGAGGCGAAGACGATCTCCGGGTTGACGTAGAGCGTGGCCGGCATGCCGGGTTCGAGCCGCAGGGCCACCACCCGGGCGAGCCAGCCCACATGCGGCCCGGCGAGGCCGATGGCGGAGACGCGGATCAACGCCGCCACGAGGGCATCCGCCTCCCGCCGCAGGGCGTCGTCGAACACCGTGACCGGCTCGGCCCGCAAACGCAGCCGGGGATCGGGATAGAGGATCAGCGACTGGACCGGCACGGGGCAAGGGACCTTCCGAGGGAGCCGGGCCGTGGATACGCGATCGATCGGGCGGTGTTCAAGGGAGGCATCAGCCGCACGTGCCGATGGGTCTGGCACGGTGGACGGTGTCGCCCCGCACCACCCCACCTTCCGCTTCCGCACGCCATGCCGTAAACGCGCGGGATCGTCTCCAAGGTATCCGCGCACCCATGATCCGCCTCGAAAAAATCGGCAAGCAGAACGGCCGGCAGATCGTCTTCATCGAGGCGTCGGCCGCGCTCCAGAAGGGCGAGAAGGTCGGGCTCGTCGGGCCGAACGGCGCCGGCAAGACCACCCTGTTCCGGATGATCACCGGCGAGGAGGAGCCCGACGAGGGCCAGGTCGCCACCGACCGGGGCATCACCATCGGCTATTTCAGTCAGGATGTCGGCGAGATGGCCGGCTGTTCCGTGGTCTCCGCCGTGATGGACGGGGCCGGCCCGGTGAGCGTCGTCGCCACCGAGCTGAAGCAGATCGAGGCCGGCCTCGCCGATCCCGACCGGATGGACGAGATGGACGCCCTCGTCGAGCGCTACGGCGAGGTCCAGGCCCGGTTCGAGGAGCTCGACGGCTACGCCCTGGAGGGCCGCGCCTACGAGGTGCTGGCGGGGCTGAGCTTCAGCCAGGAGATGATGGACGGCGATGTCGGCAAGCTCTCCGGCGGCTGGAAGATGCGCGTGGCGCTCGCCCGCATCCTCCTGATGAACCCCGACGTGATGCTCCTCGACGAGCCCTCCAACCACCTCGACATCGAGAGCCTGATCTGGCTCGAGGCCTTCCTCAAGAACTACGAGGGCGCCCTGCTGATGACCTCGCACGACCGCGAGTTCATGAACCGCATCGTCTCCAAGGTCATCGAGATCGACGGCGGCACGCTCACCACCTATTCGGGCGATTACGTCTTCTACGAGCAGCAGCGGGCCCTCAACGAGACGCACCAGCAGGCGCAGTTCGAGCGCCAGCAGGCGATGCTCGCCAAGGAGATCAAGTTCATCGAGCGGTTCAAGGCCCGCGCCAGCCACGCCGCCCAGGTGCAGAGCCGGGTCAAGAAGCTCGACAAGATCGAGCGGGTGGAGCCGCCCAAGCGCCGCCAGTCGGTGGCCTTCGACTTCCTGCCGGCGCCGCGCTCGGGCGACGACGTCGTCATCATCAAGAACGTGCACAAGCGCTACGGCAGCCGCAGCATCTACGAGGGGCTCGATTTCTCCATCCGCCGCCGCGAGCGCTGGTGCGTGATGGGCATCAACGGCGCCGGCAAATCCACGCTGCTGAAGCTCGTGACCGGCTCGACCCAGCCCGACGACGGCAGCATCGCGGTGGGCGGCAGCGTCAAGCTCGGCTATTTCGCCCAGCACGCCATGGACCTGCTCGACGGCGACCTCACCGTGTTCCAGGACCTGGAGGCCAGCTTCCCGCAGGCGGGGCAGGGGAGCCTGCGCGCGCTCGCCGGCTGTTTCGGCTTCTCCGGCGACGATGTGGAGAAGCGCTGCCGCGTGCTCTCGGGCGGCGAGAAGGCCCGCCTCGTCATGGCCAAGATGCTGTTCGACCCGCCGAACTTCCTCGTCCTCGACGAGCCCACCAACCACCTCGACATGGGCACGAAGGAGATGCTCATCACGGCCCTGGCGAATTACGAGGGCACGATGCTGTTCGTGAGCCACGACCGCCACTTCCTCGCCGCCCTGTCGAACCGCGTCCTCGAACTCACCGCCGACGGCATCCACCAATATGGCGGCGGCTACACCGAATACGTGGCTCGCACCGGCCAGGAGGCGCCGGGCCTGAGGAGCTGAGCGGGGACGGGCGCTCAGCTGGTGCCCCGTCTTTTCTCCGGCGCCCCTTTCCCGGCCGCCTGGCGCGAAGCGGACGATGAGCCGGGACCCGGCGCAAGACGCGCCGCGCCGGCGGCCCGCCGCAACCGGCTTGGAGGTTCGGACTTGGAGGTTCGGACGCTTCGCGCGTTCTTGTGCTAGCCCCCGGATCGGGTTCCGCCTCGCTCCACCCGTCCGGGGACGGGGCGCGTATGGAGAACAGGAGCCCGGACAACCGCATCCGATCCCCCCCAGGAGACCGACCATGGATGCCAAGCTCGCGGATTTCGTCAGGTCGGCGGCGGCGCAGGCCCGGAGCAAGGCCCGCGCGTTCGGCGCGTCGTCGTCGAAGGACGCGCTGCCCTGGGCGGTGATCGAGGCCTTCGATGCCGATGTGCGCGGCCATGTGGAGCGCGACCGCCGCATCGAGGAGGAGCGTGACCGGGTGCTCATCGCCGCCGTCGATTTCGCCGAGACGCCGCCGGAAGAGGGCGAGGAGGCCGTCGAGGCCGCGCGCCACGCCCTCATCGATGCGATCGACTATCTCGAACAGGCCGTCCTGCGCTTCGGCACCGTCAACCGCCAGGGGGCCAGGCTCGGCTACGGCGAGGCGGGGCAGAGGGTGGCGGCGAAGACCTGACCGGGGATCAGCGGAACAGGCCGGTGATCCAGTAGGAGCCCGCCGCGATGAGGGCGGCGGCGGGCAGGGTCAGCACCCAGGCGACGACGATGTTGCCGGCGACGCCCCAGCGCACGGCCGATGTCCGGCGGGCGGCACCGACGCCGACGATGGCGCCCGTGATGGTGTGGGTGGTCGAGACCGGCACGCCGAGCCAGGTCGCGAGGAACAGGGTGATGGCGCCGCCGGTCTCGGCGCAGAACCCCTGCATCGGGTTCAGCCGGGTGATCTTCGAGCCCATCGTGTGGACGATGCGCCATCCGCCGAGCAGGGTGCCGAGCGCCATGGCCGACTGGCAGGCCAGCACCACCCAGAGCGGCACGTGGAAGTCGCCGCCGAGATGGCCCTGCGAATAGAGCAGCACCGCGATGATCCCCATGGTCTTCTGCGCGTCGTTGCCGCCATGGCCGAGGGAATAGAGCGAGGCCGAGACGAATTGCAGGAGCCGGAAGCTCCGGTCGACGCCGAACGGCGTGGCCCGCCGGCAGGCCCAGGATACGATCAGCACGAGGAGGAGAGCCAGCAGGAAGCCGAGGAGCGGCGAGAGCACGATGGCCGCGATCGTCTTCGACAGGCCGGACCAGACCACGACGTCGAGGCCCGCCTTGGCCGTTCCGGCCCCCACGAGGCCGCCCACCAGGGCGTGCGAAGAACTCGACGGGATGCCGAGCACCCAGGTGGCGATGTTCCAGGCGATGGCGCCGATGAGCGCGCACAGGATCACGCGCGGATCGATGATGCCGGCATCGACGATCCCGGTGCCCAGCGTCTGCGCCACGTGGAGGCCGAAGAACAGGAACGCTATGAAGTTGAAGAAGGCGGCCCACAGGACCGCGTATTGCGGGCGCAACACCCGGGTCGAGACGATGGTGGCGATGGAATTGGCCGCGTCGTGCAGCCCGTTGAGGAAGTCGAAGAACAGTGCGATGGCGATGAGGCCGGCCAGGGCCGGCAGCGCGAGCGAGGCGGCGTCCATGCCGGTCACACGTTCTCGATCACGATGCCGCTGATCTCGTTGGCGACGTCCTCGAACCGGTCGACCACGTCTTCCAGGTGCCCGTAGATCTCGGCGCCGATGAGGTAGGCCATGGTGTCGCCGTCGCCGCCATCCTTGCGATGCGCCCTGTAGAGGGCCTTGAGGCCGCGCTCCTGCAACTCGTCCGAGCGCCCCTCGACGCGGGTGATCCGCTCGGTGAGGGTGTTGATCCGGCCCGCATGGGTCCCGACCGCGCTGAGGAGGGGGATCGTCTCGGCCGTGAGCCGGGCCGCCTCGATCACGGTCTCGCCCATCTCGCGCATCAGCGGCTCGAAGCTGCGCACCTCGTAGAGGGCGATGGTCTTCACGGTCTTGTTCATCTGGTCGATGGCGTCGTCCATCGACTGGATCAGGTCCTTGATGTCGCCCCGGTCGAAGGGGGTGATGAAGCTCCGCCGCACGGCGAGCAGCACCTCGGCGGTGATCGCGTCGGCCTCGTGCTCGCGATCGACGATGACCTGGCAGTGGCGCGGCACGTCCTCGCCGCCCTCCAGCACCTTCTGGAGCGCCTCGGCACCGGCGACGAGGGTATGGGAATGGCGTTCGAACAGATCGAAGAAGCGGTCTTCCCGCGGCATCAGCGCCCGAAACCAGCCCAGCATCCGGCGCGTCCCCTTTGCTCCGACGACGGGCACGCCCGCACGGGATTGCAGGCTACATGAACCCTCGCGGCGGCGTCACCATCAGGAACCCGCCTTCCGGTAACGCTTTCGTGGCGGGTCCGGTACCGGATTCCGGCGCATGGGATGCCGGCGCACCGAAAACCGGCACATGGGAGCTCAATATTCCCACTCGGCTCCCACACCCACGGCGGTGCGGCCGTCGCTGCCGGCCTCGCCCTGGATCTTGATGCGGCGGGTCACGTCGTAATCGACCGTGGCCGCCGTGTCCTGGGGCTTGGCGCCCGCCTTCACGCCGACGCTGAGGCGGTCGCTGAGATAGCGCGAGGCGCCCAGGGCCGGACCGCCGGAGGCGCCGGTGGAGACGTCGAGGCTGTCGAGGCCGAGACCCTTGCGGGCCTGCTCGAACACGTCCGGCCCGCCGGCCCCGCCGGAGAGCTGCGACACGGCCTGGGCGAGCTGGAGCGCCTGGAACGGCGAGAGGCCGCCGGCCGCCTTCTTGAACAGCAGCCGCGACAGCACCTCGTCCTGCGGCAGGGTCGGGTCGGAGGTGAGGACGAAGTCGGGCTGGTTGGCCGGGCCGGTCACGGCGACGCGGGCGGTGACCTCGGCGGCCTTGGTCTCGGCGAGGAAATCGAGCTCGGGGATCGCGAGCTCGCCGTTGAAGGCGAGGCGGCCGCGGGTGAAATCGAGGCGCTGGCCGATGATGCTGAGGCGGCCCCGGCGCATGGCGAAATCACCGACGGCCACCGGATCGCGCGAGGTGCCGGTGAGGCGCAGGTCGCCGCCGAGCTCCGCGTCGATGCCGCGCCCGCGCACGAAGATCCGGCTCGGCGCGGAGACCGTCACGTCCAGCGTCGCGTCGAAGGGCGGGGGCGCCTTCTTGCGCCGCCCGATCGCGGCGATCTTCGCCCTGCGGTCGGCCTTCGCGTCGAGGCGCGCCCGCACGTCGCCGGGGGTGTTGACCCGGCGGACGCCGGGCAGGGGCTGCACCGTGGCGGGCAGGCGATCCGGGACCGTCACGTCGACGGACGCGAGATCGACCCGGCCGGAGATCTTCGGCGTGCGCGCCAGCGGACCGCTCAGGGCGAGGTTGAGGCTCGCGGTGGCGGTGACGATCGGGCTGGAGACGAGTTCGGCCCGCTCTGCGGTGAGCTTGAACGTGCCGGGGAACCCGGCCGCCGGGTCCAGGGCGACGCGGCCGCTGGCCTGGAGGCCGCCGCCGTTGCGGGTCTGGGCGGTGAGCCGCTCCACCACCAGCGTGTCCCCGCGCCCGGTGACGCGGCCCTCGATCTGCTTGAGGGCGATGCCCTGCAGCGGATCGGTGAAGCTGCCGCCGGACAGGGTGGCGACGCCCTCGGCGCGGGGCGCGTCGAGGGTGCCCGAGACGCCGCCGTCGAGGGTGACACGGCCCGCGACGCGCCGGCCGCCGGCGCTGAGCAGGCTGTTGGCCATGGCCGCGTCGAGGGTGCCGCGCAGCTTCAGGGCGATCGGCCCGCCCGCCGAGACGGGCAGGAAGCCGGCGAGGGTGAGCGCGGCGCCGCGTCCGGCATTGACCGTTCCCTCGATCCCGGCGCGGCCGTCACCGAGTGTGCCGCTCGCCTTGGCGTCGATGGGGGGCAGGCCGGCCTTGCGGGTCTCCGGCGTCACCAGCTTCGCCACCGACAGGGCGTAACGCCCCTCCGGCCGCGCACTCGTGCCGCGGATGTCGGCGTCGCCGTCGAGGGTGCCGGTGAGGGCGAGACTCGGCGAGGCGATGCGGGCGAGCGCCAGCGGCACAGCCCGGATGCCGAGCTTCAGGTCGAGGCTCGACCCGGCCCGGCCGGCGAGACTGACCCGGCCGGTGCCGGCGGCGACGACGAGGCCGTCGATGACGGCCGAGCCCTTGTCGAGGGTGATCGTGGCGGGGCCGGCCAGCGCCAAGCGGTCCTTGCCGCGCGCGGCGGAGAAGCGCGCCAGTTCGATCCGCGTCCGCTCGGAGGGAACCAGCCGGGCGGCACCGTCGAGGTCGAAGCCGCGCGCCTTGGCGGTGAGGGTGATGTCGCTGGCATTGGGCGATCCCACCGCCAGGACACGCACGGTGTCGATGGATTCCCCGGCGGCGAAGACCCGGTCGGCATTGATCCTCCCGTCGATGACGGGATGGGCGAGGAGGTCGCGGCCGGTGAGGTCGGCGTCGAGCTGCGCGAGGCCGATCTCGCCCGAGCGCAGGGAGGCGCCCCTGGCCTTCACGGCGGCGTCCTGGCGTCCGCCGTCGCGGGAGAGGGCGATGGAGGCGTCGAGGCTGCCGGCCAGGGGCGTGAGGGCCAGCGGCGACAGGTCGTCGAGATTGGCCGCCGAGAGAGCGACCGTCCCCTGGGTCAGCAGGGTCGCAGCATCGACGGTCGCCTTGCCGTCGAGGGTGGCGGAGCCGAGATTCACGGCGAGCCGGTCGAGGGACCAATCCGCGCCCGTGCGGGCGAGATGCACGTCCCCGCGCAGGGTCTTGCCGCCGATCTCGCCGCCGAGGGCCAGGGTTCCGTCGAGGGCGCCCGTCAGGTCCTTGAGCGTCGCGGCCACGCGCAGGTCGCGGATCGGGCGGCCGAGCGCCCGTCCGTCCGCGGCGGTGAGGGTCGCGGTGAGGTCCGGCTTCTCCAGGGTGCCGGAGAGACGGCCGTCGAGGAGGGCGCGGCCGGAAAGGCGCGGATCGAGGGCGGAGAGGGATTTCAGGTCCACCAGGAGCTTGGCATCGGCGAGGCGCGCCGTGGCCTTGCCTTCCAGCCGCGCGACCATCTCGGCGCCGTCGAGCTTGGCCCCCTCGAAACTGTAGCCGTCGAAGACCTGCGACAGGCGACCCGAGAAGCGCGGTTCGCGCCCGAGCAGCCGGTCGAGGGCGGGCAGGCCGAGGGCGAGCCCCCGGGTCGTCGCATCGACATCGGCGGTCACGGCCTTTCGGGCCGGGTCGCCGCTGAGGGCGGCCTTCACGGCGACGCTGCCGGCCAGGGTCCGGTCGGCGACATCGGAGAAGGCGGAGAGGTCGGCGAGGCCGGCATTCAGCGTGCCGGCGAGGGTGTTCTGGCCCACCCGGCCCACATAGGACAGCTTGGCGGTGGGCGCATCGAGATCGAACGTCGCCACGTCGACCACGCCGTCGGGCTGCAGCGTGCCCCGGAAGGTGAAGGCACCGCGCGATCCGACGGCACGGCGCAGGGCCGCGTCGGCGAGCTTGAGGCCCTCGACGGTGGCATCCGCGCTCAGGGCGAAACGCGTGGCGGCGGGGTCGCCACCGGTCGGCTCCATGGCGAGGGTGGCGGCGATCCGGTCGAGGGCGTTGCCGTCGGCGCGCAGGCCCGCGGCCTTGAGGTCGCCCTTCACCTGTGGCCGGGCGATGGGCCCCTTCACGCTGCCGTCGAAGACGAGGGTGTCGAGTTCGGCATTGGCCGCCTTGGTGACGCCGCCCTCGGTGGGGACCGCACGGGCGGAGATCGTGAAGTCGGCGACCCGGTCCGGCGTCAGGCTGCCCGCGGCGTCGAGGCGGGCGGTGCGGGAGGCGAGCGCCAGGCGGTCGATGCCGAAGGCGCCGCTATCGCCGAAGCGCAGGGCCCCGTCGAGCTTGGTCGTGCCGGAGAAGATCGCGGCCGCCGGGCCGGGCAGCAGCCCCTCGATCCGCGAGGACAGGTCGAGGGTCAGCTGGCGGTCGGCACCGGCGCGGGCGATCCGGGCCGTGCCCTTCGCGCCGAGATCGGGGCCGGCATCGAAATCGAGCCGGGCGTTCCAGGCATCGAGGGTGCCGCGCCCGTCGAGATCGAGGTTGATCGGCGGCTCGCCGGGCAGGTTGGCGAATTTGGAGAGGAGGCCGCCGGCGGCCTCCACCAGCGTCGTCTTCACTTCGAGCTTCGAGCCCTTGGGCACGAACAGGAGGCGGGCGGCGAACTGGCCGACGGCATCGAGGCGGCGCACGGAAAGATCGAGGTCGAGCCCCTCGGACGGGGCGCCGAGCTTGGCCTTGCCCTCGGCGGAGAGGCGGGCCGGCTGACCGGCGACGGTCTCGCCGAGCACCAGTTCCGCGAGCTTGAAGGCGGTGATCTCCACCTTCACCGGCAGGTCGGGCAGGAGCGTGCCGTCGGGCTCGGGCGTCGCAGAGACCGGGGCGGGGAGGGGGCGGCGCAGCACTTCGAGGCGGCCGATCTCCAGGCTGTCCACCTGCAGCCGGCCGGAGAGCAAAGCGAGGCGGCTCCAGACGAGGCGGGCCCTGTCGAGCTTCAGCCAGACGCCGTCGCGATCGCTGATCGCCACGTCGCGGATCGTGGCGTTGGAGGAGAGCGCCCCGTCCACCGCGCCGATGGAGACCTGCGACCCGGGGGTGGAGAGCGCCTTCGACAGCAGCCCGCCGAGCACGGTCTTCTCGCCCTCGTCCGCGTGAGTGAGGGCAGGAACGGCGACGAAGGCGGCCAAGCCGAAGGCCACCACGATGGCGCGCGCGACCCTCCCCCCTCTGCGGGGGAGGGTCGATGCGCACCGGCCGATGACCCGTCCGAAAAATCCCATCAGAACGACTGCCCCAGGCTGATGTAGAGGGCCACGGGGCGCTCGCGATTGCCCTTGATCCGGTCGAGGGGGAAGGCGACGTCGACGCGGATCGGGCCGATGCCGGTATAGTAGCGAAGGCCGAGGCCCGCAGCGTAGCGGATGCGCTCCTCGAAATCCGGCAGGCTGCCCTCGAAGGCGGTGCCGGCATCGAAGAACGGCACCACGCCGATCGTGTCCGTGATCTTGATCCGTGCCTCCACCGAGGCTTCGAGCAGGCTGCGCCCGCCCACCGGCAGGTTGAACGGCCCGCGCGGCCCCAGCGTCCGGTAGGGGAAGCCGCGCACCGAGCCGCCGCCGCCGGCGAAGAACCGGATGTTGGCCGGGATGTCCTCGAGCGCCGCTCCCGAGATCGAGCCGAAGCCGACGCGGCCGGCGAGGATGTAGCGGGCCTCGTCGTCGAGCGCGTAATAGGTCGAGCCCTGCGCCTTGGCGACGAAGATCGAGGGATCGGAGCCGAGGAACCCGGCATAGGGGGTCACCGAGGCGGTGGCGCGGAACCCCTGGGTCGGATCGAGGAGGTTGTCGGTGGAATCGTAGGAGACCGAGAGCGGCACGCCGACGAGGCGGTAATCGACCTTGCCGAGGGCATCCTGCGAGCGGCCGGCCTGACCGTCGATGCCGATCTGCGCGAAGAACGTGTCGGAGAAGCGGTGACGGATGCCCACCGTGCCGCCGGCCGCGTCCGAGACGTAGGATTGCTGCGCCTCGCGCCCGGCGAAGACGTTGGCCACCAGATCGTTGCGGGTGCCCCACAAGGCCGGCTTGACGAAGGTGGCGGAGATCCGGCCGCCGAGGCCGTTCGAGTCGATGCCGGCGGCCTTGCGCTGCTTCGCGTAGAGGTCGTTGCCGAGATAGTAGATGTCGGCGTCGAGCCGCAGGGTCTCGCCGCCGCCGAACAGGTTGCGGTTGGCGTAATAGGCGCGGATGCCCGGACCATCGACCGTGGAATAGCGGGCCGAGACGCCGATCAGGTTGCGGTCGCGCTCGGTCACGTCGACGAAGATCGGCAGGTTGCCCTGCGGGTCGAGCGTCTCGCCCTCGCGGACCCGGACGGAGCCGAGGGCCTCGACCTTCGCCACCGACCGGCGGATATCGGCCACGGCCTTGGGCGAATAGGGATCGCCCGGCTCGCTGTAGATGAAGGAGCGGACCACGGCCGGGTCGATGCCGGTGGTGCCGCGCACGGCGACCTCGCCCATCCCGGCGATCGGGCCGGGATCGATGGTGAAGCGCACGTCCATGACGTGGGCGGTGTCGTCCACCACGGGATCGCGCGAGACCGCCTTGGCGAAGGGATGGCCCAGCGCGCGGAAGCGATCGACGATCTTCGCCTCGCGGGCGAGCACCGTGGCCGAGCGGGCGGGGACGTCGTCGCCCACCCGGGTGAAGCGCTCGGGCAGCACTTCGGCCGGGAACTCGTTCCCGCGCGGATCGGAGGCCGCCACCGAGCGGAGCGTGTAGAGGGGGCCGGCATCGACCACGATCTTGACCGGCACCAGGGTCCGGGCCCGCGCGCCCTCGGCGGCCCGCGCCGCGGCGGCGATCGAGGCCTCGCCGGAGAGCTCGACCCCGTCGATGCGGATGGCGACCTTGCCCTGGTAATAGCCGTAGCCCGAGAGCACGTCGGCCAGGCGGCGGATGTCGGCCTCGGCCCGCCGCACGATGCCCTCGCCGTCTGGCGGAGCGTCCTGGCGCAGGCGATAGAGCGTCGAGGTGTCCTGCAGGGCCTGCAGCACGTCCTCGTCCTCGATACCCTGGAACTTGACCGAATAGGGGACGGATTCGCGGTTCGGCGCCGGCGGCTCCTCCTCGGAGCCGAACAGGCCGAACAGGTCGAAGGCCGCCGCGGGCGAGCAGGCGAGGGCGCTCATCGACACGCCGCCGATGACGGCCAGAACCACGCCCGCACAGCCGTGCCTCAGGCCCCTGGCCTTCGCATCACGCTTGTCAAACTTCACGAAGCACGACCCACCGGTGATCCCGCCGGCCCGGCTCCCGTCATCCGCGGCGACGGGACCCCCCCGCTTCGCCCCGATGTTTGCCCACCGGCCTTCGACTCCGTCATCCCGCCCCCGCTTCGATGCCGGTCAACCTTCCGTGACGACCCCTCACCGGGTCGTTAAGGTCGTTCCTCGCCTCATGTCGCAGAGTGGCAAGCCTAGCCGCCGCCTCCCGCCAGGGCAACCTCGGGCGGTGCCGCAGCGGGGACCGCCCGTCATTCAGTCGGCTCGCTTCACCGATGGAAATCGCGGGCCCGGTCGGGAACCGGGAACGGCCGGGAGCCTTGTCTGAGCATCGCAGGCAACCTAACTTTCACCTATCGGACCTTGTCTTCCACGATCCCCCGCCGGTTCATTCCGGGTCGCACGCCCAGCAGTCGCTGCAGAACTGCCGCGGGCCGTCGCTTCGATCCCATCGCATCTCCGAGACCCTGCGCCCTGTCGGCCGCGAGCAAAGCTGTGCGGCCCGAGAGGCCCCTCCACACCCCATTCGAGACGAGGCCGCGACGGCTGCAATCGCGTTCCTCCCGACGGCGAGAAGGACACCACCATGAGCACGGGCACCGTGAAATGGTTCAACGAGACCAAGGGCTACGGCTTCATTCAGCCGGATGACGGCGGCAAGGACGTGTTCGTCCATATCTCGGCCGTGGAGCGCGCCGGCATGCGCAACCTCATCGAGGGGCAGAAAGTCTCCTACGAGATCGAGAACGACCGCCGCACGGGCAAGCAATCGGCCGGCAACCTCCAGGCCGCCTGAGGCCGGGGCCCGGCGAGGGCCCCACGGGTGAGGCCTTCGTTCAACACGTGTGAAAGAAGCCGCCCTACCAGGGGCGGCTTCTGTTGATTCCGGCCGGATCGTGAGGCATTGGCTTTCCGATTCGACCCAACCCCGAACTTCGATGATTCCCGGCAAGGCTTCGCGCCGCGTGCTTCCAGTCGCGGATCGGGCCGAGACGCACACATGAGAAAGGTCAGATGAGCGCCTTCGACTACAGGAATTTCGACGACCGCCGTAAGAACTCCGCCAGCGCCAAGCAGATGCTGCTGGAAAAATTCAAGGCCCGTCCCCCGGCGGATGACCCGGACATGATCGCAAAGGCCCAGGCCCGCGCCGAGGTCGCCCGTGCCCGCGAAGAGAGAGCACGCGAGCGCGAGGCCGCCCGCATCGCCGCCGAGAAGAAGGCCGCCGAAGAGAAGCGGGCCCGCGAAGAGGCGGAACTCGCCGCCCAGATCGCCCGCGAAGAGGAAGAGGCGCGCATCGCCGCCGAACGCAAGGCCATCGACCTCGCCGAGAAGAAGGCCCAGCGCGACGCGCGCTACGCCGCCCGCAAGGCCAAGGCGCGTCGGTGATCACTCGCCGATAGAGGCCCGACACACTGTATGCGGCGGCCCTCACCCGTGAGGACCGCCTCGTCGGACGAAAAGCGCCAAGAGCTCGGATCGCGGCGCCGGATCTCTCGTCCGGTCCTGCGATCCGAGCCCTTGGCGTGACTGGGACGCGTCCCGGATGCGTGATCCGGGGAGGCGGCCTCAGGCCTCGGCTTCCGCCTCGCCCTCGTCCTTCTCGGACGTGGCCTCGACCTCACCCTTCGGCTCGGTATCCGCTTCCGGGCGGGGACCGGCCTTGAACGAGCGACGCGGAGCGTTGCCGCGCTTCATCTGCGCGGGCTTCTCGATGGCGCCGAGCCGCTCGGAGAGCTGCTTGGCCCTCTCGTTGAAATCGTTGGTGGTGCGCGATTGGGACGCACCACTCTTGAACGCATTCGCCACTTGGGCCTCATGGGTTTGCCCAGGGCACGGGTTCGTGCGGGGTTGGGACTCTTCTAGCACGCTTTGCCGCCGGGCGGGCAGATAAAGGCCCACCACCGCATCCGGCCGCCGCCGGCAGGCCCCTCCCGCCTATCCCGGAGACCCCTGACGCTCTCAGAACCGTGCCGTCAGGAACAGCCGGACATTGCGGCCGGGCAGCAGGATTTCGTCCTTCTTGAACGAGGCCGAGTTGCGGATCCGGTCGTCGAGGAGGTTGCGGCCCTGGAGGCCGAAGGTGATCTCGCTGGCGCCGTAGAGGGTCCGGTCGAGGGCCCTGGTATGGCTGATCTCGGCGCGCAGGTCGTTGTAGCCCGGCGTCGTCGTCTCCAGGGGCGCGGTCTCGAGATGGGCGAAGGCGTGGAGCAGGTTCACGCGGGCATACCATCCGTCGGCCCGGATGAAGGCGCCGCCGCCGAGGCGGTGCGGCGGGATGCGGGGCACGTAGGAGCCGTCGTCGAACTGCGCGCGGACGAAATCGTACTGCGCCTCGATTCCGGCGAATCCGTTCCCCACCGGCAGGAGATCGAGCTGCGCGCCGATCTCGGCGCCGTAGAATGCGGCGTTGCGCTGCGAGTAGACGATCTGCTGCAACTCGTCGTCGCTGCCGCAGGAGGCGAAGTCGTCGCCGCAGCCGATGCCGGTCTCGCGCTTGTAGATGAAGCCGGTATAGCGCGTGTAATAGCCGGTGGCGTCAAGGCGGAACGGGCCCTCCGCGCGGCGGATGCTGACCTCGACGGTGCGCGCGCTCTCTTTCTTGAGGTTGGAATCGCCGATCTCGAACGTCTCCGTGGCGTCGTGCGGTCCGCGCGAATACAGCTCGAAGGCGGTGGGCGCGCGCTCGACATAGGAGCCGTTGAGGCTCGCGACGAAGCCGTTGGGCAGGTCCTGCAGGGCGCCGAAGCTCAGGCTCTTCGGGGCGAAGGAGCGTCTGCGGCCGTAGGAGAGAGGGTCCTGCCCGTCCACCGGCAGGTAGTCGCCGGGGAAGATCGAGGCGGTGCCGGTGGAGCGGTCGCCCTCGATCCGCCCAGCCCCCTGGAAGCGCAGACCGTTGCCGACGGCGATCTCCTCGAACAGGTAGACGGCGTTGCTGCGCGAATCCGTCGGCGCGAGAAGACCGCCGGCCTCCCCGGACGTGCCGATGGTGCGCCGGCCTGTCTGCAGGCCGAGCGCCCCGGTCAGCGTGCCGAAGCCGAGGGCCACCGGCACGTGCTGCAGCTCGACCCGGCCCTCGGCCTCGCGGTTCTTGAACGTCGCCTGGATTCCGTCGATCCCGTCCTCGCCGATCCCGGTCTCGTTGTGCCGGTAGACCGAGCCGCCGGCCCAGAAACGGATCACCTCGAACGGCCCCTCCAGGGGGCGGTACTCGCCGCGTGCGAGAAGCCGGTCCTGGTTCGGGTCGAGGCGGGTGCGGCTCTCCGCCGAGCCGCCGCCGGGGATCTGATAGAGCGCGTCGTAATGGCTGTAGGACAGGCCGACGAAGCCGCGGTCGCCGATGAACGACATACCCACCGCGCCGCCCTGCGATTCGTTGGCGGAATTGCGCTGGATGCCGGCCGGGGTGTTGTAGCTGTCGGCGGCGGTGCGGAAACCGTCGGCATGGATCGCGACGTTCTGGCCTCCGGCATCGACGCTGACCGCACCGAGCCGACCGTTGTCGACGGAGGAATAGCCGGTGGTGGCCTGGCCCGAGATGCCGCCGGCGGGGATGAAGGTCGGGACGCGGTTGTTCTCGGCGCTGACCACGCCGCCGATCGCCTGCGAGCCGTAGCGCAGGGAGGCGGGGCCACGGATCACCTCGATCCGGTTCGTCACCAGCGGGTTGATCGGAACACCGTGATCCTCGCCGAGCTCCGACACGTCCTGGATGCCGACGCCGTTCTCCTGGATGCGCACCCGGTTGTTGTCGAGGCCGCGGATGATCGGCCGGCTTGCGGCTCCCGGCGCATAGGTCGAGGCCGAGATGCCGGGCCTGTCCATCAGGGCGTCGCCGAGGGTGCGGGGCTGGTCGCGGGCGATCTGCTCGGCCGTCACCACCGTGACCGGCGAGAAGGTGCTGGTCACCACCGGCAGCACGCCGGTGGGAAAGCCCGACGCGGTGGTGGCGCGCGGCGCGGCGATGATCGGGCTCGCGGAGGTCACCGTCAGTTCGGAGAGCGTCGCCTCGGCCTGCTGCGCGATCACGGGGCCGATCATCGACGCGGAGGCGAGACCCGCGCCGGACAGCATCGTCCCGGCCAGCCAGATTCCCGATCGTCTCATCCGCATCACGCCCCGAAATAAGTATGTTATAATGTTTCATTGCCGAGCCGCTCCGCTCCTGCAAGGGGGTCGGCGGGCGGCGGCGCGGGTTGGGAGCCGGCTGTTGCCGCGCTGCATCATTGGGGCGACGGTCGTCGCCGGCTGGGAATGCCGCACCTGCGACGAAGGCGGAGCTTGCATGAGGCACCGCGCCGGCAAACATCTCCCCTCGTGATCTCCCTCTCTCTTCTCGGCTCGACCCTCCGCGTCCTCGGCCTCGTCCTGCTCGGCCTGTTCCTGCTGCCGCTCGGCACCCACGCCCTGTGGTGGATGGTGCGCGGCGGCGGGGCGGCGGACTGGTCCGTGGCAGACTGGTCGAGCGCCGGGCTGCTGAACCCGCCCAAGGCATCGGACCCGGCGCTCGTCCGGGTCTATGCGGCGCGGGTCGGGCGCTGGCGCGGGATCTTCGCCCATCACAGCTGGATCGTGGTCAAGCCGGCGGGTGCCGCCCGCTACACCCGCTACGACGTGGTCGGCTGGGGGATGCCCGTGCGCACCGATGGCTGGGCCGCGGACGGGCGCTGGTTCGGCAACGATCCGCAGACCGTTCTCGCCCTCGACGGGGACGAGGCGGCCCGCGCCATCCCGGCGATCCGCGCGGCGGTGGCCGATTATCCCTACCGGGCGCTCGGGACCTACCAGGCCTGGCCCGGACCGAACTCGAACAGCTTCTCCGCCCATGTCCTCGCCCGCCTGCCGGAGCCGCAGGCGACCCTGCCGCCCACGGCGCTCGGCAAGGACTGGGCCCCGCCCGGCCGCATCGTCGAGCGCACGCCGAGCGGCACCGGCATCCGGGTGACCCTCGGCGGCTATGCCGGGATCACCCTCGGCTGGGTCGAGGGGATCGAGGTCAATCTGCTGGGCCTCGTCGCGGGGCTCGACCTGCGCCGTCCGGCGCTCAAGCTTCCCGGCTGGGGACGGATCGGAACGACATGACGGCGCCTCTCCTCGTCCGCCCGGCGGAACCCGGCGATGCCGACGCGGTCTGGTCGATCCTCGAACCGGTGATCCGGGCCGGCGAGACCTATGTGCTGCCGCGCGACGGCACCCGCGATTCCATGCTGGCCTATTGGTTCGCGCCCGGAAACCAGGTCTTCGTCGCGGTCGACGAGGGCAGGGTGCTCGGAACCTCTATGCTGAAGGCGAACCAGCAGGGCGGCGGGGCGCATGTGGCCAATGCCGGCTTCATGACCCATCCCGCCGCGGCCGGGCGCGGCGTCGCCCGGGCCATGGGGCGGCATGCCCTCGAGACCGCCGCCCGCCAGGGTTTTCGGGCGATGCAGTTCAACTTCGTCGTCGCCAGCAACACCCGCGCGGTCGCCCTGTGGAAGAGCCTCGGCTTCCGCGAACTCGCCCGCCTGCCCGAGGCGTTCCGGCATCCGACGCTCGGGCTGGTCGATGCCCTGGTGATGCACCGCACCCTCGACGTTGTGGCGCCGCGATGATGCGGTGACGCGACCGATGCGCACTCGCGGCCGCTGAAGCGGAACCTCGGCCCGGCGCGGGCCTTGTCGGAGGGACTTCCCTCAGCGAGCCTCATGTCCGACCTCTCTTCTCCGCCGACCGCCTCGCCACCCCTCCGCGTCACCGTCGATCTCAATCGCTGCCAGGCCTATGCGCAGTGCTGCTACGCGGCACCGGAGCACTTCGCGCTGCACGGCCGCGAGGCCCTGTTCTACGATCCAGCACCCTCGGCCTCCGCGCGGCTCGCCATCGAGCGAGCGCGGGTCTCGTGCCCGGTCCAGGCGATCCGGGTCGAGGAACCGCGATGAGCGACGGGCATGCGGTGGTGGTCGGCGCCTCCCTCGCGGGTCTGCGCGGCGCCGAGGCCCTGCGCCGCGCGGGCTTTGCCGGCACGCTGACCCTCGTCGGCGACGAGCCGCACCGCCCCTACGACCGGCCGCCGCTCTCGAAAGCCGCGCTCACCGGTGCGGTCGCGCCCGAGGCGACGCTGCTGCCGAACCTCCACGCACTGGAGGCCGAGTGGCGGCTCGGCATCGCCGCCATCGGCCTCGACAGGCAGGCCCGCAGGATCCGCCTCGCCGACGGCGCGACGCTTCCCTACGACCGCCTGCTCATCGCCACCGGTTCGCGTGCGCGCTCCTGGCCGAACCCCGCCGAGGCCGGGCTCGTCGGAATCCACACCCTGCGCGGACGCGACGATGCCGCGTCGCTGCGGCGGGCGCTGGCCGCCGGCCCGAAGCGCGTCCTCGTCATCGGCGCCGGCTTCATCGGCTGCGAGGTCGCGGCCTCCTGCCGGGCGCTCGATCTGCCCGTCACCCTGATCGATCCGGGACCGGCGCCGCTGGCGCGCATCCTCGGGCAGCCGGTGGGCGAGATCGTCGCCGCCCTGCACCGGGCGCTCGGTGTCGACCTGCGCAGCCGGACCAAGGTCGAGCGGCTCGAGGGCGATGCCTCGGGACGGGTGGTCCGGGCGGTGCTCGGCGACGGGTCGAGCGTGGAGACCGATCTCGTGGTGGTGGCGCTCGGCGCCGTGCGCAACACCGAATGGCTGCACGGCTCCGGGCTCGATGCCGGTCCCGGCGGCATCGCCTGCGACGAGGCCGGCCACGTCCTCGATACGGAGGGACGGCCCGACAGGTCCATCGCGGCGGCCGGCGACGTGGCGCGCTTTCCCCATCCGCTCTATGACGGCCGCCCCGTCGCCCTGGAGCATTGGGGCCATGCGGTGGCGCAGGGCGAGCATGCCGGCCGCCTCCTCGCCGGAGCGGCCTCAGGCGCGGCCTATGCCGAGATGCCGGCCTTCTGGTCGTCGCAAGGGAGCATCACCATCAAGTCCGTGGGGCTGACGCAGGGTGCCGATTCCATGGTCTTCGCGCAGGGGAGCCCGAAGGAGGGGCGCTTCGTCGTCGTCTACGGCCGCGAGGGCCGCTGCATCGCGGCGGTGTCGTTCGATTCCGCCCGCTGGCTCCCGGCCTATGCCGAGCGGATCGCCGCCCGCGCGCCGTTTCCGCCGATCCGCGGCGGAACCGACGAACACAGTCTCGCGGTGCTGGCGCCGGACTTTCCCGAGGAACGGACCGCCCCATGAAGACCGGACGCCTGTTCGAGGCGGTCAAGGACGAGGCCAACCGGGCCGACCCCTATCCGCTCTACGCCCGCCTGCGCGAGACCCCGGTCTCCCGCCAGGACGACGGCACCTACGTGGCCTCGACCCATGCGGCGATCGCCAGCCTCCTGCACGATCCGCGGATCAGCTCCGAGACCCTGCCGCCGAGCGAGCGCCCGCGCACGGGCAACCCGCTCTCGGACTGGATCGTCAACCCGGTGAAGAACCACGTCACCAACACCCATCGCCCCTTCATCTTCCGCGACCCGCCGGACCACGACACCCTGCGCGGCGCCGTGATGGGGCAGTTCACCCCCCAGCGGGTCCACGCCATGCGCGAGCGTTCGCATGTCCTGGTCTCCGAGCTGCTGGACAAGCAGGCCGGCGCGACGCGCATCGACCTCGTCGAAGACCTCGCCTACCCGCTGCCGGTGACGGTGATCTGCGAGATGCTCGGCATCCCGCGCGAGGACGAGCCGCAATTCCACGGCTGGGCGACGCAGCTCGCCTCGGCGCTGGAGCCCGACAATCTCGGGAACGCGGAGGCGCGCGCGGCCAACATCACGACGTTCGACGAGATCTCGACCTATATGGCCGGCCTCATCAAGGAGAAGCGCCGGCATCCGCAGGACGACATGCTGTCGGGCCTCGGCGGCAAGGCCGGGCCGGGGATGGGCGAGTACGACCTCATCGCCACCGCGATCCTGCTGCTGGTGGCCGGGCACGAGACAACCGTGAACCTCATCGCCAACAGCATGCTGGCCCTGGTGCGCCACCCCGACATCCTCGCGCGCCTCGCCTGCGAGCCGGACCTCGCCCCGCGCCTGATCGAGGAGATGCTGCGCTACGACCCGCCGGTGCATTTCCGGACGCGGCGCGCCCTGAACGCCATCGACATCGCCGGCACCACGATCCCGGAAGGCGCCGACATCGTGCTCCTGCTGGCCTCGGGCAATCGCGATCCGGCGGTGTTCGAGGACCCGGACAGGTTCGACCCGGACCGGCCCGACATCCGTCATTTCGGCTTCGGCGGCGGCCTCCATTACTGCGCCGGGGCGCCGCTGGCGCGGTTCGAGGCGGAGGCGGCCCTGGTGGCCCTGGCGCAGCGCCTCACCCATCCGCGCCTCGTCGACGATCCGCCGCCCTATCGCCCGGGGGCGGCCCTGCGCGGTCCCAAGCACCTGCGGCTCGCCATCGACGGAATCGCGCCCGGACGCTGACGCCACGGGGCAGGGGGCACGGCGCTACCGCGATTGCGGCCCTGCAGCCACACAAGGTCCGAAAAGCCGAGGCGAGGCACCTTTCCCCTCTCATGCCTCCCGGATTGCCTTGCCGTCAGCGCAATTGCCGGTGACGCAGCGGCCTATTGCCGATGTCCCTGCCGGGAAGAGAAATCGATGCCGCGTCAGTTCCTGTCGACCGTTGCCCTCGTCGCCCTTGCCGCAAGCCTCGGTGCCTGCAGCTCGTCGCGCCTCGACGGACCGAGCCGCGGCAGCCGCGCCGGCCTCGGTGCGCAGGCCGCCCTCGAGCCGGTCGCCCCGGCCATGCCGTCCGGCCCGGTGACCTCCG